>DHLY01000057.1:0-8588 GCA_002405525.1 Proteobacteria bacterium UBA4656
ACGCGCGCGCCGCCTGATGCCCGGCTGCGTCCGCGCGCAAGCCCCGCGCGACCCCCTGCGCCCGGCGCGGGGGGGGGGCTCGCCTACAATCGCTACATGGTCAGCCCACATGATTCCAGCCTCGGGCGCGCCGTCGACTACGGCGACACCTACGACGCTTCCCGACTGTTCCCGATCCCGCGCGCCGCCCAGCGCGAATCGTTCGGCGCCGGGGCGTCGGTGCCGTTCCTCGGCGTCGACGTCTGGAACGCCTACGAGCTGTCCTGGCTCGACCCGCGCGGCAAGCCGCAGGTCGCGGTCGGCGAGTTCCGCGTGCCCTGCATGTCGCCGAACCTGATCGAATCGAAGTCTCTCAAGCTCTACCTCACCGGCTACGCGCAGGAGCGCATCGGCTCGATCGCGGCACTCGGCGCGCGCATCGCCACCGACCTGTCGGCCGCCGCCGGCGCGGCGGTCGGGGTGGCGCTGCGCGCGCCGTCGTCGTTCGCCAGCGATCGGCTGGCCGAGATGGACGGCGAGTCGATCGACGGGCTCGACGTCGAGATCGACCACTACGGCCCGCCGCGCCCGGAGTTCCTGCGCGCCGACGCCACCGTGCTGGCCAGCGAGACCCTGGTCTCGCAGCTGCTGAAGTCGAACTGCCCGGTCACCGGCCAGCCCGACTGGGCGACCGTGCAGGTCCGCTACGCCGGCCCGCGCATCGACCGCGAGGGCCTGCTGCGCTACCTCGTCTCGTTCCGCCGCCACAGCGACTTTCACGAGCACTGCGTGGAGCGCATCTTCTGCGACCTCCTGCAGCGCTGCGCGCCGCGCAAGCTGACCGTGTACGCGCGCTACACCCGGCGCGGCGGGCTCGACATCAACCCCTGGCGCAGCACCGAGGACGCAGCACCCGCCAACCTGCGCGGACCGCGCCAGTAGCGCCGCTCAAGGCGCCTGCGGCTCGAAGCCGTTGCCGAACACCGCGTCCGGCAGCGGCACCGCGAGCCAGACGTCGCGCAACTGCTGTTCGGCGAACGCGCCGACCGGGCGCGGATCGGGCCCGAAGGCGATGCGGCCCGTGTGGCCGCGCTGCGGGTCCGCGGCATCGGCGATCATCACGCTGCGTTCGGCGCTGCCGCAGGCCGGATTGCCGCACAGCCAGTAGCCGCCGCTGCCGGTGGTGCCGCTGCCGTAGGCGGGCACATTGCCGGGTCGAAGCAGCAGCTGGTCCGCGATGTCGAACGGATTGGGCAGTGCCACGCGCGCCGCGCCCGAGCACGTGGCGTCGTCGCAGGTCACGAGGCTGCGCGTGCCGGCGAACGTGTTCTCGATCAACAGGGGCCGGTTGTCGCCGCGCATCGCGAGCGCGTTGTTGAACGTCTGCTCCGTGCCGACCGTGCGCACGGTCACGCTGGTGCACTCCGCATCGTCGCAGCGCGCGAAGCGCAGCGCGCCCGCGAAGTTGCCGGGCGTGGGCTGGTTGGACAGCGCCCAGGTCGCGGCGGGCCGGCCGTCGCCGCCGACCGCGAGGGCGAAGCTGCCCAACTGGGTCGATTCCACCGCGGGATCGGGCTCGTCGGCCAGCAGCCGGGACTGGCCGCTGCTGCAGTTCACGTCGGCGCAGGTGAACAGGAACACCGCGTTGGTATTGCGGTTCTGGTACAGCATCACGGGTCGGCCGTCGGCGCGCAGCGCCAGTTCCGTCACGTCGCTGGTGGCATTGCCCGCGCCGCTGACCTCACGGTTCGTGCCGGTCGTGCAGTCGGGATCGGCGCAGTCCCAGGCCGAACTGCCGCCGCCGCTGGAGTAGTAGGCGAACGGCCGGCCGTCGGGGCGGATCGCGATCGACGGCCGCGAGGCATCGGCGTTGAAGCCGCCGGTGTCGCGATAGGCCACCGACGTGCACAACGCGTCCGCGCAGATGCCGATGCGCGGCCGGCGCAGTTTGGTCCAGATCGCCACCGGGCGGCCGTCCGGGCGCACCGCGACGTTGGCGGCGAACGCCGGGATGCCGTTGGCGATGCGGCGGATGAAGGCGGTGCAGGCCAGCGTCGTGCACTGCGTCGAGCGCATCTCGGTGCGTGCCGCGTCGCGGTACTGGATCAGCGGCCGACCCACCGCGTAGACCTGTGCGACGCTGGTCGGGCCGAAGCCGGGGCCGGCTTCCAGGGTCAGGCGCTGCGGTGCGCTGCACGCGGCGTCGTTGCACACGGTGGCCAGCATCGCGCCCGCCGAGGGCTGGTGGTGGCTCGCCAGCAGGAAGCCGTTCGGCAGCCGGGTGGCCGACGGCGCGAAGCCGCGCCCCGCGCCATCCAGGGTCTGCTGGGTGGACGCGCTGCAGTTGCCGTCCAGGCAGCGCAGCCGCTCCAACGTGCCGTCGGTGCCGCCGCGGAACACCAGGTCGATGAAGTTGCTGCCGTCGACGGTGATCGCCGCGTCGGCGCCGGGCCCGACGGCGAAGAAGGCGAAGTTGGAAGCGGTGAACGGCGTCACGCCGCGCGCCAGGCGCAACTCGCCCGTGGCGGTGTCGTCGTAGGCGATCCACAGCAGGTTGTTGACGAAAGCCATCGACGGATGGCGGCCGCGGTCGCCCACGCCGTCGATCACGACGCTGCTGCCGGTGTCGCAGGTCGCGCTCGCGCAGCGATACAGCCGCAGGTCGCCGTTGGTGGCGTCGTAGTAGGCGACGTGTGGGAAGCCGGTCGCGGGATCGATCGCGGTGGCGGTGCCGACGCCGACGTCGTTGACGGTGTCGAGCACCCGCGGCGTGCCGAAGTTGCACGAACTGTCCGCGCAGTCGAGTGCCTCGAGGTCGCCGGTGGTGGCGTTGTAGTACGCCGCGAACGGACGGTTCGCTTGCGTTCCCGCCGAGCGTCGCGCGGCGCTCACGAAGCGCCCGCGGTCGGCCCCGCTGGTCAGCCGGATCTCCGGCGCGCAGCCATCGGCGCAGGACCCGGCGAACAGAGACTGCTCGTTGGCGACGTAGTGGAATGCCGTCCACTGGTCGCTGGTGCCGAAGCGCGTGGTGGCGAAGTGCTCGCCGAAGTCGTCCTGCCCGTCCAGCAGGCGCACCGCATAGCCCGGCCCGGGCTGGGACTGGGCGCCCACCGTCGCGGCGGTGGCGAGCAGGGCGAGGCAGGCGAGGTGGCGCAGGCGGTCGGGCGTGGTCATGGGGGCGGTTCCGGGGGGCACGCCCCTGTCTACGTCGTTTGGCGCCCGGAACCGCAAGCGGGCGGTGGCCCTGCCGCAATGCGGCAACCCTCGCCCCGGTCCGGACCGGTATCATGACGCGCTTTTTTCACCGACTCCGAGGACTCCCATGGCCGACCCCGTCATCACCGCCCCCGCCGGCGGCGCCAAGATCACCATTGCCAACGGCAAGCTGCACGTGCCCGACAACCCGATCGTGCCCTTCATCGAGGGCGACGGCACGGGCGCGGACATCTGGCGCGCCTCGGTGCGGGTGCTGGATGCGGCGGTGGCCAAGTGCTACGGCGGCCAGCGGAAGATCCACTGGCTGGAGGTCTACGCCGGCGAGAAGTCGAACAACCAGTTCGGCACCTGGCTGCCGGAATCGACCGTGCAGGCCTGCCGCGATTACCTGGTGTCGATCAAGGGCCCGCTGACCACGCCGATCGGCGGCGGCATCCGCTCGCTCAACGTCGCCCTGCGCCAGATGCTGGACCTGTACGTCTGCCTGCGCCCGGTGCGCTGGTTCAAGGGCGTGCCGAGCCCGGTGAAGAACCCGGGCAAGGTCGACATGGTGATCTTCCGCGAGAACTGCGAGGACATCTACGCGGGCATCGAGTTCGAGGCCGGCAGTGCGGCGAACAAGAAGTTCCTCGATTTCCTCAAGGCGGAATTCCCGAAGGAGTTCGGCAAGATCCGCTTCCCCGAGACCTCGGGCATCGGCATCAAGCCGGTCTCGAAGGACGGCTCGGAGCGGCTGATCCGAAGCGCCATCGAGTACGCGATCACCAACCGGCGCAAGTCGGTGACCCTGGTCCACAAGGGCAACATCATGAAGTTCACCGAGGGCGCGTTCCGCAACTGGGGCTACGCCCTGGCCGAGCGCGAGTTCGCCGACCAGGTCTACACCTGGGACCAGTGGGAACGCACCAAGGCCAAGGAAGGCGAGGCCGCGGCGAATGCCGAGCAGAAGGCCGCGATCGCCGCCGGCAAGGTGGTGGTCAAGGACGCCATCGCCGACATCACCCTGCAGCAGGTGCTCACGCGCCCCGACGAGTTCGACGTCATCGCCACCCTGAACCTCAACGGCGATTACCTCTCGGATGCGCTCGCAGCCCAGGTCGGCGGCATCGGCATCGCCCCCGGCGGCAACATCAACTATCTGACCGGGCACGCCGTGTTCGAGGCCACCCACGGCACGGCGCCCAAGTACGCCAACCTCGACAAAGTCAACCCGGGCTCGGTGGTCCTCTCCGGCGAGATGATGCTGCGCTACATGGGCTGGACCGAGGCCGCCGACGCCATCATCAAGGCGATGGACGTGGCGATCGGCAACAAGAAGGTCACCTACGACTTCGCGCGCCTGATGGAAGGTGCCACCGAGATCAAGTGCTCGGAGTTCGCGGACGAGTTGATCAGGGCGCTGTAAGCTGGGACCGGCCCGCGCGCACTGCGCGGGCCGGGTCCGCCCTGGCGGGCGTCTCAAGGAGGAGTGACGATGCGCGCGTGGGTCGCGGCGGCGTTCGGGTTGCAGGTGGCGTCCTAGCTCGCGCCGCGATCCGAGGGTGCCGCCACCGATCCGCGCCGCTGGAACTCGGTCGAGACCCTGCTCGCGGACGTTGCGCCCGATGCGCCACTGGACGCTGCGGACAGCGGCAGCGATGCGTCCCTCGGGACCTCGGTCGCGTTGTCTGGCGACATCGCGCGGGTTGGTGCACCGCATGCGGGTGCCCGTGTTGCTGCGGCCCGGAGTCGACGCCGGCGGACGCCATCGCGCGGGGTATCCTCGCGCGATGCACCGCCTCCGCGCGCTGGCGCTGGCCGCCGGATTCAGCCTCGCGATCGCGATCGTCGCCCTGTTCTACGTGTGGAGTGCGTTCGCGCTGGCGCTGGCGGCGACGCAGTGGTTCGCCCGGCTGGATGGGCGAGACGATCGCGGCCTTCACCGTGGCCGGCCTGCTGGTGGTCGGCTGCCTGCTGGCCGCGCAGGCCGCGGTGTGGGCGCGCGCTGGGACCCCCACGCCGGAGCGGCGCGGATGGCGCAGCGCCGGCGTGATCTCGCGGCGCTGCGGCGCGACCCCGCGCGCGCGCACTGGGCGCCGCTCGCCGAGCGTCGGCAGGTCGCCGACCCGGCCACGGTCGCGCGCTGGGAGGCGCGCTACCGCGAACTGCTCGCCCACCCGCGCCGCCGCGCATTCGCCGCGCGCGCGCTGGAGGGCGAATTCTTCAGCGACGCGCAGATCGATTTCCTGCTCGACCCGTCCCGCCGCGTGACCTGCGCGCACCTGCAGCCGGTGGAGCAGGCGCTGCGTGCGGCCGGGGCGCCGATGACGGTCGGCGAACCGGGTTTCCTGTGGACTGAATGGTCGCTCGACGGACCGCGCCTGCTGCGGGAAATGCCGTTGCCGGGCGTGCACTGGCAGGTGCCCGCCGCGCATCCGCGCGACCCGCAGCCCGGATACCTGAGGTGCCCGGCCTGCGGATCGCGCATCGAGGGCGGGTTCGGCGCGTCGTTCCCGCCCGCCTGAACCCAGGCCGCGATCAAGGTGCCACGGCGGCGTACTCGATGGCGCCGAGGTCGACCGCACCGACCCGCGTCCAGCCGCGGATGTCGTTCGGAGCCAACGGGCTGGGATTGCCCAAGCTGAGCTGCGCCGCGCTCGGCGAAGTGATCCCGACCACGTTGAAGCGACCACCGTAGTAGCCGTAGCCCAACGCGAGTTGCGCGAGGGGCGTGATCGGAATCGCCGGACACAGGTCGCCATTCCCCGCCTGGCGATTGCTGGTGGGGAAAGTGATCGAACCGCCCAGTAGCTTGCAGCCGCCGGCGATGACGCTGTTGCGCATCTCGAGTGGCGCCCCCAGGCGCAGGCCGCCGCCGACGTCGGACAGTGTGGTCAGGTGGACGATCGTCGCAGGTGCGATCACGGACACGCCGCCGCCGCCGGCCGCGGCTTCGTTCGAGAAGGTCGAGACGTTGACCAGCCGTGCCGTGGTCTGGCTCAGCGACACCGCGCCGCCGTTGCGGCCTGCGATGTTGTCGACGAAGCTGGAACGCTCGATGCGTGAGCTGCCGTTGCCGGAAATCGCCACGCCGCCGCCGTCCCGCACCGCGCCGTTGGAAGTGAACTCGCTGTCGATCACGGTCGCGGTGCCGGAGGCGTGCAGCCCACCGCCGTCGCTGCTGGTGGAGTTGGCGATGTTGGCCGTCACCTTCAGCCGTTGCGCGGTCAGCGTGCCTGCAACCGACAACCCGCCGCCGTGGGTGCCTGCGGTGTTGGCGCTGACGTGCAGCAGTTCATCGAGACCTGGCGTCGCGTCCGCGGCGGGCTCGATCAGCAGGCTGCCGTATTCGGCCACACGGATGCCACCGCCGGAACCACCTGAGCGATTGCCCACAACTTGGGAGCCGATCGCCCAGCGGAGCGCATTGCCGGTGCCGATCGCGGCGACGCCGCCGCCGTTCGCCAGCGCCTCGTTGTCCTGCACGACCACGCCGCTGCCATCGGTCTGCGCCCCGTTGACCAGCATCAGGCCGCCGCCTTCGTTCGAGTAGCTGTTCTTGATCGTGACCGCCAGCAAGGTCGCGCTGCCGCCGGCGAGATAGATCGCGCCGCCGAGGCCCGGGCTGGCGATGCAATCGGAAACCTGAACGTCCTGCAGGGTCAAGCGGGAACCGGAGGCGAGAAGGCAGCCGCCTACGGCCACCGGGATGATCCCCGCGATGCGGCCGTCGCGAAGGCTCAGCCCGCGCAGCGTCAAGCCCGAGTTGACCACCTGGATCACGCGCGCTTCATGGGCCAGGTTGGGAAAGGCTGCGCGCACGATGGTCTGCGCGGATCCGGCGCCGACGATTTCCAGCCGGTCGGTGACGTCGAGATCTTGGAACTGGGCCCCCTCCTGCGGGTTGCCGACGTGGCTCAGCACGTAGATGGCCGCCGAGAGCACCACGACGTCGGGCCCGGGCAGTCCGTTGGCGGCGATCACCGCCTCGCGCAGCGAGCAGTCGGTCGCGAGACAGGCGTCGGGCGGCGGATCGTCCGTCCGCGTGACGACGAAGCTTGCGGCGGTCGCGGGCTGGGTGGCGCCGGCCAGCACGAGGGCGAGCAGGGCGGGGCGGAACGAGGGCATCGGTGGACTCCTCGGAACCGCGACGTCGCGGTGTTCCAGGAGGAATGGATCAAGGGCGCCGGATCGAACAGCCGTCCGTCGCAGGTTTCATCCCCCGTCGATGGGATGCGCCACGAGTCGCTGGGCGACATGCTCCACCGTGGGTCGCACGCCGGTTTCGCCGTTCGGCGCAGCGCGTGCGCCGTGCGAGGGGGGACATCGCCATGTGGGCTTTCCGTCGTTTCGTGATCCGCCCGGTGCTGCTGCCGTCACTGGTGCTGGCTGCCCTGCCGGCGGTCGCCCAGATGCCGCCGGGTCACGTGATCGTGCTGGGTGCCTCCATGGTCGAAGGCGGCAGCGGCACGCGCCCGCTGCGCTTCCTGATCCAGCGGCCGCCGGGCCTGCCGGGTCCTGCGAGCCTCGCGCTGACCTATGCGACGCGCGACGCTGGCGCCGTCGCCGGCAGCGACTACACGGCCGTGTCGGGCACGGTGACGCTGACGGCCGCCGCGCCGATCGCGACCGTCGACGTGCCCGTGCTCGGAGACACCCTCGCAGAACCGACGGAGCGGTTCGAACTCGTCGTGGCCGTCGCCGGCAGCGCGCTGGGCGTGGTCGGCAGCGGTGCCATCCGCGACGATGACGGCGGCCAGCCGCCGCCGCCACCCGACGTTCCGGTCGGCGTGTCGCCGCTGGACGCCACCGTGCGCGAGCCCGCGAGCGGCGAAACCGAAGGCTCGCTGGCGCTGCTTCGCTTCGGTCCGGTCGATGCGCCGCTGATCGTCGGATTCGCGGTCAGCGGGGGGCTCGCGACGCCGGGCAAGGACTACGAGGGCCCGACGAGCGGGCAGGTCACGTTCGCCATCGGGCAGCGCATCGCGCGGCTCGCGTTCGCGATCCGGGCCGATGCGGCCGCCGAGGGCGTGGAAACCATCCGCGTCGCGTTCACCGTGCCGCCCGGCGTGCGCCTGCTGCGCGCGGACGCGACGCTGCGCATCCTCGACCGCGCGCCCGGCGGGCCCCCGACTTCCGGGGTCGGCGTCATCGCCTGCCGGCCGCTGCTGCACGAGACCGCCGGCGCGGCGCGCTTCGTGCTGCGCCGGACCGGCGACACCACGGCGCCGCTGGCGCTGGACTATGCGAGCGAGGACGTCGGCGCGCCCGGCGGCGCCACCGCGGGGGTCGACTACACCGCGACGTCGGGCCGGATCGCCTGGCCGGCCGGCAGCGACGCACCGCAACTGGTCGAGGTGCCGCTGCTGCCCGACGACGCGATCGAGCCGCCCGAACGTTTCGCGCTGGCGCTG
>DHLY01000057.1:8836-14149 GCA_002405525.1 Proteobacteria bacterium UBA4656
CCGCAGATGACGGAGTGAGCGGTCGTTCGCACCGCTCGCGGCGTCATTCCGCGACCGGCACCTTGGCCGGGGCGGGAGCACGCGCGAGCAGCGCGATGCCGACCAGCACCACCGCGGTGCCCGCCAGTTGCAGCACGGTGACCGGTTCGCCCAGCAGCCACCAGCCGAAGAACACCAGCGACACCGGACCGATCATCGCGGTCTGCGAGGTGGCGCCGGCGCCGATCCGCGCGATGGCGAACATGGTCAGGTACACGGGCACCACGGTGCAGGCCACCGCGTTGAGCAGCGACAGGCCGTAGACCGGCATCGGCTGCACCAGCATCGCCGGCGGATGCACGAGGAGGAACTGCACCAGGCAGGCCACGGTCGACACGCACATCGCGTAGGCCACCAGCCGCAGCGAGCCGACCCGGCGCACCAGCTCGCCCGACAGCAAAAGGTAGAGCGCGTACGACAGCGCCGCACCGAACACCAGCGCGCTGCCGAGCACGACGTGGCTGCCGCCGAGGCGCAGGTTCTCCCAGAACACCAGCACGATGCCGGCGTAGCTGACCGCCATTGCCGCCCACTGCCGGGCGGAGACGCGCTGGCGCAGGAACAGCAGGCCGATCAGCAGCACCAGGGTGGGGTTGAGGAACAGGATCAAGCGCTCCAGCGAGGCGCTGATGTACTGCAGGCCCCAGAAGTCGAGGAAGCTCGACAGGTAGTAGCCGAGCAGCCCGAGCAGCACGATCTGCCAGCGCTCGCGCGACGTGAGCCGGTCGCCGCGCTCGCGCGCTCGCCAGGTTTCGAGCGCGGTCACCACCGCGAACACCGGCAGCGCGAACAGCATGCGCAGCGCGATCAGTGTCACCGCGTCGATGCCGTATCGATACAGGAACTTGGCCAGGATCGCCTTGGCCGAGAACAGCACGGCGGCGATCGCGGCGAGCAGCAGGCCGGTGCGCCGCGCGTCGGCGCTGCTCACGGCGGTTTAGGGAAGGCGCGCATTCCCGCATTATCCCCGCTTCCGCGCTCCGGCTGCAGGAGCGAGTGCACCCGCGCCCGGCCTGCCCGGGACGCGTTGTGGGAGCGAGCAGCGCTCGCGACGGCGACATTCATCGCTGCGGCGAGCCCCGGCTGTGACGGTCGCGAGCGGTGCTCGCTCCCACACCATGGGCCTGCCACGACGACACACCGCGCCTCAGGACGCGGATTCCCGTCGCCGCAGCGCGATCGC
The DNA here is from genome assembly GCA_002405525.1 of Proteobacteria bacterium UBA4656. GTDB lineage: Bacteria > Pseudomonadota > Gammaproteobacteria > Xanthomonadales > Ahniellaceae > UBA4656. The sequence goes on from DHLY01000057.1 coordinate 10,059, forward strand.
CTCCGCCAGGTGCGGCGTTTCAATCCGCGCGCTGGCCGACAGATCCGCGATCGTGCGCGCCACGCGCAGGATGCGGTGGAAGGCGCGGGCGGAAAGCCCTAGGCGCTCGACGGCGCGTTCGAGCAGAGCGGCGTCGGCGTCGCGCAGGGCGCAGTCGCGGTCGACCTCGCGCGGGCCGAGCAGGCCATTCGACTTGCCGGCGCGGGCGAGCGCGCGGTCGCGGGCTTCGACCACGCGCGCGCGCACGCTGGCGCTCGATTCGCCGGGCGGCTCGCCGCCGCGCAGCGTCGACTGCGGCGGGCGCGGCACGGTGACGTGCAGGTCGATGCGATCCAGCAGCGGGCCGCTGATGCGCGCGCCGTAGCGCGCGACCGCATCGGGCGTGCAGCGGCAGCGGCCCGACGGATCGCCGAGGTGGCCGCAGGGGCAGGGGTTCATCGCCGCCACCAGCTGGAAGCGCGCGGGGAACTCGGCCTGGCGCGCGGCGCGCGAGATCAGCACACGGCCGGATTCCAGCGGTTCGCGCAGGTTTTCCAGCACGTGGCGATCGAACTCGGGCAATTCGTCGAGGAACAGCACGCCGCGATGGGCGAGCGACACCTCGCCCGGGCGCGGGATCGAGCCGCCGCCGATCAGCGCGGCCGCGCTGGCCGAATGGTGTGGCGCGCGGGTGGGGCGCTCGCGGAAGCGCGCGGCGTCCACCGGCAGGCCGGCCACCGAGCGCACGGCGGCGGATTCCAACGCCTCGTCCTCGTCCATCGGCGGCAGGATGCCGGCCAGGCGCGTGGCGAGCATGGTCTTGCCGGTGCCGGGCGGGCCGGCCATGAGCAGGTTGTGCGCGCCGGCGGCGGCGATCTCCAGCGCGCGCCGCGCCTGCGGCTGGCCGCGCACCTCGGCGAGGTCGGGTCGGTCGGACGACTCCGCGGTGGGGACGGCCACCATCGCATCGGCCGCCAGCGGCAGGCGCGTCGCCCCGCGCAGGTGGGCGCAGACCTCGAGCAGCGAGCGTGCCGTGCGCACCTCCACGCCGGCGACCAGGCCGGCCTCGGCCGCATTGCCTTCCGGTACCACCAGCACGCGGCTGCGTCGGCGCGCCTTGAGTACCGCCGGCAGCACGCCGACCACCCGACGCAATTCGCCCGACAGCGCCAGTTCGCCGAGGAACTCGTGGCCCGCCAGCGCCTTGGAGGGCACCTGGCCGCTGGCGGCGAGGATACCGAGTGCGATCGGCAGGTCGAAGCGGCCGCCGTCCTTGGGCAGATCGGCCGGCGCGAGGTTGATCGTCGCCCGGCGCTGCGGGAACTCGAAGTGCGCGTTGAGAATGGCCGCGCGCACGCGGTCGCGCGATTCCCGCACCGCGGCCTCCGGCAGGCCGACGATGCTGATCGAGGGCAGGCCCCCCGACAGGTGGACCTCGACGTCGACGCGCGGCGCCGCTACGCCGACCTGGGCCCGTGAATGGATCACCGCCAGCATGTGGACAGGCCCTCCCTGGCCGAACGCGCATGACGTGCGGCTCGATTGCGCCCATCGGGTTTCCTCGATGGGTCGCTCGCGTGCACCGAGGCTTCGATGCACGTCCAGCAAAACGGGCCCGGGTGTCGCGCCGGCGGTTCAGGTCGCCGCCGGGCCGGGCCCCGCGGGTCGGCACATTCCTGTGCCGCGGCCCGGCCGCTCCCCGCCCGTTCCGCCCCGCATGCCGCAGTTGATGCGCCGGGCGTCGTGGTCGTAATGGCCCGGCGGCAGCCCCCGCATGGCGATGCGATGTGCCCCTGCGGTGGGCGTCCGATCCGGCCTTCCCGCCGCGTCGCTCATGGACCGTGGGTCGGGCGCTCCAGCTGGGCCTCGATCGCCGCGATCTGCTTTTCCAGGGCCTCGACCTTCTCGCGCGTGCGCAGCAGCACCAGGCGCTGCACGTCGAACTCCTCGCGGGTGATCAGGTTCAGGCGCGACAGGCCGGCCTGCAGGGTGGCGCGGAAGGTGCTGGCGAGGTCCTCGCGGGCCGCACCCGGATCGCCCGGCATCAGGGCGGCGAGACGCTGGGCGAGGTCGTCGATGGACCGCAGGTCGAGCATGGCGTCCTCCGTGGCTGTTGCGACGCAATGTAAGCTCAAGCACAGGTGCCGTCTGTCGGCCGACGCCACGTTGCGGTGTAGGAAATCGCTTGCATCGACAAGGCGGGTCGGGCGTCAGAGGCGCTGTCGGGTTCTGGGACTTGGGCGTTCCGAGGGAGCCGAATACTACGCCAAATCCGGTCTAGAGCGAGCAACCCAGATAATTCTGTTGCATTGCAGCAGGGCGCAGTCCGCGCCGACTCGATCCGGGGGAATCCACCATGACGCACGCCGAATGGCGCGCGGCCGGCACCGCCTTGCTGGCCACGCCGACCGCCGTCCTTGCACAAGACGTACCCACGCTCAGCGCCGGCGACACCGCCTGGATGCTGACCGCCACCGCCCTGGTGCTGCTGATGACGATCCCGGGGCTCGCGCTGTTCTATGCCGGGATGGTGCGCGCGAAAAACGTCCTTTCCGTGATGATGCAGTGCTTCGCCATCGCGGGTCTGGTGACCGTGCTGTGGGTCGCCTACGGTTACTCGGTGGCTTTCTCGGTCACCGGTATGGAGAAGGGGGTGCTGAACCTCAACTCCTTCGTCGGCGCGCTCGACAAGGCCTTCTTCGCCGGCGTCAGCCGCGACGCGCTGGTGTTCGCGGTGCCGGAGTCGGTGTTCGCCACCTTCCAGTTGACCTTCGCCATCATCACGCCCGCCCTCATCGTCGGCGCCTTCGCCGAGCGGATGAAGTTCTCGGCGCTGTTGCTGTTCACAGTCGGCTGGTTCACCTTCGCCTACCTGCCGATCGCGCACATGGTGTGGTCGGGCGACGGCGCGCTGATGTGGGACTGGGGCGTGCTCGACTTCGCCGGCGGCACGGTGGTGCACATCAACGCGGGCGTCGCGGGCCTGGTGGCGTGCTACGTGATCGGCAAGCGCAAGGGCTTCCCGACCACCGCGATGCCGCCGCACAACCTCACCTACACCCTGATCGGCGCGTCCATGCTTTGGGTGGGTTGGTTCGGCTTCAACGCCGGTTCCGCGGTGGCCGCCGACGCCAACGCAGGCATGGCGATGCTGGTCACCCAGGTCGCGACCGGCTCCGCCGCGCTGGCCTGGATGCTCGCCGAGTGGGTGCTGCACAAGAAGCCCTCCGTTTTGGGCATCGCCTCGGGCGCGGTGGCGGGCCTGGTGGCGATCACGCCGGCCTCGGGCACCTGCGGTCCGGTCGGCGCGCTGGTGATCGGCGCCGCCGCAGGCGTGCTCTGTTTCCTCGCCTCGACCCGGCTCAAGCGTGCGCTGGGCTACGACGACTCGCTCGATGTGTTCGGCGTGCACGCGGTCGGCGGCATCGTGGGCGCGATCCTGACTGGCGTGTTCGCCGACGCGAGCCTCGGTGGCAAGGGCCTGGCCGAGGGCGTGACGATCGGTGGCCAGGTGTGGATCCAGTTCCTCGGCGTGATCGTCACGGTGGCCATCACCGCGGTGGTGACCTTCGTGGTGCTGAAGATCGTGGGCGCCATCGTGGGCCTGAGGGTGAACGAGGAGGAAGAGACCGAAGGCCTCGACCTCGTGGAGCATAACGAACGCGGCTACATCATCTGATGCCGGCGAACCGACAAGAGGACACGACAATGAAAATGGTCACGGCCATCATCAAGCCGTTCAAGCTCGAGGACGTCAAGACGGCCCTCGAGGAGCGCGGCGTGCAGGGCATGACCGTGAGCGAGGCCAGTGGGTTCGGTCGCCAGGGCGGCCACACCGAGGTCTACCGCGGCGCCGAGTACACGGTCGACCTGGTGCCCAAGGTCAGGGTCGAGGTCGTTGTCGATGACGCCGACGCGGATGCCGTCGTCAACACGATCGTGGCCGCCGCCAAGACCGGAAAGATCGGCGACGGCAAGNNGAGCTCTACCGCGGCGCCGAGTACGTGGGCGACTTCCTGCCCAAGATCAAGGTCGAGGCGGCGGTCACCGACGAACTGGTCGACCGCGTGGTGGAAGCGATCATGAACGCCGCCAACACCGGCAAGATCGGC
>DHLY01000057.1:14274-21941 GCA_002405525.1 Proteobacteria bacterium UBA4656
GACGGCAAGATCTTCGTGCTGCCGCTGGAGCGGGTGGTCCGCATCCGCACCGGAGAACTGGACGGCGACGCGCTCTGAGACGCCGTGCCGGGATCGCCTTCCGGGCGGGCCAGGGATGGCCCGCGCGCGAGGGCGGCGTTCGAGGGCTCGATTCGCGGCTTGGGTCCTCGCCCGTGCCGGTTCCGCGACCCTCGAGCCGCGCCGGAGCGGCGGGTTCTGCGGCGCCGCCTGTCTGCCCGGCTGCGTGGCGCGGGGCAACGCCGACCGCCGACCGCACCCGGCCCTTCGCTCCGACGCCGCCGTCTTGTCCCGGCGGCCGTTCGCCCACCAGAATCGCGCTGGGCAGTGGCGGAAGCGAAGCATGGATTCTCTGATCGACGCAGCGTGGCTGGCCGGCTGGATCGGTTTTGCGCTGCTGCTCTCACTTGGCGTGCCGGCGCTCGGCCGGCGGATGCTGCCCCCGCCGGCGCCCGATCCCGCCGACCCGGCGGCCCGCGACGGGCACGACTACCCCGCGGCGACCCGCGACCTGGCGCAGGGAGTCGGCCTGCGGCTGGCGACGCTCTACGGCGTGATCCTGGCGCTGGTTTACGCGCACGAACTGGGCGACGTGCAGGCCGCGCGTGAGGGGCTGGCCCGCGAGGCGGTGGCGGTCGCCGACGTCTACCACGACGCCCAACGCATGGGCGGCGCGGTCGGGCCGGTGGTGCAGGCGGCGATGCGCGCCTACGTCGAGCACGTGGTGGAGCGTGAGTGGCGCCTGCTGGCCCGGGAGCGCCGCCTGTCGAATCAGGCCTGGGCGGCGCGCGACCGCGCCTACGACCTTCTGCTGGACCTCGTACCGGCGGGTCCGCGCGAGGCGGCGCTGCGGGCCCGCATGCTGCAGCGCTTGACCGATATCGGCGAGTTCCGCCACCTGCGCATGGAGCTCGCGTCAGGGCGTCCGGGCGTCGCGTTCTGGCTGCTCGCCGTGGTCGGGCTCGCCCTGGTGGCGCTGCCCTTCTTCGTGTTCCGGCCCTCGCGCCCGACGCGGACCCTGATGGCGGCGCTGGGCGGCTTCGCCGGCTTGCTGCTGTTCTTCATCCACGCGTTCGACAGCCCGTTCTCGCGGCCGATGCAGGACCGGCCGGCGGCCCTCGAGCGGCTGCTGGCGACGGACTTCCAGGGCGTGGAGCTGCCGCACTGAGAGTCGGTTCGCCAGCAGCCTTCCGGGCGGACCACGGGGCGCGCGCATGCGCTGCGCCAGCCAGTCCGGCACCGGGTCGGACTCGCGACTTCGCCGCCCCGGCGGATGCAAGTTCCTCCGGCGGCCCGCGGTGCGCGGCTACTCCAGCCCTTCGCGCATGAACTCCGGCACCGCCAGCGCCGCTCGATGCACGTCGACGTTGTAGTAGCGGGTCGGGAACTTCTTCATCGCCGCCCCGCGGTCGCGGAAATCGTCGAGCTGCTCGATGCCCTTGCGCGCCATCGTGCAGCTCCACCAGCCGGTCGGGTAGCACGGCTGCGGGAACGCCAGCGTGCGAACCGCGGCGAAGCCGGCGGCCTTCATGAAGCGCCGCATGTCGCGGATCAGCGGCAGGTGGACGATCGGCGACTCGCTCTGCTGCACGAGGATCCCGCCGTGGCGCAGCGCGCGGTGCACGACTTCATAGAAGCGCGCGCCGAACAGCCCCTCGGCCGGACCCACCGGGTCGGTGGAATCCACGATCGCCACGTCGACCGAGTCGGGCTCCGTGTCCGCCATTAGTTTCAGGCCGTCGTCGAACATCAGCCTGGCGCGGGGGTCGGTGTTGGATTCGCACAATTCAGGGAAGTACTTCTCCGCCATCCGCGTGACCTGCTCGTCGATGTCGCACTGCACCGCGGACTCCACCTCGCGGTGTTTCAGCACCTCGCGCAGGGTGCCGCAGTCGCCGCCGCCGATGATCACCACCCGCTTGGGCGAGGTGTGGGTGAACAGCGCGGGGTGCGACATCATCTCGTGGTAGAGAAAATTGTCGCGCGTGGTCAGCATCACGCAACCGTCGATGACCATCAGGTTGCCCCAATCGGTGGTCTCCCAGATCTGGATGTGCTGGAACGGCGTGCGCACCTCGTCGAGCTTGCGCCTGACGCGGTAGGAGATCGCCGAGCCCGAGAGGTCGTGGGCTTCCGAGAACCAAGTCTGATCGAGCGTCATGGTCGCGCTGCGATGCGGTTGCCAAAGACCGGAGAGTATACCCGCTGCAGGTGATCGACCCCGAGGCCACCGATAGGGCGCAGCGATCGGCGTTCACGGGCCCCAGCGGGGTCACCCGCGCTCAGCGAGCGCGGAGTTCCAGCATGCGGCGTCCTCAACAACTCTGCCGCAGCTGGCCGACGGACGAGCCAAGGGACCGGGCTGCAGCGTCTGTGAGCGCTTGACAGCCCTGGTACCGGCGGTGTAGCCTGGCTGAAGCCGGGCGCCGGAGTGTGCCATGGAAACGGGTGGCTTCATGATGCGGTGGTGGTCAGGTCGAGGTGCGTTCGCAGCGCTCGTGAGCCTGACGGCGCTGGTCTTGTGCCCCCCCCCGGGCACGCTGAGGCAGTGGGCAATTCGGACGCCGTCGGCAGCGCCGACGGGGCAGCGATTCGCTCAATCCAAGGACGCAGCAATGTCGATCCGGACATCGTTGAGCGCCTGACGGTTGGTGACGCGAGCGTCGACGTCGAAGTCGTCGTCAAAGCCTACGACGTCAATCCCCTGTTCTATCGCCCGGTCGTCGACGACACGGCGGCCATGCGCCGGCGTGCCATGACCCGGCTGCGCGAGGGGCTGACACTCGGGTTGCGCGAACGATTCAACCCGACCGCGGCACAGATGGATCGCGGCGTGTTCCGTGGACGATTCGGCGCCGTCGACATCGACGCCCTGTCGCGATCCGGGTTTGTGCATGGGGTTGCGGCTGTACGATCGGATTTCGTGCAGGCAGCGGCTGCAATGCCGCAGATCATTTCGCAGATCGGGGTGACGACGCTGCACGCGCAAGGCCTGCTGGGTACCGGCCAGCGGATCGCAATGATCGACCGGCGCTTCTACCCTCAGATCATGGGTGCTGCACTCGTTTGGGAGGAATGCTTTTGCGCGGCTCAGTGCTGCCCGAACGGGACTGCCCGGCAGTCCGGACCCGGGTCGTCGTTCACGGCCGGGACAGTTGGCGGGCCAGACCACGGTACCCAAACTGCATCGGTTATCGCGATGCCGATCGGGCAGGGTGTGGCACCCACCGCTGGAGTCGTCGCACTTGCCGCACCTGGGCCCGTCGACGTCTTTGCGGCGCTTGAGTGGCTTCAATCCCGGCCAGACGTGGGCATCGTGTCGCTGAGCATCGGCGAGGAGGGAACGTCCGGCGTCTGCGACGGGTTCGCCTCCGCTGCCTCATGGTTGCCGAGAGTCTCCACGCTCGCAGCACAAGGAAAGCTGGTTTTCGCGGCTGCCGGGAACGGGGGGTCCAATACGACGCTCGTTCCTGCGTGCCTGTCGCCAGTTCACGCTGTTGCAGGCACGTGGATCTGCGACGGCAAGTTCCAAGGATCTTCAGGCGGCTGTCTTCCCGAGGCGCAATTCGACGCAATCTGGGCGGGGAGCAACCGGAGCCCAAAGGTTGCGTACTTCGCACCGGCACGCCCCCTGCAAGTTCCCTTCATGGGAAACACCCAAGGCGGCTTTGCTGAGGGAACCTCATACTCGACCCCCATGGTCGCCGCCTGCGCGGCGCTGCTCAAGCAAGCGCGACCCGCCGCCACCGCAGCGCAGATCGCGAACGCGCTATCGCAGTCGCCGACTCAGGTGATCTTTCCAGGTGCTGGAGGGGCTGAGAAAAAGGCGAACATTCAACGCCCCCGCATCGACTGCGCGGTTGCGCTGGCGGCGTTGCCGCCGGCGCCGACCGGTCCGAGCTTGAACCAACATGGCATCAGCGGGTTCTGGTACAACCCATCGAGCAATGGCCAAGGTTTTGCGGTCGAGGTTTACCCGAATCTCGTCGCACCGAACGTGGGTCTGATGGCGGGCTCCTGGTACACGTTTGCCCCGGCACCGGCCGGCGGCCCTGAGCGACAGCGCTGGTACCCATTCGACGGCGCGGCAGCGACGGGTTCGGCGACAGCCCAGCTTACCGTTCGCCGCAACATCGACGGCAACTTTGCGCAGCCGCCGCCGACGACCGCGGCGGCTGTAGGCACGGCGACCTTGACCATGACCAGCTGCACCACGGCCACGCTCAGCGACGCGCTGAATGACGGCAGCGGTAGCGGCTCCATGCCGCTGACCCGGCTCGCGCCCAACGTGTCGTGCACCACCAGCGGTACCGGAGGCAGCTTCCACCCGGACTTCGCACTGTCGGGCTTCTTCAACGACCCCAACCTCAACGGACAGGGCATCTTCCTGGAACTCAATCCGAACCTCCCGGTGTTCGCCGCAGGCTGGTACAGCTACACCCGCGCCTCGATTCCCGGTGGAACCCCTCGCCAGCGTTGGTACACCCTGCAGCTTGGTCCCTATACCGTTGGAACGCGAAGCTTCAGCGGCGTTCCGATCCTGGCCACTACGGGCGGTACCTTCAACGGCCAGCCGTCCACGGCCACCACCCAGGTCGGCAGCGCCCATCTGCAATTGCTCGGCTGCGGCGGAGCGAGTTTGAGCTACGCGTTCACTGCAGGCGAGAACGCGGGCTTGAGCGGAAACATCGCCCTGGCGCGAACCGGCCCGGCGCCACCGGGTTGCCAGTGAGGACTGCTGTTGCCATGCGATGGCCAATGCTCGCTGTGATTCTGCTGCTGTCCTCGGCGTCGACAATCGCGGATGACGGGGACCATGCCTTCTCGCTTCGTGTCAGCGGGCACGGAATCGACGGTCCGCAAGCCGTCGACCTGAGCGGAAACACGCGGATTCTCGGTGATGTCGCCAACGGCACTGGCGTTGACCTCGACCTGACATGGCGGCCGACGCCGCTCTGGCGCTTCGGGGTTAGCTACGGGCGAGCCATGGTCCGCTATGTCGACCCGCAATTGGAAGGTTGTGCGCTCTCGGTCGGAAACGTTGCGCGTTTAGATTACTGCCAGGCGATTGGATTCCAGCCGCAGGGGACGATCCGCGACGAGACGCGGCACTGGCATGTCGTCGTGGGCCACCTCATCGCGCTGAATGAGCATTGGTCGATCGACGTCGGTCTCGGGTACGGACAGCTCGCTTGGTGGTCCGAAGACGACCGGGAAGCTTCAACGTTCAGCACTTGCCTCACCCAGGGTCTTCCCGGTTGGACGAGGCGAGCGCCCGACTGTGTGCCGGTCGACGATCGCGCACGGGCATCCGGTTGGACCGTCGGCCTCGCCGCGCGTTGGCAGCCGGTGCCGCGCCTGGGCTTGGCCGTAGGCGCAAATGGCCAGCGTTACCGCCATGACATCTACCGCTACGATGCTTTGCAGCGCTTTCTTGCCGCGCAACCGCGGCCATGCAATCCGTTCGACTACTGCGATCGGCGGCCTGAACAATTCATCGGCGGCCGTCCGGCTCAGCGCGGCGATTGGTGGTGGTATACGGCGGCGGTGGACTTCGCCATTTCGCCCACGTGGTCGGTGATCGCCGAGGGCGAGTTCGGCGGCAGCCGCGACTGGCGCACGGCGGGGCTGGCGCTCGAGTATCGTTGGTAGGCCCGGAGCGGGCACCAGCGCGGTCGCGGACGTAACCCGCAGCGAACGCTGCCGCGATTGCCAGCCCGCGATCCGACGTCGCGCACTTCGGTTACCGCTCGGAGCGCGTTGGAACCGCAGCCGAGACATGCAGCTCACATTCGATTGCCCTACACTCCGCGCCCGCAAGACGCGGTCCTGGGTGGGGGTTCAACCGATGTCCGACTGGTCGATCGAGCGCGCCCGCCAGACCTTCTCCATCGCGCACTGGAGCGAGGGCTATTTCGACGTCGGCGCCGGTGGCCGGCTGGTCGCCCTGCCGCGCGGCGCCGGAGGTCCGCAGGTCGCGCTCGCCCGGGTGGTCGACGACGCGCAGGCGCAGGGCCTGAAGCTGCCGCTGCTGGTGCGCTTCCTCGACGTGCTGGGCGACAAGCTCGGCCGCCTGCAGGGCGCCTTCGCGCGCGCAATGGCGGACCACGACTATGCCGGCGGCTACACCGCGATCTATCCGATCAAGGTCAATCAGCACGCCTCGGTGGTCGGCGAACTGGTCGCCCGCGGGGAGCAGGGGTTCGGGCTGGAAGCCGGATCGAAACCCGAACTGGTGGCGGTGCTCGCGCTGTCGCGGCCGGGCGGCGTGGTGGTCTGCAATGGCTACAAGGACCGGGAGTTCATCCGCCTGGCCCTGATCGGCCGCAAGCTCGGGCTCGAGACCTGGATCGTGATCGAGAAGCCCTCGGAACTGGCGATGGCGCTGGAGGAGGCTCAGAAACTGGGTGTCGAGCCCGGCTTCGGGGTGCGCATGCGCCTGGCTTCTCTGGGCGCCGGCAAGTGGCAGAACACCGGTGGCGACAAGGCCAAGTTCGGGCTCTCGCCGCGCCAGGTGCTGGACCTGGTCGACCAGCTCAAGGAGGCCGGCAAGGCGCACTGCCTGTCGCTGCTGCACTTCCACATGGGTTCGCAGATCTCCAACGTGCGCGACATTGCCGGCGGCATGCGCGAGGCCACGCGCTACCTGGTCGAACTCTCGCGCCTAGGACTCGGGATCCGCTACATGGACGTCGGCGGCGGGCTGGCCGTGGACTACGAGGGCACGCGTTCGCGCAGCGAATGCTCGATGAACTACGGCCTCGACCAGTACGCGGCGACCATCGTCGCCCCGCTGGCCGAGGCCTGCGCCGAGTACCGGCTGGCTCCGCCGCACATCCTCACCGAGGCCGGTCGCGCGATGACCGCCCACCACGCGGTGCTGGTGGCCAACGTCAGCGAGGTCGAGGAAGCTCCGGCCGGGCGGGTGCCGCCGCCCGGTCATGGTGAGGCAGCGCCCATCCGCCACCTGCGCGAGGTCCTCGACGATCTCGACCGCCGGCCGGCCCTGGAGCTCTACCACGAGGCCCTGCACCACGTGGCCGAAGGCCAGGCGATGTATGCGCTCGGCGCCCTCGACCTCGCCCAGCGCGCGCTGCTCGACGACCTCTACTTCGCGGCCGTCAATGCCGTTCGCGCGCGGCTCGACCCGCGCGAGCGCTCGCACCGCACCGCGCTGGACGAGTTAAACGCCAAGCTGGTCGACAAGTACTTCGTGAATTTCTCGGTGTTCCAGTCGATCCCGGATGTGTGGGCGCTGGACCAGGTGTTCCCGATCGTGCCGATCGAGCGCCTCGACGAGCGCCCCGACCGCCACGGCGTGATCGCCGACCTCACCTGCGACTCCGACGGCCGTATCGACCACTACGTCGATTCCGAGGGCGTGGACGCCAGCTTGCCGCTGCACGCGCCGCGCGTCGGCGAGTCGTACCGGCTCGGCCTGTTCATGGTCGGCGCCTACCAGGAGACGCTGGGCGACATCCACAACCTGTTCGGCGACACCGACTCCGTGGACGTGCGCTTGGCGGCGTCAGGCGCGGCGTTGGAGAACGCGCGTCGCGGCGACACCAACGACCGTGTGCTCGGCTTCGTCGGCTACGAGGCCAACGCGCTTCGACTGCGTTACTCGCAGAAGATCGCGCAGGCGAAGC
>DHLY01000057.1:22126-28955 GCA_002405525.1 Proteobacteria bacterium UBA4656
CCGCCTACACCTACCTCGAGGAAGTGCCGCACGCATGAGCCTGAAGGTGGGCTGCATCGGTCTCGGCGCCATGGGCGCGCCGATGGCGCGCCACCTCGCCGCGCGCGGGCTGCTGGCGGCGGTCGCCAATCGGACGCATGCGCGCGCGCAGGCGCTGGCGGCCGAACTGGGTGTGGCCGCGGTCGAGGATCTGGTCGAACTGGCGCGCCGCTGCGATGTCATCCTGACCTGCGTGACCGCCGATGCCGACGTGCTCGCGCTGTGCGAGGCCGCCGCCCGGGCACGTCACGCCGGGCTGGTGGTGGTCGACACCTCGACCATCGCCTCCGCCAGCGCGCGCCAGGCGGCCGCCGTCCTGCGCGCGGCCGGCGGCGACTTCATCGATGCGCCGGTGTCCGGCGGCGTCGAGGGCGCGAAGAACGGCCGGCTGTCCGTGATGGTGGGCGGCGACGCCGCGACCCTCGAACGGGTGCACCCTGTGCTGGATGCGTTCGCGGCGCGGATCACCCACATGGGCGCCGTCGGCGCGGGCCAGGACACGAAGGCGGTCAACCAGGTGCTGGTGGCCGGCATTGCGCAGGCGGTGACGGAGGGCCTCGCGCTGGGCGCGGCGCTGGGGCTCGCCCCGGAGCGCCTGCTGCCGACGCTGCAGGCGGGCGCGGCCAATTCCTGGTTCCTCGAAAAGCGCGGCGCGACCATGCTGCGCGACGAGTTCGCGGTCGGCTTCAAGCTGTCCCTGCTGCACAAGGACCTGAAGATCGTGCAGGGCCTCGCGGGGGCCGCGGGCACCGACACCACGGTGATCGACAAGTCGCTGGCCGACTACGCGCGCCTGATGGCGATGGGCCATGGCGACGACGACATCTCTGGGCTGATCCGCCTCAAGCGCAAGCCGCAGGCCTCGCTGGAGGAGCGAGCAACGCTCACGACCGCAAGAAACAGGGGCCTGCCTCGGGATGGGGCCTGAAGGCCGCGAGCGTTGCTCGCTCCCACAGAATGCCGCTCAGACATCGCCGTCGGCCAGCCAGCCTTCGCCGGTCCCGCGCTGGATCACGGTGTCGGTGTCGAACACCGCGCCGGCCGCGATCGCTTCCGCGCCCTTGAGCCCGTAGTAGATCGGGCCGAAGTCCGGCTTCACGGTGGCGTCGAACAGCTGCTGGAAGGAGTCGACGACGAAGTAGGTCTTCTGGTAGGTGTCGATCCGGTAGCGCGTGCGCATCACGCGCGCGAGGTCGAAGCCGAGGCGATTCGGCGCGGGACTGTCGAGGCAGTAAAGCGACTCGCCCTTCGACGACAAGATGCCGGAGCCGTAGATGCGCAGGCACCCCGCATCGCGGATCAGGCCGAACTCCACCGTGTACCAGTACAGCCGCGTCAGGTTGGCCAGCGGTTCGCCGCCGAAGGTCGCCGCGCGCACTCCGCCGGCGCCGTAGGCCTGCATATAGTCGGCGAACACCGGGTCCATCAGCAGTGGCACGTGGCCGAACAGGTCATGGAACAGGTCCGGCTCGCTGATGTAGTCGAACTGTTCGGGGCGCCGGATCCACCAGGTGACCGGGAACTCGCGCGCTTCCAGATGGCGGAAGAAATCCAGTTCCGGCAGCAGGCCCTCGACCCCGACCAGGCGCCAGCCGGTGGTGCGCCGCAAGTGGGCGTCGAGATCGCGGAAGCGCGGGATGCGCCGCGCGTCCATGCCCATCGCGGACAGGTTGTCGAGGAAGGCCTGGCAGGCCCGGCCTGGCAGGAGTTCCGCCTGGCGGCGGAACAGCCGCGCCCAGGTGTCGTGCTCGATCGGCGTGTAGTCGCCCCACGGCTGCTCGACCACGGCAGTCGTGTAGACCGGCACGCAGCCCTGGTCGGTTAGCCGGCTTTCGACGCGGCGCGGGGTGGTCATGGCGGTCTCCTCGGCGCGGATTATCCCGCGCCGGGCGCGCGCGTCCACTGCGCGCCGCAACATGGCGCTGCGGGTTTACACTTTCGCCATGGCGGCTCCTCTCCCAGACCTTGCCGACGACGCGCTGGCGCGCTCCTGCGCGGTCGACCTGCGCGACCGCTTTACCGACTACAACGCCCGCTTCCGCGCCGTCACCCAGCGCGCGAAAGTGCGCTTCGAGACGCGCGACTGGGCCGCCGCGCGCGCCGATGCCGTCGACCGCATCCGGCTCTACGACCAGTGCGTGGCCGAGACCACCGGGCACCTGGAGCACAAGCTCGGTCCGCGCGCGGCCGATCGCGCGCTGTGGGCGCAGATCAGGACCCACTATGCGGAAGCGATCGCCGAACTGATCGACCAGGAACTGAACAAGACTTTCTTCAATACCCTGGGTCGACGCTTCTTCAGGATCCGCGGCGTCGACCCGACGATGGAGTTCGTGGCGCTCGACATCGAGCCCACCGACCGCATCACCCACCCGGTGGCGCGGCAGATCTACCTCGTCTCCGGCGGGCTCGCTCGCACCTTCCGCCGGGTGCTGGCAGATTATCCCTTCGACGCGCCGTGGGCACACCGCGAGGTCTGCGCGCAGCGCATCGCCGACGACTTGCTGCGCCGTTTCCGCACCTGGGGCCCGGAGCCGCTGCGCGCGGTCGAGCTGCTGGAGACCGTGTTCTACCGCGAGCAGCGCGCCTACCTCGTCGGGCGCGTGTTCGGCGACGAGCGCTTCAAACCTCTGGTCATCGCGCTGTGCAACGACGCCGACGGCATCCGCGCCGACGCGGTGATCGCCGAAACCGACGTGCTGGCGCAGGTGTTCGGCTTCACCCGCTCCTACTTCCACGCTGACCTGCCGACCGTGGGCGACGCGGTGGTGTTCCTGCGCACCCTGCTGCCGCGCAAGCCCATCGACGAGCTTTACACCGTGCTCGGGCGCGCAAAGCAGGGCAAGACCGAGCGCTTCCGGCACTTCTTCCGCCACTTGGCGGCGAACCCGCACGAAAAACTGGTTCACGCCGACGGCGAGCGCGGCATGGTGATGGCGGTGTTCACCCTGCCGAGCTATCCGGTGGTGTTCAAGGTCATCCGCGACCGCTTCGCGTTCCCGAAGACGGTGGCGCGCGACGACGTGCTGGCGAAGTACGACCTCGTGTTCCGCCACGACCGCGTCGGGCGCCTGGTCGACGCCCAGGAGTTCCGCTTCCTGCGCTTCCCGCGCGCGCAGTTCGCGGGTCCGGTGCTGGACGAACTGCTCGAATCGTGCCGGTCCAGCACCATCGAGGACGGCCGCGACGTGGTGGTGACCCACTGCTACATCGAACGGCGCCTGCGGCCGCTGAATCTCTACGTGCAGGAGGCGCCGCCGGCGGAGTCGAGGCGCGCGATCCTCGACTACGGGCAGGCGATCAAGGACCTCGCGCGCAGCAACATCTTCCCCGGCGACTTGCTGCTGAAGAATTTCGGCGTGACGCGCCACGGGCGCGCGATCTTCTACGACTACGACGAGCTGTGCCTGGTCACCGAGTGCCGTTTCCGCGCGCTGCCCGAGGCCTCCAGCGACGACGAGGAGATGCACGCCGGGGCGTGGTACCACGTCGACGAAAGCGACGTCTTCCCGGAGCAGTTTCCACGTTTCCTCGGGATGCGGGCCGAGCTGCGCGATGCGCTGGTGTCCGAACATGGCGAAATCTTCGACCCGCGGTGGTGGATCGGCGTGCAGGAAAAGGTGCGCGCCGGCGGCTACGCCGACCTGCCACCGTACCCGCAGCGGCTGCGGCTGGCACGCGCCTGAGAGGCTTTGGAAGGACGGTCTTCCGCGCGCCGCGTGGACGGCCCGGGCGGAAACCCAAGGATGCGCATGCATGCCGCGCGGGGGCGGGCCCGGCGCCCACCGTGTTGCGGCGGCGCACGAAAACATCGTGCGCGCGGGGACCTGTGCAGGCGCGCCCTGGCGGACACGAGCGCCTTCACCCGCCGCCGATGCCCTTCGGGCGGCGGATGATCCGCGCTCGGCCGATGCGCTGGTGCGCCGGAACGACAGGTCGGCGTGGTGCCCTGTGATAGATTTCCGGCCCCGTCCAGGCTCGGAGAATCGCCATGAAGCACCTCGCCCTCGTCGCCGCGGTCGCGCTTGCGCTCACCGCCTGCGGCCGGTCCGCCGAGCAGCAGGCCGCCCCGGCGCCCGGCCCGGCGCCCGCCGCCCCGGAAGCGCCAGCCGATCCGCTGGCGGCCTTCGCGGCCGAGATCGATGCCGTGCTCGCCGGCGCACACCGCAGCGACGCCAACAAGGCGCGCGACGGCCACCGCCATCCGAAGGAGACCCTGCAGTTCTTCGAGCTGCGGCCCGGCATGACGGTGGTCGAGATCACCCCCGGCGGCGGTTGGTACACCGAGGTGCTCGGTCCGCTGATGAAGGGCGACGGCAGGCTCGTCACTGCGATCATCGACCCGGCGTCCGCGGCCAGCGATCGTGCCCGCGAGTACTACACCGAGGCCAACGCGGGATTCCGCGCCAAGCTAGCCGCCGACGCGGCGAACTTCGGCGAGGTCGAAGTGCGCGAGTTCGCGCTCTCCGCGCCGGTGCTGGGTGATCCCGGCAGCGCAGACATGGTGGTCACCTTCCGCAACGTGCACAACTGGACCGGCTCGGGCGCCGCGCCCGGCATGTTCAAGGGGTTTTTCGACGTGCTCAAGCCGGGCGGCGTGCTCGGCATCGAGGAGCACCGCGCCACGCCCGGCACGCCGAGCGTCGAGGATCCGCGCAGCGGCTACATGCTGGAGGACGACGTGATCCGGCTCGCCACCGACGCCGGGTTCGTGCTGGCGGCAAAAAGCGAGATCAACGCCAACCCGAAGGACACCAAGGACCACCCGAACGGCGTATGGACCCTGCCACCGACCCTCGACGTGCCGGAGGGCGGTGACAAGGCGAAGTACGAGGCCATCGGCGAGTCGGACCGCATGACGCTGCGCTTCCGCAAGCCGGCCGGCTGAACTGCATCCGAGGGGACGCCGGGCCGTCGTGGCCCGGCGACCGAGCGTGGCTTCTACACTGGCCTCACGCCCGCCATCCCGGCGCGCGCCCTCGGAGCCCCCCCGTGCGCCTCACCGTCCTCGCTTCCGCACTCGCCCTCCTTCCCCTCGTCGCCTCCGCCGAGGCCCCCCTGGTCCGCATCGGCCAGACCGTCGAAGGCCAGCTCACCGCCGAGGACGCACCGACGTCCGACCAGGGCGTGAGCCGCGACTACCGCGTCGAGGCCAAGGCGGGCCAGTTCCTGATCGTTTCGGTGAAGTCCAGTGACTTCGACGCCAAGGTGACCGTGTTCAACCCCGATCGTTCGCAGGCCATCGAGAACGACGACCGCGCCGACGGCAACTTCGATCCGCTCGCGGTTGCCGAGACCAAGGTCGACGGCGTCTACCGAATCCGCGTCGCCTCGCTGGGCAGCGGCGAAGAGGGCAAGGTCTTCGGCCGCTTCACGATGAAGGTCGTGGCCTTCAGCGAGGAGTGAGTCAGGCGCCGCCGGCGTCGTTGGCAGGCGCCTCGAGCAGCCGGCGGGCGAGGCCCAGTGCGAGCTCCCGCTCGCCGTAGAACACCTCCCCGAGCTGCTGGCGTTCCAACAGTTCGGCCTCCTCCGCGCTGTGGGTGCGCACCAGGACTAGCAGCGCCGGGCGGAGCTGGCGGGCGGTCTGCGCGATGGCCCGGGCGGCCAGCATGTCCGGCGTCGCGACCACCAGCGCCGCGGCGTGCTGGACGTGCGCCTGCACGAGCACCTCCGGTCGCGTGGCGTCGCCCAGGACCGCCGCGCGGCCGTTGCCCCGCAGGGCTTCGACGCGCGCGCGGTCACTGTCGACCACCACGTGGGCGCGTCCCGCTGCGGCGAGTTCGTCGCCCAGCTGCGCCCCGACCCGTCCATGCCCCACGATGACCACGTGCCCGCGCAGCGACTGCGCCGGGACCGCGTCGGGCAGCACCGCCAGCGGGTCTGCGAGGTCCTGCTCCGGTCCGGTGGCGGCGCCGTCGCGTGCCGCGAGGCGCGGCTTCAGCCGCTCCGCCAGCGAGAACAGCGCGCCGTTGAGGGCAATCGAGATCACCGCGCCGGCGACGACGAGGCTCATCACCGTGGCGTCGACCAGCCCCAGCGCCAGGCCGAGGCCGGCGAGGATGAAGCTGAACTCGCCGATCTGGGCGAGGCTCACGCCCACCGTCAGCGCGGTGCGCCAGGGGTAGCGCAGCAGCCGCACCAGCAGGATCGCCGCGATGGTCTTGCCGACCAGGATCACGCCGACCACGGCCAGCAGCTTGCCGGGGGCCTCGACCACCACCTTCGGGTCGAAGAGCATGCCGACCGATACGAAGAACAGCACGGCGAAGGCGTCGCGGAAGGGCAGGGATTCCTCCGCGGCACGGTGGCTGAAAGCCGACTCGCGCATCATCATCCCGGCGAAGAACGCGCCGAGCGCGAACGACACGCTGAACAGCGCTGCCGCGCCGAAGGCGACGCCGATCGCCGCTGACATCACGGCGAGGGTGAACAGCTCGCGGTTGCCGGTGCGTGCCACCCACCACAACAGGCGCGGGAGCAGTCGGCGACCGACGACCAGCATCACCACGAAGAAGGCAGCGACCTTCAGCAGCGTGGTGCCGAGCGTGGTCCACAGGCCTTCCGGGACCCCGCCGCCGCCGTCTGCCGCGAGCAGCGGCGCCAGCACCGGAAGCAGCACGAGCACGAGGACCATGACGAGGTCCTCGACGACGAGCCAGCCGACCGCGATCTTGCCGTCGCCGCCGTCGAGCAGGCCACGGGCCTCCAGCGCCTTCAGCAGGACCACCGTCGACGCCACCGACAGGCACATGCCGAACACGAAGCCGGTCCCCGTCGACCAGCCCCACCA
>DHLY01000057.1:29110-31804 GCA_002405525.1 Proteobacteria bacterium UBA4656
CCGGGCAGCGCGATCCGCCGGACGCTCTTGAGGTCGTCGAGCGAGAAGTGCAGGCCGACGCCGAACATCAGCAGCATCACGCCAATCTCGGCGAGCTGCATGGCCAGCTTGGCATCCGCCACGTAGCCAGGCGTGTGCGGGCCGATCAGGACGCCGGCCGCGAGGAAGCCCACGATGGCCGGAAGCCCGACGCGATGCGCGAGGTAGCCGAGGACGAGGGCGCCGCCGAAGGCGGCGGCGAGCATGGCGATCAGGCTGACGTCATGGGGCATCGGGCGTGGACTCTCCGGTCTGGAGCCGCCACAGGGCGGCGTAAGCGCCGTTGCGGGCGAGCAGGGCATCGTGCGTTCCCGACTCTACGATGCGGCCTGCATCGAGCACGTGGACGGCATCGGCGTGGCGCACGGTGCTGAGCCGGTGGGCCACGACCAGCGTGGTCCGGCCCTTGGCGTGGATCGCGAGCGAGCGCTGGATCGCCGCCTCGGTCTCGTTGTCCACCGCCGAGGTCGCCTCGTCGAGCAGCAGCAGCGCGGGGTCGCGGTACAGCGCGCGGGCCAGCGCGATGCGCTGGCGCTGACCGCCCGAGAGCCGCGCCCCGCGTTCGCCGACCGGGGCGTCGTAGCCGCCGGGCAGGGCCGCGATGAAGGCGTGGGCCTCCGCGGCGCGGGCCGCCGCTTCCATCCGCAGCCGGTCCGGACGGGCATCGCCGTAGGCGATGTTCTCGGCCACCGTGCCGTCGGTCAGGAACGGCTCCTGCGCGACGTAGGCCACGTGCCGGCGCAGCGCGCCCGGGTCGATGCCGGCGAGGTCGATGCCGTCCAGAGTGATCCGGCCGCCCTGCGCGGGCAGGAAGCCGAGCAGGCGCTTGAGCAGGGTGCTCTTGCCCGCGCCGGTGGCGCCGACCAGCGCGACCGTCTGCCCCGGTGCGATGGCGAGGTCGATGCCGTCGAGCACGACGCGCCCCTCGTAGGCGTGGCGGAGGCCCTCGAAGGCCAGCGCACCGCGCGGCCGCTGCTCGAGGACGCCGGTCGCGCGCGGCGGCAGCGGCGTCTCCAGCAGGTCCATCACCCGCGTGACCGACGCCATCGAGCGGTTGTAGAGGTCGGTCATTTCCGCGAGCCGCGTCAGCGGCCACAGCAGGCGCTGGGTCAGGTACACCAGCGCAGAGTAGCTGCCGACGCCGAGCTGGCCGGAGAGCACGAGGTGGCCGCCATACAGCAGGGTCGCGGCGAAGCCGGCCAGCACCGCCATGCGGATCACCGGCGTGATCGCCGCCGAGAAGCGGATCGCCTCCGCGTTGGCCGCGCGGTAAGCGTCGGACGCGTCGCGCACGTGGGCCAGCTCCGCGGCCTCGGCGGTGTAGGCCTGGATCGTGGCCATGCCGTCGAGGTTGTTGTCGAGGCGCGCGGACACCGTCGCCGCCGCCTCGCGTGCGGCGGCGTAGCGGGGCTGCAGGCGCTTCTGGAACCAGAACGCGCCGACGAGGATCAGCGGCACCGGCAGCAGCGCCAGCGCCGCGAGGTCGGCGGTCACCACGAAGAAGAAGACGCCCACCAGCGAGGAGCCGACCGCGACCTGGATGAGGTCGTTGGCCCCGGTGTTGAGGAAGCGTTCGACCTGGTTCACGTCCTCGTTGAGCACGGCCATCAGCCGCCCCGCGCGCGCCTCGCGGATCGCACCGGGAGGCTGCTGCTGCAGGTGGCCATACGCGGCGAGGCGGAGCTCGTGCTGGAGGTCCTGCGCGAGGCCCCGCCACTTCAGCGCGTAGAGGTACTCGAAGGCGGACTCGAGCACCCAGACGACGACCGTCAGCGCCGTGAGCAGCGCGAGCTGGTGCATCGGGTCGGCGAGCCCGAAGCGGGCGAGGACACTGTCCTCGCGATGGACGACGACGTCCACCGCCACGCCGATCAACAGCTCGGGCAGGACGTCGAAGACCTTGTTGAGCACGGAGTAGACCGTGCCGAGGGCGGCGTCCCGGCGGTAGGCGCGGGCGTAGCCGAAGAGTCGGCGGAGGGGATGCATGGGCGATCGTCGGTGGATGGCCGCAGTCTATCCGCTGGCCTCTAGAATCCCGACCATGCTCGTCGCCTTCCACAAACCGATGAACGTGCTCTGCCAGTTCACCGACCGCAGCGTGCCGCCGCGGCCGACGCTGGCCGGTTTCGGTTTGCCGAAGGGCGTGTATGCGGCCGGCCGGCTCGATTTCGACAGCGAAGGCCTGCTGCTGCTGACCGACGACGGTGCGCTGGTGGCCGCGATTGGCTCGCCGAAGTTCGACTGGCCCAAGACCTACCTCGTGCAGGTGGAAGGCACGCCGACCGACGAGGCGCTCCAGCGCCTGCGCGACGGCCTGCTCCTCAACGACGGCCCGACGAAGCCGGCCGAGGTTTCGGTGATCGACGCGCCGGCATGGCTGCCACCGCGCGTGCCGCCGGTGCGGGTGAGGCAGACGGTGCCGGACGCGTGGCTGCGGCTGGTGATCCGCGAAGGCCGCAACCGCCAGGTGCGGCGCATGACGGCGGCCGTCGGCCTGCCCACGCTGCGGCTGGTGCGCGAGGCCATCGGCCCGTACGCGCTGGACGGTTTGGCGGCCGGCCAATGGCGCGACGTGGCCGCCCCGGAACTGCCGGCACGGCTTCGCCGCAGCGGTGCGCCGCGGGCGGCGACGCACTCGTCCCGCACGGGCACCGG
>DHLY01000057.1:32053-33806 GCA_002405525.1 Proteobacteria bacterium UBA4656
CGCCATCCACCCACGTGGCGCGCACGACGAGCTTCGGAATGGCCGGAGCCTCCACCGTGCCGGGATCGGCATCGAGCACGACGAAGTCGGCGCGATGGCCTTCCACGAGGCGCCCGAGTTCGCCCTCGCGGTGGTTGGCGAAGGCCGCGTCGGCGGTGAAGCCGGCCAGCGCATCGACCATCGTCAGCCGCTCCTGCGGCTGCCAGCCGCCGAGCGGCAGGCCTTCGAGATCCTGGCGCGTCACCGCCGAGTACAGGCCGAGGCGCGGGTCCACCGACTCCACCGGGAAATCGGAGCCCAGCGCGAGGCGGGCGCCATCGTCCTTCAGCGTCTTCCACGCGTAGGCGCCGCGGAGGCGTTCGGCACCGAGGCGTGCTTCGGCCCAAGGCATGTCGGACGTGGCGTGCGTCGGTTGCATGGAGGCGATCACGCCGAGTTCCGCGAAGCGCGGCAGGTCCTTCGGCGACACCACTTGGGCGTGCTCGATGCGCCAGCGGTGGTCGCTCGTCGCGGCGTCGGGCCCGAGCACCTTGGCGTAGCCGTCGAGCACGAGGCGGTTGGCGAGGTCGCCGATCGCATGCGTGGCCGCCTGCAGGCCGCAGCCCCTGATCTTGGCGAGCAGCGTTTCGAGCGCTTCCTGGCGCATCAGCAGCAGGCCACGATGGCCGGGTTCGTCGCTGTAATCGGCGATCAGCGCCGCACCTCGGCTGCCCAGCGCGCCGTCCATGTAGACCTTCACTCCGCGCATCGCGAGCCGTCCGCCGTCGTGCACGTAGGGGCCCTGCGCGCAGCGGTCGGCCAGGGCGTCGCGGTCGCCATCGGCATAGGCCTCGACGCGCAGCGTCAGGCGACCGGCATCGGCGAAGCGCTGGTACAGCGCGAGATCATCGCGCGAGACGCCCATGTCATGCACGCCGGTGAGGCCATTCGCGGCCGCCGCCGCGAGCGCACGCTCGAAGGCCTCTTCGCGCAGCGCCTCCGACGGCGCGGGCACCGCGGCATCGATGAAGGTCGCCGCGGCATCGATGAACACGCCGGTGGCCTTGCCGCCCTCGCGCAGGATGCGTCCGCCATCCACCTGCCAATCGCCATCGAAGGACTGGCCGTGCTTCGCCTCGGCGGCGCGCAGCGCGGCGGTGTTGCCCCAGCCGGCGTGGCCGTCGACGCGCTCCAGCCACACCGGGCGGTCCGGGAAAGCGGCGTCGAGGTCGGCGGCGGTGGGGAAGGCCTTCTCGGGCCAGTCGTTCTGGTCCCAGCCGCGGCCGATGATCCAGGCGTCGGCGGGCACCGTTTCTGCGTAGGCCTGCAGCCGCTCGATGATTTCGGCCTTGCTCGCCGCGCCGACAAGGTCGGCACGCAGCAGGGCGAAGCCCAGGTTCATCAGGTGGCCGTGCGCATCGATCAGGCCGGGTACCACCACGCCGTCGCCCGCGTCATGGCGCGTCGCGTCGGGGAAGCGCGCAGCGAGGTCCTCGGCACGGCCGATCGCGATGATGCGGCCTGCGTCGTCCCAGGCCATGGCGTTGGCGTCCGCGGTGTCGCTGCCGACGATGCGTGCCGCCACCAGCAGGTGGACCGGGGCGTCGGTGGGGGCTGCCGCGGGCGTTCCGCCGTCGCTGGACGGGGGTGTGCACGCGGGCAGCGCGAGCGCGGTGAGGATCAGCGAACTCAGGGCGAGTCGACGCATGCGGGGGCTCCGGCCGAAGAAAGCCGGAGCATGCCGCAACTCAGTGCGTGTCGCGCCACCAGCGCG
>DHLY01000057.1:34003-36961 GCA_002405525.1 Proteobacteria bacterium UBA4656
TCGCGGCGGAGAGGTCGTACCAGTGCGGCGTGGCCAGCTGCTCGGCGACGAAGCGCGTCATCGGCGGCTCGCCCTTGAGCGGCAGCGCGTGCCACAGCACTTCGCAGAGCGCGCCGGCGGCGTAGGCCACGGCGAAGGGCACGCTGGCCTCGACGCGCGGCTCGCCGGCGGCGACCAGCAGGCCGTTGACGATCTCGCGCACCGGCTGCGGTTCGCCGTTGGAGATGAAGTAGGCCTTGCCCGCGCAGGCGGCGCCGGGGCCGAGCGCGGCGAAGGCCTTCAGGTGCGCGTCGGCGGCGTTGTCGACGTAGCTGGTGTCCATCCGGTTGTGGCCGCCGGCGATGAAGCGCAGGCGTCCCGCACGGGCGCGCTCGACGAGGCGCGGCAACAGGTTGGTGTCGCCGGGGCCCCAGATCAGCCGCGGGCGCAGCGCGACCGTGCTCAGCGTGCCACCACCCGCCACCGCGCTGCCGTTCGCGGCCAGCACCGCCTTCTCGGCGATCTGTTTGGTGCGCGGGTAGGGCGCCTTGAAGGCCGGCGCGTAGGGCGTGTTGGTTTCGTTGCCGCCCTCGCAGGGCACCCGGCCGTTGTGCGCCACGCTTGGCGTCGAGGTGTAGACGAGGCGGGTGATGCCATGCGCACGGCAGGCGTCCAGCACGTTCATCGTGCCGGTGACGTTGGCATCGATGTAGCTCTGCTCGCTGCCCCAATGGCCCGCCTTGGCGGCGTTGTGGAACACCGCGTCGACGCCGTCGAGCGCACGCTGCACGTGGTCGGCGTCGGCGAGGTCGCCCAAGCGCTGCTCGACGCCCATCGCGTCGAGGTCGATGGAGCGGCGGCGCTGCGTGCTGATGACCATGTGGCCCTGCGCGAGCAGGCCGCGGCAGATCGCCTGGCCGAGGAAGCCGGCCCCACCGGTGACGAGGATCTTCATGGCGAGAGCTTCCTCCGTGCCGCGTCGCGGCTCAGTGGAGGACGCCGCGCAGCTGCGCCTTCGCCCATTCGGCGAGCTTCTCGCGACCGATCTTGGCGTTGTGGCGGATGTCCACCGGGAAGCCCGGATGGCGCAGGAAATGGTGGATGCGCGCCGTCCTCGGATCACGCATCGCGATGCGCTCCAGTTCGGCCTGCACGTGCACCCACTCGCTGTCGGGTACGCCAT
The DNA here is from genome assembly GCA_002405525.1 of Proteobacteria bacterium UBA4656. Lineage (GTDB taxonomy): Bacteria > Pseudomonadota > Gammaproteobacteria > Xanthomonadales > Ahniellaceae > UBA4656. The sequence continues at coordinate 35,166 of DHLY01000057.1, forward strand.
CCTTCAGCTCGACGCACAGCACCGGGACCTGCATGCCGCGGACCCCGATGCCGACCAACGCGGTGCGGGCGACGCGGCGATGCGTGTTGAAGATCGGCTCGATCTGCTCGGTCGTCATCAGGCCGCCGGCGGTCTCCACGCGGTGGCTTTTGCGGCCGCAGAACCACAGCCGCCCCTCGGCGTCGAAATAGCCGAGGTCCCCCATGCGGTGGACGATGCGCTCCTCGCGGGCGGAGACGCGTTCGCGGATCTTCGCCATCCGCGTCGCCTCGGGGCGCGCGAAGTACTCGTCGGTGGCGCTGGGCCCGGCGACGGTGATCTCGCCGACGATGCCCGGCCCGACGACCAGGTCCTCGCGCCAGAAGGCGATGGCCTCGTCGACGATGCGGATGATGCGCACGGTGTTGGCTTCGACGGGTCGCCCTACGCAGGTGCCGGCGCCGCCTTCGGTGGCTTCGCGCGTGGTCTCGAGCTCGCGGGCCTCGATGACCGCGACCGGCAGGCACTCCGTGGCGCCGTACGGCGTCCAGAACTGCGCGTCCTCGGGCAGCAGCCGGCGCATCGCCGCAACCACGTCGGGCGGTACCGGCGCGCCGGCCGAGGTGACCCGCTGCAGGGTCGGCAGCGGTTCGCCGTGCTCCGCCAGCACGCGCATCAGCGCGGGCGAACCGAACAGCTGGGTGACGCCGAAGCGCCGGATGGCGTCGTGCAGCTTGCGCGGGTCGGCGTTTGCCGGCCGCGTCGGGTCCATGTCCGGGATGATCGAGGTCAGGCCCAGCGCCGGATCGAACAGCGCGAAGGGCGGGAAGGTCGGCAGGTCGACGCCGCCCGGCGCGATGCCGAAGGCGTCCCGCAGCAGGTCGATCTGCGCGAGGAAATGACGGTGCCGGTACACCACGCCCTTGGGCACGCCGGTCGAGCCGGAAGTGAAGAGGATGCCGGCCACTTCGTCGCCGTGGGTGTCGGCGAGCATTGCCGTGGCCTCGCCGCGCGCGGCCTTGGCGGCCAGCAGGGCCGCGCCCTTCCGCTCGAGGCGGGCGAGGGTCTCGCCGGCCCACAGCGGCCACGCCCGGGTGCCCACGGTCACCACGCGGCGGATGGTCTTCAGGCCCCAGCCGAACACACGGCGTGCGAACTGCGCGAGCGGGATGCCGATGAAGGCCTCGGGGGCGGCTTCGTCGAGGCACTGCTTCAGGGCGCGGCGGTCGATGCCGGGATCGACGAGGACCGGCACCGCGCCCAGCTTGAACAGCGCGAACATCAGCAGGAAGAACTCGGGGCTCGGCCGCACCATCACCACCGTGCGCATGCCACGGCGGATGCCGTAGGCCTGCAGGCCGGCGGCGATGGCATCGGAACGACGGTCGAGCTCGCCATAGGTGAGTACGACGTCGTAGCGGGCGAAGCCGTCGGCGCCTTGGCCGCCCGGGCAGCGCATCGCCGGCTGCTCCGGGCGTTCCGCCGCGATGCGTGGCAGCACGGCGGCGATGTTGGCGGTCGCCGTCATCGTCGTGGCGTCAGAGCGGGTTCGCGTCGAGGAAGCGGCGGATCGCCGGCACCAGCACCGCGTGCTTGTCTTCCAGCACGTAGTGGTGGGCGTCCTCGAAGGCCATCACTTCGGCCTTGGGCAGCGCGTCGGTGAAGCCCTTCAGGAAGTGGTGGTCGAACACGAAGTCCTGCAGGCCCCAGCCGATGAAGGCCGGGCGGTCGGCGTACTCGTGCAGCGTGCGGCCGGCCTCGTCGACGAAGGCCCAGGCCTTGTCCTTCGGCGACAGCGGGATGTCCTGCACGAAGCG
>DHLY01000057.1:37081-37210 GCA_002405525.1 Proteobacteria bacterium UBA4656
ATGTCCTGCACGAAGCGCAGCGTGCTGATGCGGTTCTTCCACGAGTCGTAGGGCGCGACGTAGGCCGCGCGCACCTCGGGCGACACCTTGGTCGACACGCACTGGTCGATGGTGCCGGCGGCGAAGGCG
>DHLY01000057.1:37488-37699 GCA_002405525.1 Proteobacteria bacterium UBA4656
GCCGATCATGCCGCCCCAGTCGTGGACGGCCAGCGTGATCGGGCCGGTGATGCCGAGGTGTTCGAGCAGGCGCTCCACGTCCTCGATGCGCGACTGCAGGGTGTAGCGGTAGTGCTTGTCGTCGGGCTTGTCGGACAGCCCCATGCCGACGTGGTCGGGCACGATGCAGCGGTAGCGGTCGCGCAGTCCTAGCACGAGGTGGCGCCAGTAG
>DHLY01000160.1:0-9862 GCA_002405525.1 Proteobacteria bacterium UBA4656
TGCCGAGCCGGCGCGGCGCGCCGGTGATGTCCGGCAGCATCAGGCCGGCGTCGATGCCGGCGCCAGCCACGTGGCTGAGGGTCGAGCCCGGCTGGATCGGGTTGGGCGCGAACAGGCGCACGAAGTTGTCCGGGGCGGGAAGCGAGCGGTTGACGTTGTCGATCGAGGCGACAGCCTCGGCGCCATCCCAGCGCAATTGGGTGAGCGACTTCAGCGCCGCCTCGCGCTGCGCATTGCCGATCTCGGTGAAGCGGGACACCGCCCCGGTGCCAGCGTCTACGCTGACCGCATTAGCACTGTAGATGTCGTCGTAGCCCAGCAGCTTGGCGCCGAGCGGTTCATCGAAGTTAAACCCACTGTTGAGATAGTTGATGAACCCCAAGCCGTGGGTGATCTCGTGCATCGCGGTGCTGACGAAGTCGGGTCCGGTCGACGGAGACTGGCCGGTGAACCCGTACCACCAGTTTCGACCGAAGAAGATGCCGGGCTCGCCGATGCGGTTGTTGAACGTGATCCGGATCTCATAGTCGCCGGCGCAGGACTTGCCGGTGATCGCGCAGGTCCGCGTTCCCGCGAGTCTGCTCACCGCAGTTCCCGAATACCAGGTCTGGGCGCGCGGCAAGACGGGGACATTGTCGCGGGTCGCGATCTGCAAACGACCCTGCGAATCGCGGATTTGCGCCTGCCTGCGGATGAACAGATCGCGCGGGAACGCGAACCCGACCACCGCACCGCTCGTGGAACACTGGCTGCTGTCTGCTCCCGGACTGAGCGGATCGTCGCAGGCATCCGCCCAGCACGCCTTGATCCGGATCGGCACAGGACTGCGCATCTCGCGCGACAGGAGTCGGGCGGCCTCCAGAAGCGCATTGCGGCGCTGCTGGCCGACCGTGGTCCCGTTGTTGCCACCGGCCGCGCTCCGCGGCGTCGGATCGTTCCATTCCGCAATGCTGCAAGGCAGGCTACCAGCGAGGCTTCCTGACGAGAAGTCGTCCGGCGTGGCGTCGTCGAACACCACCTCGATTGGCACCGGGCCTGGATCGACGGTGGAAGTGGACACGCGCACGCTGCCGCCGCTTGCCGCGGTAGCCAGGTTCAGCACGAGCAAATACCAGCGCCCCGCCCGTACCGGCTGTGTATTGTAGCGACCGATCGCGATGCGCTCGGTCGCCTCGGCGCTGACGGCCCGATAGTGCGAGCCTTCGACCAGGTAGGTAGCGTTCGGCGTTTCGCCCGGCCCGGCTCCGGGAAAAGGACTGCCGTAGCGCACCAGCAGGTCGAGGTCGGTGTTGCCGCTGACCTCGAATTGCAACTGCGCGGCGTCGGCCGGCGCGTCGAAATAGAACGCGTCGGTGAACGCGTTGCCGGCGAGACTGAAACTGCGCGACTGGCCGGCCACCAGCGGGGTGTCTGGTGCGGCCTGTGCGAGTGCGCTGGCGGCGAACAGGGGAAGGGCGAGGAGACGGCGCACGGTCAGCGCTCCTGCACGCCGCGCCGGGCAGCCGCTTCGCGCCAGGCCCGATAGGCGGGATTCTCGTCGGCGCTGCAGCGGATTGTCACGCGGCCCTGCGCGTCGAGACTGGCGGTCAGCACGTTGAAGATCGGCGCCGGTAGCCGCGGCTGGTTCTTCAACAGCGCCGCGGCGGCCCCCGGAGCATCCGCGAGCGGGCGGGAATAGGGCTCAGCTGCAGTTGCCGGCCCGAGTGCCAGGACCGCGGACACGGCACCGATCGCAACTTGAAATCCGATGTTCATTCGAGACTCCTGTTGTGGCACTCCACGATCGACGACGGACCGAGCGCAGGGCGGATCAAGCGGCAAACCGCGCGCTGTAGCCGCGCGCACCGGCATGCATGTGCACGCGATCGTCATGATGCCTGCCGGATTCGGGCCTTTCATTTTTCTCATAACCGCCAGATCACCCCGATCGACGGCACGATCGGCAGCCCCGATTCAAAGCGCGGCTGGATGACCAAATCACGCTCACCGACTCGAATGTCGAATCCTGAGACGCCGGTGGGATTGTCGCGATTGAGCAGATTGAACACCTCAAAATATGCAGTCACCATGCTGTTGGCCAAACGCACGTCCCGACTCAGGCGTGCAGCCAGGTTGAGATAGTGCGGAACCCGGGCGCTGTTGCGCTCACCCAGCCGAACGCTGAGGTTTTGGCCAAGCTGATGCTCCCCGATCAACGGGGTGGTCGGCCAGCCACTCCGCGCTGCGAGCAGCGTGCTCAGGCGCCAGCCCTCGCCGAACTCGCGGTCGTAGCCGAGTTGCACCGAGTGCGGCTGATCCCAACTGCGCGGTTGCCACACGCCGCCAAGGCGCTCCTCCGCGCGAGACAAGGCGTAGCTCGCCCACCAACGGCTGCCGGAATGCCGTCGCGACAGCGTCAATTCTAGGCCGGCGCTTCGGGCGCGCTCCGGATCAACCCGCACGCGATCTGGCTCGGCTTCCGGAAACCTCGCCCCGTCACCGAAAAAAAGATTCTGCCAGCGCGGACGCGGATCGTTCCAACGGAGCGCGTAAACCTCGGCGCGCAGGTCGAGTCCGCGCGAAATATGCTCCTCCCATGCAAGCACGATCTGCGTCGCCGGCTCTGGTGCGGCGAAGCGCTCTTCCCCATCTTCGACAGCCAGCTCATCGCTGCGCTGTCCCTGAGTGGCGCGGGCAGCGCTCAAGCGCAAACGTCGTTCTGGCAACGGCGACCAGGCCAACGCCAAATGGGCATCGAGTTCGGTGTCACTCCGCTCGCCTGGCGCAAAGTGCGCCACACGCAGCCCGCTGCGCATCGACCAGTGCTGCGACCACGTTCGCTCGTAGTCGAGCCATGCCGCTCCATGATTACCTCGAATGCGCTGGTTGAACTGCCGACTGAAACGCGCAAGCCCCGGGCGGGCGATCGGACGGACTTCCACCCGGCTGCGATAGTCATAGTCGGCCTCCTCGGCGCGCCACTCAAGTCCAAGCTCGTAGCGCTGCTCCCGATCTGTTTGCCGGCGCGTCGCGTGCGAGAAGCGCCAACCGGCAAGCTCGCGATGGTCTCGAACCACTGCGTTTGCGTCCAATCTACCGGACAGGAACCCCGCTCGCTCGCGCCGCAGCGCCGCGTGACCGATTACGGTTTCACTTGCGAGACCATTGGACCAGTCGCTTTCGAGCCGGGCCCAGAAGTAATGATGCCCGGACTCGCCGTCGAGTCGCTCGCGGTCACCGTCTGCATCGTCGAACACCACGTCGTCACCAGCACTCAACATCTGGACGGTCAGACGTTGGCCCTCTGCGACCGGCTGGCGCCAGCGCAGCAGGACATCGCGATACGCGGGGTCGATCTCGCCGTCCGGGTCGACGTAGTCCAGCACGAAATCAAGGTAGCCGCGCCGGACGGAGGCGAGCAGATCGCGATCGTGATCGTCGTCCCGCCAGCCGTGGGTGTAGAACGCAGTGATTCCACCGACACCGATGCGACGGTCCCGGCCCGCCTCGACTTCCCGCGTGCTCACGTCCATCACCGCGCCGTTGCGTCCACCAAAGCGGCTGGGCCATGCTCCGGTGTAGAGATCGATCGCGCCGACGAGATTGGCATCGATGATTCCGATTGCCTCCGACACGCTCGCGAGGTGAAAGGGTCGGTACAGCTCGAACCCATCCAAGCGCATGGATACAGCATCGGTTTCGCCGCCTCGAACGTGAAAGCGTGCGCTGGAATCGCTCGCGGCCACGCCTGGAATCACGCGCGCCAGACGCAGTGTGTCATCGCCGAAGTGCGGCAGGGCGGCCACATCATCGTCATCCAGAAAGCCCGCTCCTGAACCCGCGAGACCGTAGTAGCCCGCCCATACGTCGACCCGGTCAAGCGACGTCGGCAGCTCGATCCTTCCGCGCTCCGGGGCCACCAAGTCCGGACCCCGCTCGACCACGCAGCGAACGTGGACGCTGCGGCAGCGCAGTCCGTGCTGCGCAAGCAGAGCGGCTCGCACAATCAGCGGATCAGTCTCCTGTGGCACGCTCACGACCCGCATTGACGGCCGGACGACCTCGGAGGTGTACACCGTTGCCAGCCCTTCATGCCGTGACAGCTCGGCGAGCGCCTGGCTCAGCGGTTGGCCGACATCGATTGCAGTGTTTCCGGCAAGCACCGGGGCACCGAGCAGCACCAGCAGACTCAGGGCCAGTCTTGGGCTATGGCGACACATGCAGTCGTCCTTGTCGGCGATCGATTTCGATTCGCATCGGTCCCATGACGCGTGCGAGATCGAGCAGTTCTTCGGCGTCCAGACCGGCGAAATCGCCGCTCACCGTCGCATCGAGGCGTCGATCCAGTGACGGATCGACGGCGCTGTCGAGCGTCAGCCCCGCCTCGTGCGCGTACCACGCGATCAACTCCCGCAGCGTGCGGCCTTTGGGGTCGAACGGAGCCATCGCCGCGCGGGCCCAGTTCCATTCGGCAGCCCATGGCGTCAGGATCCCGCGCTGTTCGGCTCCGTCGCCATCGACTCGCAGTTTTTCGCCGGCGCGGAGGCGGGTCCCGAGTTCGCCGGCCACATCGACGGCACCGTCCCGGACGGCGACCATCACGTGCCCATCGGGATCCCGGCGGACCAGGAATCGCGTTCCAACGTCTCGAACCACCAGCAGCGGGGTACGCACCGTCACGCCGCCGCGGGCCCTGCCGCTGTCGAGGTAGACCGCACCGCGATGCAGCACGAAGTCCTCCGCTGAATTGAACTGGATCTCGCTGTCGCGATCGAGCCGCAGGCTGTCAAGTCGCGCGATGCTCAACTGCGCGCTTGCGCTCGGCGCCGTGGCGACCCGCTGACCGACTGCAATGCGCATGCCGGGCCCAAGCGTTGTGGCGCCCGAGTGGTCCAGGCGCTGCGTGAGGCCCGTGCTGTGGATCAGTGTCGCAACATCGACTGGCTCAGGCGCCGGGCTTGGGCGGAGCAACCAGCCAAGCCCGGACACCATGCTCGCGGCCATTGCCGCGAACAGAAGACGACGCCGGCGACGACGCGCAACGCCAACCTGCCACGCCATGCGTACATTGCGTTCGACGCGTTCTGCGGTCATGGGGTCGATCTCAGGTCTCGCGCCAGCGGCGCGCAGCAGCCCGGAGAGCGGATCGGCGTCACCTTTTCCACCTGCGTCCTCTTGTCCGCTCATTGCGACACCTCCCCTCCGGTCAGTGTCAGGAACACGTCACGAAAGGCCTCCCGCGCGCGACCCAAAGTGGATTCGATGGCCTTCTCGCTGCGACGCTGCCGCTCGGCCATCTCTCGCACGGACAGCCCGAGCACGTACTTGGCTTCGAGGCATTCCGCGTAGAGCGGCGGCAGGCGATCGAGCGCGGAATGCACACGGCGAGTCATCTCGCTGCGAGATGCGATGCGGGCAGGGTCGGCATCGGCATCCTGGTCCGGCGCGATCGCGGCGAGGGCCGCATTCAGCGTTACATCATCCTCTACGGTGAGCACCCGCGCATCGAGGGCACCGCGCCTTTCCAACTGGCGGCGTTCGATCGTGAACAGCCAGGTCAACAGGCTCGATTCGCCGCGATAGCCGTCGAGCTTTTCCAGCGCTGTCACCAGCGATTGCTGCGTGACTTCCTCGGCCAATGCAGCGTCTCCACAGTGGCGAACGGCGTACCGGTAGAGGCGAGGAAAGGCCTGCCGGTAGAACTCGGTGAACGCCGCGCCGTCGCCGCGCAGGATTGCAGAAGCGCGGGCAAGGTCGTCGTCATGCCGATGAATGCTGGTCATGATGTCTAGAGGAAGGACAGCGGAAAATCCTTCGCGACTGGGTCGATCTGGCGCCGGTGAGGCCCGGACACGGGAGGCCCGGACAAGATCTGTGCCGGAGCGGGCGGCGTGCGAGCGGCAGCGACCGGCTTGGGCCACGTCAACAGGGCGGCGTCCACGCCGGCAGTCAGTGTCGAGGAGTGTTTCGGGCGGTCGGAGACTCCCACCCGCTACGGGTCGCCTGGTGTGTGTCCCGTCCGGACCAAGTCACCTCATCGGCATGCCGTGCAGGCAGGTACGGGGCGTTCGCGTGTAGGAGATTCAACCGCCCTTTCCGATCAGTCTTCCGGGCAGGCGGCGGTCGCGCAACCGCCCTGTTCAACGCAGATCGGGGGCTTGCGAGCAGACATGGTGCCCGGCAGTGTCGCGCCGGCGCGCGTTCCCCCGCTTTCTCGCGCCCGTTTCCACCTTCGGCCCCAGCGCATCCCTGCAGGGGCGTTGCGGCATCGTGTCGTGTTTCGAGTTTTGCCCCGGGTATCCTGTCTGCCGGGCCTCACGCGGCCGCCCGACGAGATTGCCGTTCGACGCCGAGCCAGCGGCCAGGATGTCGCCCGCTTCCGGCTGGCCCAGGTCGCCGTAGTAGCTGACGTGGGCCGTGTCCCAATTGATGCGGAAGCGCCCGAACGTCGTTTCGAAGTGATAGTCGACGGTGAAGTCGTAGCCTTCGGTCTCGAAGCCGCCGATCGTGGCGTTGCCGGTGCCGGCGAACAGGTCGAGGATCTCACCGCCCGGACCACGGGTGATGAGCGCGCAGTTGGCGAGGTTCGAGCCGTTGTAGCAGGAGTTCAGGATGAACTGCGGGTCGAGGCCCTGGATCGCATTGCTGATCTCGATGTTGTACCAGTCGAGGTACACGTCGAGGCCTTCCACGAACGACGGGCTGTAGACCAGGCCGAGCGTCTTGTTGCGGGCTTCTTCCGGACTGAGGTTCGGGTTGCCGCCCGTGGTCACGCGGATCTGCGTGTTGGCCTGTTCGTAACCCGCCGGCGTGCCGGTGATCCCGCTCACGCCATTGCGGCAGGCGTTGCGAACGGCCACCGGAGAGGTGTTGATGAACGGCACCGAGCATGGGTCCTGGATCTCCGGGAAGGCATCCGACTGGTCCGAGAACAGGTCGCTGATCGTCGGCGCGCGGAAGCCGTCGGCGTAGTTGCCGCGGACCAGCAGGTCGGCGAACGGCTTCCAGCGGAAGCCGAACTTCGGGTTGGTGGTGTCGCCGAAGTTCGAGTAGTCCGAGTAGCGGGCCGCGATCGCGATCTCGAAGGTCTCGGCAAACGCCAGGCCCTTGAGGATCGGGATGTTGAACTCGGCGTAGAACTCGTTCAGCGCGAAGCCACCGCGGGTCGGCAGGCGGGCGTTGCCCGTCGTCGCGCCCGAGGCGGTGATCGCGTCCGGCTGGTCGAAGCCGAACTCGCGGCGGTACTCATAGCCCACGGCGAAACCGATCGGGCCGGCCGGCAGATCGAACAGGTCGCCGATGAGGTTGGCCGTGTAGTTGTACAGCTTGGTGTAGAACGTGTCCTGCAGCGTCACGCCGGCGAAGTCGGACATCGCCTGGGTGAAGCCCGTCGGGCCGCCGAACAGGTTGATCGGCACGCAGCCCGCGATCGGGGCGGTCGGGGTGTCGCAGCGGATCACGCCCGACGAGTCACGGAACGACGGGCCGAGGCCTTGGCGCAGGCGGTTCAGGTCGTACTGGCCGAAGGTCAGGTCGTTCTGCTCGTTGTCGGTGTAGATGTCGTTCACGTCCCGCGAGAACGAACGGTCGAGCAGGTCGAACGCGCCGTCGAGGCCGCCCGAAAAGTAGAACCTGTCGCTGTCTTGGATGAACTGGCGCGGCTGGATCGTATTGCGGTACTGGGCGCGGGTGACCCGACGCCGAACGGGTTGAAGAAGTTCTGCGGCGACACGGTGACCGTGTTGCCGAAGATCGGACCCAGGGTGAACGGGATCGCCGCCAACTGCTGCGACGAACGGCGCTCGTTGATCATCGCCGTCGTGCTGAAGCGGATGTTGTCGGTGATGTTGTAGCGGGCCTGCGCGTAGACCGCGGTGCGCTCCTGCGGCGTGGCGAGGTAGTTGTCCGGCGCGAAGTTGAAGCCGTCGGTCGAGGCGTTGAAGGTGCGGAAGTCGGTCGGCGAGGTGCCCGGGCGGCCCGGGATCAGCACCACGGTGCCCGGCACGCCCGGACGACCGAAGCGGCCGAACGGCGTGGTCGAGGACGCGCCGACGTTGACGTTGTTGCCGCCGAAGCCCGACAGCGGCACGGCCGAGATCTCGCGCGCACCGGCGAAGATCGGCTCCTGCTTGGTTTAGGAGGCGTTCAGCACCGCGGAAGCGCGGTCGGTCGACGAACCGATGGTGAAGTCGTAGAACTCGGTCTTGCCGTCGCCTTCCTCGTTCTCGCCGATGTAGGCCAGGGCCTCGGCGCCGTCGTAGTTGTCACGGGGGGGGATGTTGATCACGCCCGCGATCGCGTCGGAGCCGTAGATCGCCGAGGCGCCGTCGCGGAGCACCTCGATTCGCTCGATGATGGAGACCGGAATCGTGTTGAGGTCGACGAAGCCGCCCAGGTTGCGCACCCAGCGGCGGCCGTTGACCAGCACCAGTGTGCGGCCGGCTCCGAGGTCGCGCAGGTCGACCGCGGTGGTGCCGACGCCGCCGTTGTTGAACGTGGTGTTCGCCGCGGCGCCGTTGGTCGAGAGGTCCTGCAGGATGTCGCCGACCGACGTCAGGCCGGTGCGCTGCAGGTCCTGGCGCTCGAGCACGAACACCGGCTGCGAGGTCTCGATGTCGGTGCGCTTGATGCGCGAGCCCACCACGGTGATGGTCCCGAGCGTCTCGGCTTCCCTTTCGGCCTGCTGGGCGTGCAGCGGCGGGGCGAAGGTGGCGGCAGCCGCCCCGTACAGGGCGGCGACGATGGATCGATGGAGTCGCGAGGGGGGCAAGGGAGGTTCTCCTCGCAGGGGGTGCATCGGGGCCCCCGGTCGGTTCGCCGGGGAGGACTGCGCGCGTCGGGATCGAATTCGCAGACCACCCGACGCGCGTCGAAGGCGCATCAACCGGCGGGCGATGCAGCCGTCGAAGGTTTCGCCGCGCGGTGGTGCGACGCGGGCAGGCGGGCCGCGCGCAGCTCGCGCGCGGTCATGCCGAAGTGCTGCCGGAGGTACTGCGAGAACGTCGACGGGCTGCGGATGCCGATGCGGTCGCCGATCGCCGCCAGCGGCATCGCCGTGCCTTCGACCAGCCGCCGGGCGAGGTCGAGGCGGCAGCGCGTGGCCATGGCATGGGGTGTCTCGCCGAACACGTCGCGGAACACGCGCAGGAAGTGCCAGTGCGACATGCCGGCCATCTCGGCGACCCGGCGCAGCGGCATGCCCACCCCGACGCCCGAGGCGATGTGCCGATGCACGCGCAGCAGCGCGGCGTAGGACGCGAGCCGCCGTGCGCGCGTGCGTCCCGGGCAGCGCTCCACCAGGGCATCGCAGCGCAGGGCTTCGCGCAGCAGCAGTTGGACGAGCTCGCGCAAGGCGCCGTCCATCCCCGTCGCGGAAGGCTGTGCGACACCGTGGCGCAGGGCGAAACGCGCGAGCGCTGCGCCGAGATCGTGGGCGCCCGACAGGCGTTGGCTCACCGCGCCGAGCAGGTCGGCGGCGCGGGCCTCCGGCAGCAGGCGTTCGCGAAGCGCGCGCGGAAGCACCAGCCCGACGGCTCGCGCCTGCGATTCGGAGAGTGCGCCGACCGTCATCGGCTCGCCATCGCAACTGAAGAACGGCTCGCTGGCCGGCAGGTCCAGCCAATCGCCATCGATGAAGACGCGAAGGCAACCGCGCGTTGCGACCCAGAGGCTCGCGGGACCGCCGTGGTTCCGCGCCAGTTTCAGGGGTCCATCGGCCAGCAGCAGGGTGGCCACGCCGTCATCGGAGGCGTTGACGGAGGGCCCGCCATCCATCGCGGGCAGGAGTGGGCCCTCCCGGCGCACGTCGCGAACCCGCAAGCGAAGGACCGCATCCGTCGGACGCGTTTCGCGCCACGCCGCGCAAGCGTCGGGCGAGTGCCGG
>DHLY01000160.1:10051-13201 GCA_002405525.1 Proteobacteria bacterium UBA4656
ATCGGGCAGCAGCGACAGCACCAGGCGCCCCTGCACGCGGCGCGTCTCGCTGCGCCGGTGGGCCGTTGCGGCCGCGGCCAGCGGGAAGACCTGCTCGATCTCGACGCGCAGCCGTCCCGCCGTCAGCTCCCGCGCGACGACCTCGAGCATCTTGCCGCTGGGCGCGACCAAGATCATCTCGCCGCGAATGCCGCGGCGTCGCAATTCGCGCTCGTCAAGCGGCTCAACCAGGCTGACCAGGATACCGCCCGGCTTGAGCACGCCGTAGGAGCGCGCGAGCGTGTCGCCGCCGACCGTGTCGAGCACGACGTCGACATCGCGCACCACCTGCTCGAACGGCTGCGCGGTGTAGTCCACGAATTGGTCCGCGCCGAGGCCGAGCAGGAACTCCTGCCGGCCGGTCGATCCGGTGGCGATCACATGCGCGCCGCTTGCCTTTGCGAGTTGCAGGGCGATGTGGCCCACGCCACCCGCCGCGCCGTGGATTAGGACGGTCTGTTTGGCTTGGAGCTTGGCGTTGCCGAACAAGGCCTGCGAAGCGGTGAGTGCTGGCATCGGCAAGGCCGCGGCGACCGTGTGCGACACCCCCTCGGGCTTGCGAGCGATCGCGCGTGCGTCGACCGCGACGTACTCGGCGTACGCGCCCGGGGTTTCGAGCGGCAGCATGCCGAATACCTCGTCGCCGACCGCGAACCCTTCGACGTCCTTTCCGACTGCGTCGATCACGCCGGAAAAGTCGTACCCGGGAATGAGCGGTGGCGGGTAAGGAAAGCCCGTGAACGTCCCGCCTTTGCGAATCTTCCAGTCGATCGTGTTGACGCCGGCAGCATGGACCTGCACGCGAACGAAGCCCTTCCGCAACTCGGGCGCGCGCGCCTTGACCACCTTGAGCACATCGGGCGATCCGTAGCGCGCATAGCGTACGGCCTCCATGTGTTGCACGTCGGCCTGCGCCCCGAATGGCAGCAGGACCAGAAGCAGGCACAGCAACAGGGGGCGGATCATGGGTAACCTCCGGAGTGTGAGCATCAACTTTAGGGAGCCCGGACACCCGGCATCGGCTGGCCTGGGCCGAACGTTGGGCAGCGCGGGACAAACGTCGGCTGGCGCGGGACCAATTGGATGCCGGGAACAGGCGCTTCACGCTACCCTGCGCTACGCCACAGATCCGGAACTCGCGCCATGGCCGATTCAATCGGCGCCCCGCATCCCGTCCCGGTGCATGCCGCACCTCCGTCTGCGGCGTGGCGGCGGATGGCCTGGGATGCAATACGCTGGTGGGCGTTGTGGATGTTGCCGCTGTCGCTGTTCCTGCCGCTGCGCATCCTGCTCGACCGCGTGTCGCTGCAACCGGTCGGCATCGGCTGCCTTCTGCTAGACGCACTACTTGAGAGCCTGCTGTGGCTAGCCGCAACGCCACTGCTACTAGCGATGCTGCGCCGCCATCCGCTGCACTGGCCACCGTCGTGGCGCGTGCTCGCTGCACATGCTGCGGCCGCCGTCGGCATCGCAGCGGCAAACTCGGTCGGCCATCTGGTCGGCGGGCTCTGGTTGCGCCTCACCTTGCACCCCGCGCTGGACCTGCCGTCGTGGTCCGACATGCTGCTGCTGGAGGCGCTGTATCGCGGACCGATCAACCTCATCCTTTACGGCGCGGCCGCCGCCGCGATCGCCGCCTGGCACGCCCAGGTCCGTGAGCACGCCCGCGAACGCAGCCTGATCCAGGCGCGACTCGACGCGCTGGCCGGCCAGATCGAGCCGCACATGCTTTTCAACACGCTCAATGCGATCAGCGAGATCGTTTACCGAGACGCCGAGCGCGCCGATCGTGCGCTGTGCCGGCTGGGCGACCTGCTGCGCGCACTGATGGCGCGCCGCAGCTCGGTGCACCCGCTGGGCGAGGAGCGCCGGCTGGTCGCCCAGTACCTGTCGGTGCACGAGGTGCTGCTCGGTGACCGCCTGCGGGTGTCGGTTGACATCCCGCGCGCGCTGGAGACCGTCCCCGTGCCCTCGCTGTTGCTGCAGCCGCTGGTCGAAAACGCATTGCGGCACGCGCGGCCGCCGCCCGACGCCCCGCTCGAGGTCTGGATCGGCGCCCACGCCGACGGTGGCTACCTCGTGGTGTCGGTGCGCAACAACGGCATCGCACCCGATGCCGGCGCGGGCGGCTTCGGCCTCGGCCTGCGCAACACGCGCGAGCGGCTGGGCGCCCTTTATAGCGACGATGCGCAGGTGCACTGCGACTTCGGCACTGCCGGGGCCGGCTGCGTGAGCGTGCGGTTGCCGATGGCGGCGAAGCCGTGAACCCGGCGCCGATTCGCGTGCTGCTGGTCGACGACGTCGATCTCGCACGCGACAAACTGCGTCGCTATCTCGCCAACCACGCCGACGTGCAGATCGTCGGCGAAGCGGAGGGCATGGCCGATGCCGTGTCGAAGGCGCGCACGCTCGAGGTCGACCTGGTGTTCCTGGACATCCGCCTGGTCGATGGCAACGGCCTCGATGCCGCCACCCGCCTGCGCCCCGCGGGCCAGCGATTGCCGCTGGTGGTCTTCGTCACCGCATTCGCTGAACACGCGCTGGAAGCCTGGCGCCTGGAAGCGATCGACTACCTGCTCAAGCCGGTCGATCGCGAGCGCGTCGCGCAGGCGATCGATCGCGCCCGACGGCATCTGCATCAGCGACCGGCCGCCCCCGCACGGCGGATCGCCTTGCGCATCGACGCTTCGGTCCGTCTAGTGGCGGTCGACGACATCGAATGGGTCGAGACCGCGCGCAACTACGTCGCCGTGCATGCGCGCGAGGGCACCCTCATCAGCCGGCTGTCGCTGCGCGGCCTGATGGAAGAGCTGGACCCGTCCGTCTTCGTTCGCGTCCATCGCACCGCGCTGGTCAACCTGGGCCGGGTGCGTGGCGTGCACGGCGCCAGCGCAGGTCCACGCGAGATCGAGCTCGACAGCGGCCGTCGCATCGCCGTCGGGCGATCGTTCGTCGGCAACCTGCTGGAACACCTGGCGCGCAGCGCCCGCGGCTTCGGCTAGATCGCATCACGGCGTCGCGCGCCTCCTGTAGGATCGCTGCGTGCAGCGCGACCGGACTGCGGCAAGCCCGAAAAGCTCGCGGCGCACGCGCCGCTCCCACAAACCCCAG
>DHLY01000168.1:0-3933 GCA_002405525.1 Proteobacteria bacterium UBA4656
GGCGCGGCCCAGCGCGGCGAATGCGTCGGCGTGCCGCCCGGCGTCCTCCAGCGCCCGGCCGAGCGCGAAGCCCAGCAGGCAACGGTCCTCGTCGTCCCCGCGGCAGTTGGCCTCGGCGCGCTCGAGTGCGCCGAGTTCGTCCGGGGTCAGCCGCACGGTCTTCTGCTCCAGCAGGGAGAACCAGGCGCCCGGATGGTCCGGATGGGCCCCCAGCACGGCACGGAAGGCAGCCGTGGCTTCGACGACCCGCCCCAGCGCGTTCAGGCTGCGGCCGCGCTGGAGCAGCGCCGGCACCATGCCCGGCGCGCGAGCAAGCGCCGCCGCGGCGCTCTCGGCGGCGAGTCCGTCATGCCCCAGGCGATCGGACTCGATCGCCACCCGCAGCAGCAGCGCGGTATCGCGCGCGGCATCGCGGGCCCGAAGCAGGAAGGCCATGACCGCCGGATCGTCGTCCCGGCCGTGCGCCATCAGGGCCGCATCGAGCAGCAACTCCGGATCGGCCGGCCACTGCGCGAGCGCAGCGTCGATCCGTGCCGCGGCCTGCGCATGGCGGCCGCGCAGGAGGTCCACCCTGGCGGCCCAGCGCAGCGACTCCGGGTGCGCCGGGGCCTGGGTGCAAGCCGCCAGGACCGCCAGTTCGGCGGCAGCGGCATCCCCGGCCTGCATGGCCTGACGCGCGCGGCGCAGATTCGCGGCGACGGTCGTGGACAGCCCCCGCAGGCGGGCTTCGGGGTCCGCCTGACGGGCCGGCGGCGGCGGCGTGACGCTCACCCCCGGAGTATATGCACCGGACCACCGCGGCAGGAAGTCGGCAGGGCGATCGAGCCGCGAGACCTCGGGAGTGCGCGCACGGGGCCCTCTTTTGTGAGAGACCGCGCAACGCGGTCGCCCTCGCGCCTGCGGTTATTGCGGCGGGCAACCCGCGAGCATCCGGCTCTTGAGACCGGAGCATAACGATCCTGACCAGTCCGTGTCCCCGGGGGAATACCATGCAAGCCAAGACCCGTCTGCGCCATCCCATCGTCTCGCGCCGCATCCTCGGCGCCTCCGCCGCCGCTGGCGCGTTGCTTTCCTCGGCATCGATGGCCGCGATCGTCACCAGCCCGATTTCCAATCTGCCCATGCCGGCGACGCTGGCGGGCGCTTACGTCAACGTCGTGACCGGTGCAACCGGTACCAGTGGCGAGGCCGTCAGCGGTTGGGACCTCAACCCGTACAACACGGCCAACGGTCTCGGCATCTACTGGGCGCCGCAGGGAACGGCACCGGTGCGCAACGCCGGGGTGGGCGACACCACGACGGGCCCGATGACCGCGATGGCGTCCGGCGCGACGATCGGACCTGCCAACACGTTCACCTCGGCCATCCAGGCCCCATCCAGCTTCCGGCCGACCGGCGATCGCTTCATGGGTTTCCGTTTCTTCAATGAAGCGACCGGGGCCATCAACTACGGTTACGCGCGGATCACCACCACGGGTCCGAACGGCTTCCCGGGCACGATCGTGAGCGTCGTGTACGAGAATACCGGCACGCCGATCACCATCCCGACCGGTGGCGGCACCCTGCCGTCTGCCGCGGCGATTCCCGCGCTCGGCGCCCCCGGTCTGTGGATCGCGTTCCTCGGCGTGCTGGGCCTCGGGCTGATGGCCGCGAGACGGCGATTCAGCTGACCGCACACCGGAACATCGGCCATGCAGAACGGGCGCCGCGAGGCGCCCGTTCTGCTTGCGGGCGGGGCGGGAGATGGTGCAGGGTCCCCGGGCGCTCCCGCTCGCGGCGCCGGCACTTGCCACCTCCGGCTGACGGAAGCCGGGCGACGATGGTGTGTCCGCGATGACCGGCCAGGGCGCGCCCGGGCCGACTGCGCTCCGCGCAATCTCAGTCCGGCCGCCGGCCGCGCTCGATGACGACGCCGACCGCCTTCGAGTCGGTCACCGCGCCGGGCTTGGACAGCTTCAGGCGCAGCCACTCGACCGCGAACTCGCGCTGGATGATCTCCGCGCAGCGCTCGGCCAGGGTCTCGACCAGTTCGAACTTCGATTCGCCGACGAAGGCCTTCAGTCGTTTGGACACGGCCTTGTAGTCGAGCGTGTCCTCGATGCGGTCGGTCGCCGCGGGGCGGCGGTTGTCGAACGCCATCTCGACGTCGAAGGCCACCACCTGGCGGATCTTCTTTTCCCAGTCGTAAATGCCGATCGTGGTCTCGATCCGCAGGTCTTCGATGAACACGCGATCCATGGGGATTCAGCCGTTGGCGTCCAAGGCGGGCAAGGATTCCAGATCCCAGCGCGGGAACACGTGAATGCCCTCTCCTTCGCGCAGGCCGGCGAGCAGCCGCTGCGCGCCGGCGAAAGCGATCATCGCGCCGTTGTCGGTGCAGAACTCCGGCCGCGGGAAGGCGACCCGGAAGCCGTCGACGCGCGCGGCGTCCGCGAGCTGCGCGCGCAGGCGCCGGTTGGCGCCGACGCCGCCGGCGACCACCAGCGTGCGCGCGCCGGTCTCGCGCAGCGCACGGCGGCACTTGATGACCAGGGTGTCGGTCGCGGCCTGTTCGAAGGCGCGCGCGATGTCGGCGCGCCGCGCCGGGTCGGCGCCGGTGGACTGCCAGGCCAGCAGAACCTGGGTCTTGAGGCCCGAAAAACTGAAGTCGAGCCCCGGCCGGTCGGTCATCGGGCGCGGGAAGGCGAAGGCGCCCTCGGCACCGGACGCGGCCAGCTTCGCCAGCACCGGCCCGCCGGGATAGCGCAGGCCCATCAGTTTCGCGGTCTTGTCGAAGGCCTCCCCGACCGCGTCGTCCAGGGTATCGCCCAGCAGCCGGTAGCGGCCGATCGCGGCGACCTCCAGCAGCATCGTATGGCCACCGGACACCAGCAGGGCGACGAAGGGCGGCTGCGGCGCGTCGGGCTCCATCAGGGGCGCGAGCAGGTGGCCTTCCATGTGGTGGACGGCGACCGCCGGCACCTCCAGCGCCCAGGCCAGCGCCCGGCCAAGCCCGGCGCCGACCAGCAGGGCGCCGACCAGTCCGGGGCCGGCCGTGTAGGCGACGCCATCGATGTCGACCATGCACAGCCGGGCCTCGGCCAGGGTCTGGCGCAGCAACGGCACCAGCTTGCGGACATGGTCGCGCGAAGCCAGTTCGGGCACCACCCCGCCATAGGCCAGATGCAGGTCGGTCTGGCTGTACAGGGCGTGCGCGCGCAGGCCGCGGCCCGTGTCCCACACGGCCACGCCGGTTTCGTCGCAGGAGGTTTCGATGCCGAGGACGCGCACCCGTCCATTATGCGGCTTCCGGGACGCCGTCCTCAGCCGAGAGCCCGGCCGCGGCCCAAGTCTTTGATTCCGGACGTCGACGCGGCTAGACTCTTCGGCCCTTCCGGCCTCGCCGGGACATCTTAGGCCTCACCGGAGCAAGCAATGCCCAACGTTCGTGTCCGCGAGAACGAGCCGTTCGAGTTCGCCCTGCGCCGCTTCAAGCGCACCTGCGAAAAGGCCGGCGTGCTCGCCGAAACCCGCAAGCGCGAGTTCTACGAAAAGCCCACGCAGGAGCGCAAGCGCAAGGCTGCCGCGGCGGTGAAGCGCCACCTGCGCCGCGTGTCGCGCGACGTGACGAAGCGGCAGCGCATGTACTGAGCCCGGGTCCGCGCCGTGCGCGGACGCAGGCGCCAGCGGATGCCTCGATCGCCGGCCGGGACGTCGGGAGCCTCTGCGTGAGGTTCCACCCCCGCCACGATCCCACGTCGGGTCCTGGAGCCGGTGCCGCGCGAGCAGCTCCGGCCGAACGCTTTCCGGATTCCCAGCACAGGACAGCGCGATGAGCCTCAAGCAGCGCCTCACCGACGACATGAAGGCCGCCATGAAGGGCGGCGACAAGCCGCGCCTGGACGTCATCCGCCTGGTCAACGCCGCGATCAAGCAGCGCGAGGTGGACGAGCG
>DHLY01000168.1:4062-4229 GCA_002405525.1 Proteobacteria bacterium UBA4656
CGAGCGCATCACGCTCGACGACGCCGCCGTGCTCGCGGTGCTGGAGAAGATGCTCAAGCAGCGCAAGGATTCCGTGCAGCAGTTCGAGGCCGCCGCACGCCAGGACCTGGCCGACCAGGAGAAGTTCGAGATCGGCGTGATCGAGGCGTACCTGCCGGCCAAGATGG
>DHLY01000168.1:4409-4582 GCA_002405525.1 Proteobacteria bacterium UBA4656
GATCGACGCCGCGATCGCCGAGAGCGGCGCGGCGGGTCCGAAGGACATCGGCAAGGTGATGGGCCTCGCCAAGAGCAAGGCCGCCGGGCGCGCCGACATGGGCAGGGTGTCGGAGCTGATCAAGGCGAAGCTGGCGGCGAAGGGCTGATCCGGCCGCGGGCGCTGCACGGAGC
>DHLY01000168.1:4737-30242 GCA_002405525.1 Proteobacteria bacterium UBA4656
CCTCCGGCCTCCCCCCCCCCCCCCCCCCCCCACCGCCGGGCCACAAGCGTGCAGCAGCCCGGGGGGCCGCGGTCGCGAGCCGCGCGCGCTCCCACAGGCGCGGTCCGATCGGACCGGACACCGGATCGCTCACCACACCTGGCGCATGGCCCGCATCCCCGACTCCTTCCTCGACGAGCTGCTCTCGCGCACCGACATCGTCGAGGTGATCGAGCAGCGCGTGCCCCTGAAGCGCGCGGGGCGTGAATACCAGGCACGATGTCCCTTCCACGACGAGCGTTCGCCGTCGTTCACGGTCAGCCCGACCAAGCAGTTCTACCACTGCTTCGGCTGCGGCGCGCACGGCACGGCGATCAAGTTCCTGATGGATTACGACCGCATGGAGTTCCTCGACGCGGTCGAGGACCTCGCGCATCGCGCCGGCATGCAGGTCCCGCGCGAGCCGACGCGCACCGGCCCCGGCGGCGACAACGACGGGCTCTACGCCGCGCTCGACGCCGCGGCGAAGCTGTTCCAGCGCAATCTGGCAGGTGACGCGCGGGCGAAAGACTATGTCGCGCGACGCGGCATCGATGCGGGCAGCGTACAGCGCTTCGGCATCGGCTATGCAGCCGACGGCTGGGACCAGCTGAAGACCGCGCTCGGCACCGACGATCGACGCATGGCTCTGCTCGACAAGGCCGGGCTGCTGTCGAAGTCCGACCAGGGCAAGGTCTACGACAAGTTCCGCGACCGCATCATGTTCCCGATCCGCGACCGGCGCGGCCGGGTGATCGCCTTCGGCGGCCGCGTGCTGGAAAAGGACGATGGGCCGAAGTACCTGAACTCCCCGGAGACCGCCCTGTTCCACAAGGGCCGTGAACTCTATGCCCTCTACGAGGCGCGACAGGCCAACGCCAAGCTGGCGCGGCTGATCGTCGTCGAGGGCTACATGGACGTGGTGAGCCTGTTCCAGTACGGCGTCACCCAGGCGGTGGCGACGCTGGGCACGGCCACCACCAAGGAGCACGCGGAACTCTTGTTCCGCAATGCGGCCGACGTGTACTTCTGCTTCGACGGCGATCGCGCGGGGCGCGCGGCGGCGTGGCGCGCGGCCGAGAGCGTGCTGCCGCGCATGCGCGACGGCCGCCAGGCGCATTTCCTGTTCCTCCCCGACGGCGAGGACCCGGACACCCTGGTGCGGCAGGAAGGCCTGGACGGCTTCGAGCAGCGCCTGAAGCAGGCGACGCCGCTGTCGGAGTTCTTCTTCGCCGAACTGTCCAAGGACGTGAACCTCGACGGGCTGGAAGGCCGCGCGCGGCTGGCCGAGCGCGCCAAGCCGCTGCTGGCCGGGATCCCCGACGGCGCGTTCCGCGACCTGATGTACGGCGCGCTCGCCGAGCGCACCGGCGTGCGCATCGGCCCCGCGGCGGCCGGCGCGCCGCCAGCATCGCAGCCACCGCCGATGGCGCGCGCGCCGAAGCCGCGACCCGGCACGGGCCCGAAGCGCAGCCTGGTGCGCACCGCGATCGCGCTGCTCGTTCAGCAGCCGGCGCTGGTGCACGCGATCCAGCCGCCCTATCTGTTCGGCGTGCTGCGCCAGCCGGGCGTTCCCCTGCTGATGGAGCTGATCGCCCTGGCCCGCGCGCGGCCCGACATCGCCACCGGCGGCATCCTCGAACACTTCGCCGGCCGCGAGGAACAGGCCGCACTGGAGAAACTCTCCCTGATGGAGTTCCCCGCCGCGCCGGAGAGCTGGAAGGCGGAGTTCCTCGACGCGATGGAACACTTGAACCGCCACACCGTGCAGCAAAGGATCGAGGAACTGTTGGAGAAACAGTCCGCCGGACCGCTGACGGCGAACGAGAAGGACGAACTGCGCGAGGCGCTGTCGGCGAAGGCGCGGCGCTGAGCGCCGTTCAGTGCGGCGCCGCACCGACGATGCGGTCGCGCAGCACGTTCCGGCCGCGCGTCATCGGGTAGCGCGCGGGATCGTTCGGCGGCACATCGCGGAAACGCAGCGCGCCGGCAGCGGACCTGGCTCCCGCAGGCAAGGGCTGAGCCGCCAGCGCGATGCCGTCGAGGCGCGCGCCGCCCGCGTCGATAGCGAGGGTCGCCATGCGGCCCGGCGCGAGGTCGAAGCGCACCCGGCGCCGCGCGCCAACGCGGTCCATCCAGTCGAACACCAGCACGCGCACGCCGGTCGCGCTGTCGAGCGCCAGGTCGAAGGTCCAGTCGCCGCCGGCATCGCGCCGCGCGGCGACCCTCAGCGCCTCGTCGGCGGCTTCCGGCCCGTAAGGCAGGCGCGCGTCGAACTGCATCCATGCCGTCGGCAACGCTGGCGCGAGGCGCAATTCGCCGCGCAGCAGGTCCGGCCGGAACCCGACGTAGTCCTGGAAAGCGTTGCGCGCGAACTCCGCCACGCTCCACAACTGCGAGGGCGTGCCCGAGGGCACCGGGCGTGCGTCCGGACCAGGCAGCGCGTCGAGCAGTTCGCTCATCGTGCCCATCGCGCCGAGATGCAGGATCTGGCCGCCGAGATTGCGGCTCAGGTCCCAGGCCAGATCGGTGTGGCCGTGGCGCACGAGCGCGGTGATCGCGAATCCGGCGTTCCAGCCCCACACCGTGCCGTTGTGGTACGCGGCATCCTTGTGGTGGCGCGCGTCGTCGACATGGCGCGGATGGAAATTCGGGTCTTCCGGCGCCAACGAGGCGATGCCGTACGGGAACAGCAGGTGCTCGGTGGCATCGCGCAGCACCGTGGCCTGCAGCTCCGGCGGCAGGTAATCGTCCCACGGTACGCTGATCGCCATCAGCGCGTTCGGCCGCCACGCGAGGTCCGGACTGCCATCCGGGCGCAGCCGGTCGGCGAGGCGTCCGTCGACGACGAAGCGGCGAAGGAAGGCGTCCCGGTTGCGCGCGGCTTCCGCGCGCCAGTCAGCCGCGCGCGCGGGCTCGCCGGCGAAATCGGCGAGGTCCGCTGCCGACTGCAGCGCCGTGTACCACAGCGCCTGCACCTCGACCGCACGGTTGCCGCGCGGCGACCAGGCATGGCGGCCTTCGATGCGCGCGTCCATCCAGGTGTCGGCGTCGTCGTGGAGCAGCAGGCCCTCGCCATCCAGAGAGTGGCGCAGGACGCCGTCGATATAGGGTCCGGCCACCGCCAGCGCGCGCGCGGCGAACGCGCGGTCGCCGGTGTAGCGGGCCAGTTCCAGCGCCTCGCGCAGCAGCCAGGGCGTGCCGTCGACTGTGTTGTAGGAGGCCATGCCGTTCTTGACGAAGTTCGGCACGCGCCCGTAGTCGCTGGTGCGCGCGCCGATGCCGAGGTGGTCGGCGGTACCGGGGGCGGCCGCGTCGGCGGCAGGCGGCGTCAGGTTCTGCCAGCGCGCGAAGTGCTCGAGCACCACGCGCGCGGCGTCGAAGTCGCCGCCGACGAGGAAGGTGCCCGGCAGCGCGATGAAGGTGTCCCGGCCCCAGTTCTCGCGGAACCAGGGAAGACCGGCCCACAGGCCGTGCTCGGGCTCGTGGACCTCGAACAGCAGGGCCGATGCGCGCGCCCACGCCAGCGCGCGATCGTAGTCCGCGTCGCCCGTGGCGAGCCATGCGCGGGTCAGTCGCCGGTGCACCGCTGCGCGCGAACGCGCGGGCAGCCCCGGGTCGAGCGCCATCGCGCGCGCATCGGACGCGGCCAGCGCGGCATCGCGTGCGAAAGCGAGGTGGACCGCGAATCCGGCGCCCGGTTCGCGCGCGCGCAGCAGCGGGCTCGAATCCGCCGCGCCGACCGGCGGGGCTTCCAGATCGAACGGTGCGCTGGCGGCCAGCGCGGCGACCCAGCCGCTGGCCGCATCGCGCAACAGGACCACGTCGCCCGAGCGTTGCGCCGTGGCGCCTGCTTCGACCCACAGCGGCTGCACGGCGAGCCGTGCGGGCACATCGGCGCGCACCGCGATCGTGAGGCGGCGGCTGCCGCCGTGGAAGGTCCAGTCCTCGACCAGGCCCGCGTGGCGGGTGATCCGCCCCCAAGGCAGCACCCGCTCGTCGACCCCGGCCGCATCGCGGTGCAGCGGCCGGTCGTCCGCCCACGCCATCGCGTCCTGCCACACGCGGTCGGCGCCGAGGAACCAACCGGGGCCCCCGCGGTGGCTGGCGGTCATCCCGCTGTAGTAGCCGTCCCGGTGGTCGCCGACGAAGAACTCGCGCCGGCTGCCTTCCGCGGACAGGCCGATCCATCCGGCGAAAGCGTCCGCAGATGCGCGAGGATCGGACGGCGGCACCGGCGTGGTCGGCGGCGTCCCGGCACAGGCGGCGAGCAGGGCAACCAGCGCGGCAGCGGCCGGGGCGACGGCGAGGCGGGTCATGCACGCTCCGGGATGATGGAGGCCCAGCCTAGCAGGCGGCAGGGCAAGTGCTCTCCTGCACTTTCTCGACATCGTGCGTCCGGCCCATGTCCGGACCCGCGCCCGCCGGATCGATTGCTTGCGCGATTGATTCGCGAGCGCGGCATCCGTGCCGCGCGCAAGCCAGGTGTTTCCCAACATCCTGCCGGCAGGCGGATCAACTTACTCGCCCGCGCGTGGCGCGGCAGGAACGTCAGGCCGATCCTTCGATCGCGCGGGCCAAGGGTCGGCGACCCGCGCGGACCATCCGGGCGTACGCTGCCGCCGGGCCGCGGCGCGTCGGCGCCGAGCAACGGGCTACCATGCGCGGGTCACGTCCCGGAGTCCCGATGGCCGCACTCACGCCCTTCCACATCGCCTTCCCCGTCCACGACCTCGACGCCGCGCGCGCCTTCTACGGCGGCGTGCTCGGCTGCCCCGAGGGGCGATCCAGCAGCGACTGGATCGACTTCGACCTGTTCGGCCACCAGATCGTGGCCCATCGCACCGGCGAGCGCCCGCGCGCGGCGCACAACCCGGTCGACGGCCACGACGTGCCGGTGCCGCACTTCGGCGTGGTGCTCGCCTGGGACGACTTCCAGCGCTTCGCCGATCGCCTGCGTGCGGCGGGCGTGAGGTTCGTGATCGAACCGTACATCCGCTTTCAGGGCCAGCCCGGCGAGCAGGCGACGATGTTTTTCCTGGACCCGAGCGGCAACGCGCTGGAGTTCAAGTCATTCCGCGACTTCGCGAACCTGTTCGCGAAGTGAGCCTGCTCTATGTCCACGCCGGCGACGATGGCGCGACGTATCGCGAGCGCTTCGCGCACGAACTGCCCGACGTGCGTTGCGTCGCCTTCCCCGACATCGCGCCCGCGCACGAGATCGCCTTCGTCGCTTGCTGGAATCCCCCGCCGGACTTCTTCGCCCCGCTCGCCGCGCTGCGCGCGGTGTTCGCGCTCGGCGCGGGCGTCGACCGCCTGCTCGTGCGGCCGGACCTGGGCCCCCGGGTGCCGATCGTGCGCCTGCTCGACGCCGGCATGGCGGAGCAGATGGTCGAGTACGCTCTGCTCGGCGTGTTGATGCGCCAGCGGCACATGGTCGAATACCTCCTGCAGCAGCGGCACGGCGAATGGCGGCGCCATGCGCCAATCGCGCGCGCCGCGCTGCGAGTCGGCGTGCTCGGGCTCGGGCAGATGGGCGGCGCGGTGGCCCGCGCGCTGGCCGGGCTGGGATACGCAGTGGCCGGCTGGTCGCGCACGCCGGAAGCGCGCGACGGCGTGGACGCGCGGCACGGCGACGCGGGTCTCGACGCCCTGCTGGCGCGCAGCGACGTGCTGGTCAACACCCTGCCCTCGACGCCCGGCACGCGCTGGCTGCTCGACCACGCGCGGCTGGCGCGGCTGCCGCGCGGGGGCTTCGTGGTCAACGCCTCGCGCGGCGACCAGCTGGACGCCGCGGCGCTGCGCGGGCTGCTGGATGGCGGACACCTGTCCGGCGCCCTGCTCGACGTGTTCGCGGTCGAACCGCTGCCGACCGACGATCCGCTGTGGTCGCACCCGCGGGTCACGATCACCCCGCACGCCGCGGCGACCACGCTGCCCGGCCCCTCGGTGCGCCAGGTAGCGGACAACATCCGCCGCCTGCTTCGCGGCGAACCGGCGCTGGGCGTGGTCGACCGCGCGCGCGGCTACTGAGCAGCGCGCGGGGCCGCTCGCCGTGGCGGCGTCGTGCGGCGCTGCCGCGCCGATGTCCCGTCCCGGCCGCGCGACGTCAGCGCGGCGGGGTCGCGGGCAGGAACTCGATCGTCGCCACCGGCGGCGGCGGCGCCAGCCAGTGGTCGACCAGCAGGAAGGCGAACAACGCCATCAGGTACACGATGGAGTAGTTGAACACGTCCATCGCGAAGCGCTCGCCGGGCGGCTTCATCAGGCGGATCGCGTACCACAGGAAACCGGCGCCCAGCACGAGCGCGCCGCCGAGGTAGGGCAGTCCGCTCATGCCGGTGAGGTAGGGCAGCACCGACACCACGAACAGCAGGATGGTGTAGTACAGCACGTGCTCGCGCGTGTACTGCACGCCGTAGACCACCGGCAGCATCGGCACCGCGGCACGGGCGTAGTCGTCGCGCCGATAGATTGCCAGCGCCCAGAAGTGCGGTGGCGTCCACACGAAGATGATCAGGAACAGCAGCAGGGCGTAGGGATGCACCTCGCCGGTGACCGCTGCCCAGCCCAGCACCGGTGGGGCCGCGCCCGCCGCGCCGCCGATCACGATGTTCTGCGGCGTGGCGCGCTTGAGCCAGACCGTGTAGACCACCGCGTAGCCGATCAGCGAGGCGAAGGTCAGCACCGCGGTGAGCACGTTGACGAAGGCGACCAGCACCGCCATCGAGGCGGCGCCCAGCGCGAGTGCGAACCGCAGCACCTGCGCGGTGGTGAGCTGCCCGGTCGGCAGCGGACGGTGCGCGGTGCGCGCCATCACGGCGTCTCGCTCGCGGTCGAGCAGGTGGTTGAGGGCGGCCGCGGAGGCGGATGCCAGCCAGATGCCGAGCGAACCCGCGACGAGCGCGCCGGCCGGCGGCCAGGCCGGCGTGGCCAGGAACATGCCGATGATCGCGGTGAACACGATCAGCGCCACAACCCGCGGCTTGGTGAGCTCCCAGTATTGGTGAGCGATGCCGGCGGCCATCGGCGGATGATCAGGCCGTGGCGCGCGCCGGCGCCAGTCCCGCCGGCGGCGGCGTGACCCGCGCCAGCAGGCCGATCAGCACCGCGAGCAGCAGCGCAGCGCCGAAGTTGTGCCCGGTGGCGACCCACAGCGGCAACCCGGCGACCACGTTGGCGATGCCGAGGCCGACCTGCAGCGCCAGCACGCCGAGCAGGGCGACGCCGTGGGCGGCAAAGCCGGGCATACGCAGGACGCGGACGCCGAGCGCCAGCAGGTGGCCGATGACCACGACGGCGAACAGCCGGTGCGCGACCTGGATCGCGGTGCGCGCCTCGCCGTCGAGCACGCCGCCCTCGTAGTCGACGCCGATGCCGCGCCAGAGCACGAAGGCGTCGCGTGCATCCATCGGTGGCCACCACTGGCCCAGGCACTTCGGCCAGTCGGTCCCGCAGGCGAGCGCGGCGTAGTTGGCGCTGACCCAGCCGCCGAGTGCGATCTGGATCGCCACCAGCACGATGCCGCCGATCACGAAGCCGCGGCGGATCGGCAGCGGATCGAGTCGCGCGACGCCGGCCGCGCGGTACAGAAACCACAGCAGCAGCGACAACGTGGTCATGCCGCCGATCAGATGCGTGGTGACGATGATCGGCTTCAGCTTCAGGGTGACCGTCCATTTGCCGAACAGCGCCTGCACCAGGATCAGGGCGAAGATCGCTACCGCCAGGCGTCCCAGCGGAAGGTCGCGCCAGGCGATCGCGCCCTGCACCAGCAGGGCGAGCGCGACGCCCAGCAGGCCCAGACCGGTCAGCGGGAAGCCCACGGCGTAGGCCGCGCTCCCGCCGAGCACGAGGACCGGCGCGGACAGGATCTGCCAGCGCCGCCGCGGCACGTGCCAGTTACGCGCCAGCGCCAGTCCGAGCACGAGGAGGATCAGCGCGCCGGCGGCGAAACGGTGCACCATCTCGCGCCAAGCCTTCGGGATTTCGACGGGGCGTTCGGGGAAGGCCCGGTTGGCGGCGTCGATCTCATGGTGCTGGTTCGGCCAGGTGGCCTCGCCGTAGCAGCCCGGCCAATCGGGACAGCCCAGGCCGGCATGGGACAGCCGGACATAGGCACCGAGCACCACCACGACGAAGCACAGCAATACCGCGACCAGCGCGGTCAGCACGATCCGGTTGTCGGCGAGGCGGGCCATGGGTCGCTCAGCGGATCAGCTTGCGCAGGTCCGCGCGCAGTCCGACCGGGTCGAAGCCTGGTGCATACCGCATCACCAGGTAACCGTTGGGGTCGACCAGCCACACGCCCAGCGGGGCCAGCATATCCCCCGCCAGCGGCGCGCCCGCAGCCGGTAGCAGCGTGGTGTCGAGGCGGGCCACGCGCGCCTGCGGGAACCCGGCCAGCGCCTCGCCGGTCGGGCCGTCGACGGCACCGGTCCAAAGCACCACGGCGTGGGCGGCGTCGCTGCCGAGTCCGATCCAGACGCGGCGCAGCGAATCGACCATGCGGGCGCAGGGTCCGCCACAATTCGCGGGCGCCCGCACCACGATGTGCCAGATTCCGGCCGCGCTG
Organism: Proteobacteria bacterium UBA4656; assembly: GCA_002405525.1. Lineage (GTDB taxonomy): Bacteria > Pseudomonadota > Gammaproteobacteria > Xanthomonadales > Ahniellaceae > UBA4656. Next base: position 13,331 of record DHLY01000168.1, read on the forward strand.
TCCCACACCACGCGGTCGCCCGATTCCAGGACCGCTTGCTCGCCGCGGAAGTCCACCGGCACGTCGAGCAGCTCGCCGTGGTTGCGGGTCGCCTGCGGCCGCCATCCGGACACGGCGAGCAGCGTGGCGCCAAGCAAGGGCAGAACGAACAGGGCGACCAGCAGCAGGAACTGTCGGCGGCCACGGCGGGGATCGAAGGTGTTCACGGACGGCGCAGGACGAGAACGAGGTAGACCGCCAGCACGGCAGCCGCGAGCCCGAACCACTGCACGGCATAGCCGCGGTGCCTCTCGGGCGGCAGAGTATTGGGCAGCGCGCGCCAGCGGCGCGTGAATCCATCCGCTGCATCGGCGTCGAGCTGCAGCAGTCCGTCGAACAACGGACCGGCGACTTCCTGCAGGCGCTCAAGGTCCAGCGCCGGCAACAGGGGAGGCGGCTGGCCCGGGCTCCAGGGCGGCGCCTGCAGCGGCAGCCCGGCGGCCGGTGCGGCGACCAGCAGCCCGCGAACCGTGGTTTCGCCCGGTCCCGGCGAAGGTACCGTCGGCGGCGTGCGGTCCGGCGGCAATGGCAACCAGCCGCGATTGACCAGCAGCGGGGTGGCGCCGGCGGCCGGCACGAAGCGGGTCAGCACGAACACGCCGATCGCCGCATCGAGACGCTGATTGTCCAGCAGCAGGGTCGTCGCCGGGTCCCAGCGCCCGTGCACGACCACCGCAAGCGGCAGCGCGGGATCCGCGGTCGGCGCCGCGAGGTCCTCGCGACGCGGCAGCGCGGAGCGGCCCGCCAGTACCGCTGCGTAGTCGCGCGGCGCCTCCGAGGCGGCGCTGGCCCAGCCGGCCAGCAGCCGCTCCTTCCATGCGCCGCGCTGCAGCTGCCAAGCGCCGAGCCACGCGAACCCGGCGCAGGCCAGCAGCGCCGGCACGGCCCACAGGACGTCGGAGCGCCTCATCGCCTGGGCCAACCGGCATGCCTATACTGGAGCATCGTTACCCGTTTCCCGGAGTGCGCCCATGACGTTGAAGAACCTGCTGATCCTGGGCGTTTTCCTCGCCGTGCTCTACAACCTCGGCGCGGCGCTCTACTACATGTCCACCAACCAGAGCCGGTCCGGCCGCACCGTACGCTCGCTGAGCTGGCGCATCGGCCTGTCGGTGGGCCTGATTGCGATGGTGGTGGTCGGCATCCTCGCCGGCGTGATCGAGCCGCACGGCATCCGCGCGGGGCGCTGAAGCGGCGACGGCGCAGCCGGCACGACGGAGCGGGCGTCACCGGCGCCCGCCGCCGCGCCGCCCGCTCAGACCACGTAGACGAACAGGAACAGGCCGAGCCAGACCACGTCCACGAAGTGCCAGTACCAGGCCACGGCCTCGAACCCGAAGTGGTTCTCCGGCGTGAAGTGGCCCTTGGCGCAGCGGAACCAGATCACGACCAGCATGATCGCGCCGAGCGTCACGTGCAGGCCATGGAAACCGGTCAGCATGAAAAAGGTCGATCCGTAGATGCCGGAGCCGAGGGTCAGGCCCAGTTCGGTATAGGCGTGGTGGTATTCGTAGCCCTGCACGAACAAGAACACCACGCCGAGCGCGATCGTGGCGCCGAGCCAGAACAGCAGCCTGCCGCGCTGGTTGGCGATCAGGGCGTGGTGGGCGATGGTGATCGTGACGCCGGAGGCCAGCAGCAGCAGGGTGTTGATCAGCGGCAGGCCCCAGGCCGGGATGGTCTCGAAGGCACCGCCGACGTTGGCCGGCCCGTTGGTCGGCCACGCCGCCTCGTAGCCGGGCCAGAGCAAGGCGTTGGTCGAGGCGCCGTCGCCCGCGCCGCCGAGCCACGGCAGGGTGAACCAGTGCGTGTAGAACAGCGCGCCGAAGAAGGCGGCGAAGAACATCACCTCGGAGAAGATGAACCAGATCATCCCCATCCGGAACGAGACGTCGACCTGCCGGTTGTAGTAGCCGGAGACCGACTCCCGCACGACAGTGCCGAACCAGCCGAACAGCATCGCGACCAGCAGCGCCAGCCCCAACAGCGACCCGTACTTGCCGGCGGCGATGCCGTTCAGCCACAGGGCCGCGCCGCCGACCAGGAAAAACAGGGCGAACGAGCCGAGGATCGGCCAGCGCGAGCCATGCGGGACATAGTAGATCGCGGAATCGTGGACGTGTGCGTGGGCCATCGGGGCTGTTCCGGTGCGAACTGCGGTTTCAGGACGCCGGCGGCGCTGCGACGGCCGTCGCGGCGACGCGCCGGGTGGCGCTGTCGTTGAGATAGAACGCGTAGCCGAGCGTGATGGTGCGCACCTCGGGCGGCAGCTTGGGGTCGACCACGAAGCGCACCGGCATGCCGCGCCGCTCGCCGGGTCCGAGCAACTGCTCGGTGAAGCAGAAGCACTCGGTCTTGTTGAAGTACATCGACGCTGTGCTCGGCGCCACACTCGGCACCGCGTTGCCGACCAGCGGGACGGCCGACGGATTGGCCGCTTCGTACCAGGCCTCGACCAGCTGTCCCGGCCGCACCCGCATGTTGCGCACCTTCGGCTCGAACTCCCAGCCGAGCCTGGAATTGACCGTGGCGTCGAACTGCACGGTCACCCAGCGCGAGTCGTCGACCCCGCCGGCGACCGCGGCCTCCTGCGCCACCGGGGCGCCGTCGAGCTTGATGCCGAACACCTTCTCGCACGCGATCTCGTACAGCGGCACCAGTCCGAAGCCGAGGAAGAACGCGACGGCGGCGACCAACGCCAGCCTCCTGACGAGCCGCCGGGCGGACGCTGCGGCGCGGGCATGCGCGGCGGTCATGCGTTGAGGATCCCACGCAGCAGGAACGCGACATAGATCACTGCCGCCACCAGGCCGATCGCAACCGCAGTGCGCCGCGCGCCGGCGCGCTGGCGCGCGGTCCGCTGATCGACGGCAGTGGCGTGGTCGGCGTCCATCGGGGTGGCCGCTCCGGGCGCGCGCCCGGAGCGGCGGATTCCGTCAATGCGTCACGTCGCCATGGGCGAGCATGCGGTCGTCGATCTTCGGTGGCGTGGCGAAGGTGTGGTGCGGTGCCGGCGAGGGTACGGTCCATTCCAGCCCCTTGGCACCTTCCCACGATACCTGCGGCGCCTTCTCGCCCTTCTTCAGCGAGTGCCAGAGGATCGCGAACATCATGAACGGCGTGATCAGCATGCCGAAGGCGCCGATCGAACTCATCATGTTGAAGTCGGCGAAGGCCACGTTGTAGTCGGGAATGCGCCGCGGCATGCCGGCCAGACCAAGGAAGTGCTGCGGGAAGAACAGCAGGTTGACGAACACCATCGTCCACCAGAAGTGGAACTTCCCCCAGAACTCGCTGTACATGCGCCCGGTCCACTTCGGCCACCAGTAGTAGACCGCGGCAATGATCGAGAACAGGGACCCCGTGACCAGCACGTAGTGGAAGTGCGCGACCACGAAATACGTGTCGTGATACTGGTAGTCGGCCGGCACGATGGCGAGCATCAGACCGGAGAATCCGCCGATCGTGAACAGGATCACGAACGCGATCGCCCACAGCATGGGCGTCTCGAAGGTCATCGACCCGCGCCACATGGTGGCGACCCAGTTGAACACCTTCACCCCGGTCGGCACCGCGATCAGCATGGTGGCGTACATGAAGTAAAGCTGGCCGCCGAGCGGCATGCCCACGGTGAACATGTGGTGGGCCCAGACGATGAAGGAAAGGAAGGCGATCGATGCGGTCGCGTACACCATGGCCTGGTAGCCGAACAGCGGCTTGCGGCTGAAGGTCGGCAGGATCTCCGACACAATGCCGAACGCCGGCAGGATCATGATGTAGACCTCCGGGTGACCGAAGAACCAGAAGATGTGCTGGAACATCACCGGGTCGCCGCCGCCGGCCGCACTGAAGAAGCTGGTGCCGAAGAACTTGTCGGTCAGCAGCATGGTCACCGCCCCGGCCAGGACCGGCATCACCGCGATCAGCAGGAAGGCGGTGATCAACCACGTCCACGCGAACAGCGGCATCTTGAGCAGGTCCATGCCCGGCGCGCGCATGTTGAGGATGGTGGCGATGATGTTGATCGCGCCCATGATGGACGAGATGCCCATCAGGTGGATGGCGAAGATCACGAACGCGAGATTGTAGCCACCCTGCAGAGACAGCGGCGGGTACAAGGTCCAGCCGCCGGCCGGACCGCCGCCGGGAAGGAACAGTGTCACCAGCAGCAGGAAGAAGGCGAACGGCAGGATCCAGAACGACCAGTTGTTCATCCTCGGCAGCGCCATGTCGGGCGCGCCGATCTGCAGCGGGATCATCCAGTTCGCAAGCCCGACGAAGGCCGGCATCACGCCGCCGAAGATCATGACAAGCGCGTGCAGCGTGGTCATCTGGTTGAAGAACTCCGGGGCCACCCACTGCAGCCCGGGCTGGAACAGCTCGAGCCGGATCACGCCGGACATCGCGCCGCCGACGATGAACATGATGAACGAGAACACCAGGTACAGGGTCCCGATGTCCTTGTGGTTGGTGGTGAAGACCCAGCGGTCGAGGAAGCCCTGCGGCTTGTCGTCGTGGTGGGCGTCGTGGTGGGTGTTGGGGGTCGCGTGGGCCATGTCGGTCACCTGTGCGCTCTGATCTCGATCAACGGCCGGACGCAGGCGCCGGCGCCGTGGGGGCCTGGGCGATGGCAGCCGTGTCCGGCAGCACGCCACCCATCTTCACCAGTTCCCGCTCGAACTCGCCGCGCGGCACCGCGCGCACCACGATCGGCATGAAGCCGTGATCCTTGCCGCACAATTCGGCGCATTGGCCACGGTAGACGCCCGGTTCGCGGATGTTCGTCCACGCTTCGTTGATGAAGCCGGGGATCGCGTCCTGCTTCCAGCCCAGCGCCGGCACCCACCAGGCGTGGATGACGTCGTCGGCGGTGATCACGAAGCGGATCTTGGTGTCGGTCGGCAGGACCAGTTCGCGGTCGACGTCGAGCAGATAGGTGTTGACGCCATCGACCTGGACGTCTCGCGGGTCCTTCAGGCCCTGGCGCGCACGATTGCTGTCGAGATCGAGGCTGGAGACGAAATTCACCGGCTGCTCGATGCCCTTGTAGTCGAGGATCTCGTAGCGCCACTTCCACTGGTAGCCGGTGACCTTCACCGTCATCTCCGCATCGCGCACGTCGGCGGCGGCGATCAGGTATCGCGTCGCCGGCCAGGCCATGACCACCAGGATCAGGACCGGGATCACGGTCCAGACGACCTCGACCTTGGTGCTGTGGACGAGTGCGGTATCGGGCACCGCGCCCTTGGACTTGCGGAAGCGGAACATCGCCACGCCCATCGCGCCGAACACCAGCACGCCGATCACCACGCAGATCCACAGCATGATCATGTGCATGTCGTAGGCCGCCTGCGCGGTCTCGGTCACGCCCGGGGTCATGTTGAGCTGCCACGGCTGCGGGTTCGCCGCCAGCGCGGCCGGCGCAGCGGCGCTGGCCGCAATCGCCGCTAGGGACTTCGCCATTCGTTGCATAAGGTTCTACCCCGGTGCCTTGCGTTCCGATCCTGCGTTCCGATCCGCCCGCAGCGCCTCCAGCGCGCCGGCGAGCAACCCTTCGAGCCGCCCGCGCTCGTCGTCGCCGAGGAACGCCCCGACTTCGACCGCGCGGCCATGCGAGGCCAGCATCAGCGGGCGCCGACCGGACCGCCCCCCGGCCGGGGCGCGCAAAACGCGCACCCAGTACGGATGGAACCGGACCTCGTCGCCGGACGGCTGGCGCGCCAGCGTGAGCGCGTCGCGGTTGAGCGCGATCCGCTCCTGACACTGGTCCTGGCGGCGCCACACCAGGCGCAGCGCCACCCAGACCAAGGCCAGTTCCAGCGCCGCGAAAGCCGGCGCGAAGACGTTGCCCTGCAGCGCGCTGAACCCGGCGACCGTGACCGAGACTGCCACCAGCACCATGAAGAACACCGCGAGCCCCGATGCCGTGATGGGCCGTTCGGGCCGCAGGCGGAATTCGAAGATCGCGTCAGGGGTCGGACTGGCGGACTGCTCGATCATGGCCTTTGCGCAGACCGCTCGCAGCGCGTAAGTGTAGTTGCCGGACCGCGAGGGGGGCAAGCAAAGGCTCGGCGCGACGACCGCGCGAAGACCCTTCACCGATGTGAGGGCGGCGCCGGCAGCGAAACTTTACCTGGGCGAAGTCCTGCCGCAACCCGGATGTGAGTATGCTCGAGCGATAGAGGGGGAGCCGGCGCAGACGGTCGACCGCGCCGCGTTGTCCCAACGGACGTCGGGGGCGCGTTCTCTATGTCGCAGATCACGGAACTTCTCGCGCTGTGGAGGCGCGGCGACCGCGTCGCCGGCGACGCCCTGGCAGGCGCGATCTATCCGGTCCTGCTCGACCTCGCCCGCAGCCAGTTGCAGCGCCATGGCGCACGGCTGACCCTGCGCCCGACCGAACTGGCGCACGAGGCCTATGCGCGGCTGGCCCCGCAGTCCGGCGTCGACTGGCGCAACCGCGCGCACTTCTACGCCATCGCGGCGACCGTGATGCGGCGGGTGGTGGTTGACTACCTGCGCCAGCGCTCGGCCGAAAAGCGCGGCGGCGACCTGCTGTTCGTGCCGCTGGACGAGATCGCCAATGAGACGCCGCCGGGAACGGTCGATCCGGTCGACTGGCTGGCGGTCGACCAGGCTCTGGAGGAACTGGCCGCGCTCGACCCGGACAGCGCGCGGGTGGTCGAACTGCGCCTGTTCTCCGGGCTTTCGCTCGACGAGATCGCCACCGCCTTCGACACCTCCGCCGCTACCGTCGGCCGCCAGTGGCGGTTCGCGCGGGTCTGGCTCGCCCGACGCCTCGGCATGGCGCCCGCCGCCCCATGACGGCGGAGCGATTCCGGCGCCAACGCGACTGGTTCGACCGTGCGCTGGACGTGGATCCGGGGCAGCGGGCCGCGCTCATCGAGGACTGCCGCGCGCAGGACCCGGACATCGCCGACGACGTCGCCCTGCTGCTCGAAACCCATGCCAGGATCGACCGAGCGCGCACCGCGCCGGCGCTGGGCCTGGCCGCGCACGCGCTGGATGCAGCAGGCGGACCGGCCATGGGCAGCCGTGCCGGCCCCTACCGGCTGGAGGAGATGATCGGCAGCGGCGGCATGGGCCGCGTATTCCGCGCCCGGCGCGCGGACGGGCTGATCGAACAGGAGGTGGCGATCAAGCTGCTGCGCCGCGAGTCGCTCAATCCGGCCCTGCTGCGCCGGTTCTCGGTCGAGCGCCAGGTACTCGCCTCGCTCGACCATCCGGGCATCGCCCGCCTGCTCGACGCCGCAATGCTGGAAGACGGCACGCCCTACGTGGTGATGGAACTGGTTCGCGGCGCACCGCTGCTGGCCTGGTGCGACGCGCGGCGCCTGTCGATCGACGAACGACTGCGCCTGTTCCTGCGCGTGCTCGACGCGGTGGCCCACGCGCATCGCAGCCTGGTCGTGCATCGCGACCTGAAGTCATCCAACATCCTGGTCGACGCACAGAGCCAGCCGAAACTGCTCGACTTCGGCATCGCCAAGCCCATCAGTGCGGGCCCGTGGGACGCCACCGCGACCGCCGAACGCTTCTTCACCCCGTCCAGCGCAGCGCCGGAGCAGATCCGCGCCGACCCGGTTACCGTCGGCGTCGACATCTATGCGCTCGGTGTGCTGCTCTACGAAGTGCTGTGCGGCCACCCGCCGTTCGAGGTCGACAGCCTCTCGCCCGGCGAGATCGAGCACCTCATCCTGAACGTTCCGCCGCCGGCGATGAGCAGCCGCGTCGGCGACGCCGACCTTGCGATCGAGTGGGCGCGGGCTCTGAACGGTCCCAAGGCGCTGCGCCGTCGCCTGCGCGGAGACCTCGACGCGGTGGTCGAGCGATGCCTGCGCAAGGACCCGTGGGAACGCTACACATCGGTCGAGCAGTTCGCCGCCGATATCGGGAACTACCTCGCCGGCAATCCGGTCGCAGCGCGCGCCGGCCGACGCTGGTACGGAGTCCGGAAGTACCTGCGCCGCAACCTGCACGTGATCGCCGGTGCGACCGCCGCGGTGCTGATCATCGGCGGGGCACTGGGGGTGATCGTGCGCCAGTCGGTCGAGGTCGTCGTCGAGCGGGATCGCGCCACGCTGGAACGCGATCGCGCCCTGCAGGCGACCAACCTGCTCAAGCACGCCTTCGAGGCCGCCGACCCCGGCAACACCGGCGGCGCCCAGGTGACCGCGCGCGCGATCCTCACCGCGGCGCGGCCCGAACTGGAGCGCGCGCGAGGGCCGCAACCCGAGCTGTACGTCGATTTGGCCCATACGATCGCGGAAGTGGAGCTCGGCCTCGGTCAGTGGCGCGAGGCACAGGATCTGGCGCAGGGCGCAGCGCGCGTCGCCGCGGAGGCCGGCCTCGAACCGCAGCGCCAGGCCGACCTGCTGGTGCTCGCCGCGCGCGCCGCTCTGCGCGCGTCGGATCACGGCGCGGCGAAGGCCGCGCTGGACGCCGCGCGCGAGCTCGCGCCACCGACCCTCGACCTGCGCGCAACCGAGGGTGTGCTGCTCGCCCATCAGGGCCGCTACGAACAGTCGGCCGAGCTGCTGCGAAGCGTCGCGCAGGCGCTCGCAACCGAGCCGCCCGGCAACGACCTCGCGCTGCGCGTGCGGCACGCGCTGGCGGACACGCTGCGACTTGCCGGGCGCGACGCCGAAAGCCTCGACGTACTCGACGCCACGCAGGCCTGGCAACTGGCGGTCCTGCCGGACTGGCACCCCGACGTGGCCCATACACGCACCCGCCGCGCAGACCTCCTGCACCGGCTCCGACGGGCTCCCGAAGCCGTGTGGGAGGCGCGCCTCGCACTGCTGGCGCACGAGCGCGCCTATGGCGCGCGCTCCACCGCGGCGGCCGCGGCGCATGCCGCCCTCGGCGATGCGCTCGGCGAGTCCGGGGACGTGGCCGCCGCAGTGCGCCACCACGAGACCGCCGCAGCCCTGTGGCGGGATCTGCTCGGCGGCGGCAACCCGCAGACCCTGCAGGCACAGTTCAAGCTCGCGCAAGCCTACGGACGCGCGCCTGGGCTCACCACCCCGGCCCGACTCGAGGCCCTGTATCGGGAGACGCTCGAACTCGGGCTTGCCGCCTTCGGCGCTTCGCACCCACATGCCGCGGCGTTCCGCCTCGGCTATGCGGACCATCTGCTGGCCAACGCGCGGGACGCCGAATCCCTCGTGCTGCTCACGGCTGCGCAGGTCGATGAAGCACTCGCCGCCGCGGACGCGCCGCTGCAGGAGGCCTACGTCCGATCCGTCTCGCGCGCCATGGGTCGGCTGGGCTGCCGGACTGCCGGGTCCGCCGGCGGCGGTCTCGACCCGGCCGACGTGTCGGAGTTGCTCGCGCTGGCCCGCAGCGCACGCTGCGTCGTGGAAACCCGAACGCGCGAACGCTCGTCCGCGACCACGCCGGCAGGCTGAGACGGACCACGCCCGCCCATCGCGAACCCGGCGACGACTGGGACCGCCGGCAGCGCCGGCCACGAGGCGCCCTGCTTCGCGGATCCCGCCGCGACCCGCGGGCCGTCGAGACGCGGATCGGCCCGGCTGCTGCTCGGCGACTGCGGCGCGCGCGCAGGACACCCGCGTGGGCGACACGCGCTCGACGCGCGGCCGCGCGACCGTGGCGCCGGCACGCGAAACCGTTGCACGACCCGCAGCGGGCCGCCGCGCGGTGCCCTGCTAGAATCCGGGGCCCGTCCGGCGCGCCCGCGCCCGGAGAGCACCGCGTGTCGTCGCCAGCCCCTGCCGCCGCGTCTCTCGCCCGCGCAATCGCGCCGTCCACCGTCACCGCGCTGTACGCCGCGGATGAGTCGGCGCTGGTCCGCGCCCTCGCCGACGAAGCCGCGCTGCCGCCGGCCGAGCGCGACCTGGTGCTCTCGCGCGCCACCGAGCTGGTCGCCCGCGTGCGCGCCAGGGCGGGACAGCAGAGCCCGGTCGAATCCCTGATGCGCCAGTACGACCTGTCCAGCGAGGAAGGTGTGCTGCTGATGTGCGTAGCCGAAGCGCTGCTGCGCATCCCCGACGCCGACACCGCCGACAAGCTGATCGCCGACAAGCTCGGCGACGCCGATTGGGAATCGCACCTCGGCCGGTCGGACTCGCTGTTCGTCAACGCATCGACCTGGGGCCTGATGCTCACCGGCAAGCTGATCGCGCTCGGCGGCGAGACCAGGCGCAACCCCTGGGCCGCGTTCAAGCGCCTGGTCGCGCGCTCGGGCGAGCCCGTGGTGCGCCTCGGCGTGCGCCAGGCCATGCGCATCATGGGCCACCAGTTCGTCATGGGCCGCACCATCGCCGAGGCGCTCGACCGCTCGCTGGACCACGCCGGCCGCGCCTACCGCCATTCCTTCGACATGCTCGGCGAGTCCGCGCTGACCCAGGCCGACGCCGAGCGCTACTTCGTCGCCTACCAGGAAGCGATCCGCGCCATCGGCGCGCGCGGCCCTCATGCCGATCTCGTCGCCGCGCCGTCGATTTCGGTCAAGTTGTCGGCCCTGCACCCGCGCTACGAGGTCGCGCAGCGCGCGCGGGTGATGGCCGAACTCACGCCCAAGGCGCTGGCGCTGGCGAAGCTCTCGCGCAGCGTCGGCATCCCGATGACGGTGGATGCCGAGGAAGCCGACCGCCTCGAGCTCTCGCTCGCGGTGCTGGCCGAGGTGTTCGCGCATCCGTCGCTCGAAGGCTGGAACGGCTTCGGCCTGGCCGTGCAGGCCTACCAGAAGCGCGCCGGCGCGGTGATCGACCACCTGGCCGGGCTCGCGCGCCGCCACGGCCGCCGCTGGAACGTGCGCCTGGTCAAGGGCGCCTACTGGGACTCCGAGGTCAAGCGCGCGCAGGTCGACGGCCACGCGGGCTACCCGGTGTTCACCCGCAAGGCCAACACCGACGTGTCCTACCTCGCCTGCGCGCGCGCGCTGTTCGCGCACGGCGACTGCTTCTACCCGCAGTTCGCCACCCACAACGCGCACACCATCGCCGCCATCCACCACCTCGCGCAGGGCCGGCCATTCGAGTTCCAGCGCCTGCATGGCATGGGCGGCGATCTCTATGCCGAAGTGATCGGCGAGCGCAACCTGAACGCGCCCTGCCGGGTCTACGCGCCGGTCGGCTCGCACGAGGACCTGCTGCCCTACCTGGTGCGCCGCCTGCTCGAGAACGGCGCCAACACGTCCTTCGTCAACCGCATCGTCGACGAGGCGACCCCGATCCAGCAGCTGGTCGCCGACCCGGTCGACCAGGTGCGCGGTTTCGATTCGATCGCGCATCCCCGCATCCCGCTGCCGATCGACCTGTTCGGCGCCGAAAGGAAGAACTCCATGGGTGTGAACCTCGCCAACGACGCCGAACTCGGCGCCCTGCTCTCCGCGGTGAACGCCGCCCGCGGCCCGTGGAAGGCCGCCCCGCTGGTGCCGGGCTGGACCGCCTCGGGCCCCGAGATCCCGGTCACCGATCCCGCCGACCGCCGCCGCGTGGTCGGCCACTGGCGCGCCGCCGACGCGCAGGCGGTCGAGCGCGCGGTCGGCCTCGCGGTCGCCGCGCAGCCCGGCTGGGATGCACTGCCCGCGGCCTCGCGCGCGACCATCCTCGAGCACGCGGCCGACCTCATGGAGTTGCGCCGCGCGGAGTTCATCGCGCTGTGCACGCGCGAAGCCGGCAAGACGATCCCCGACGGCATCGCGGAAGTCCGCGAGGCGGTGGATTTCCTGCGCTATTACGCCGCGCTGGGACGGCGGATGTTCGGTGCACCGGAAGACCTGCCGGGCCCCACCGGCGAATCCAACCAGCTTTCCCTGCACGGCCGCGGCGTGTTCGTGGCGATCAGTCCGTGGAACTTCCCGCTGGCGATCTTCATCGGCCAGATCAGCGCCGCGCTGATCGCCGGCAACAGCGTGCTGGCGAAACCTGCCGAGCAGACCAACCTGGTCGGGTTCGCCGCCGTGCGCCTGCTGCACGAGGCCGGCGTGCCGGCGGACGTGCTGCAGTTCCTGCCCGGCGACGGCGCCGTGGTGGGCGCGGCGCTGACGCGCGACCCGCGCGTGACCGGCGTGGTGTTCACCGGCTCCACCGAGACCGCGCGCATCATCAACCGCACGCTGGCCGGCCGCGACGCCGCGCTCGCCACCCTGATCGCCGAAACCGGCGGCCAGAACGCGATCATCGCCGACTCGTCGGCACTGCCCGAACAACTGGTCAAGGACGCGATGGCCAGCGCCTTCACCTCTGCCGGCCAACGCTGTTCGGCCGCGCGCGTGCTGTTCGTGCAGGAGGAGATCGCCGACAAGGTCTGCGCCATGCTGGCCGGCGCGATGGGCGAACTCACCGTCGGCGACCCGGGTCTGCTGTCGACCGACGTCGGCCCGGTGATCGACGAGGACGCGCGCCGGATCCTCGTCGAGCACGCCGCGCGCATGGACCGCGAGGCGCAGCTCATCCGCGCGGTCGAGCCAGGCCCCGCCTGCGGCCACGGTACCTTCTTCGGCCCGCGCGCCTACGAGATCCCCTCGCTCGCGACGCTGACCCGCGAGGTGTTCGGCCCGATCCTGCACGTGGTGCGCTACGCCGCGCGCGACCTCGACGCGGTGATCGACGCCATCAACGCCACCGGCTACGGCCTCACGCTCGGCATCCACAGCCGCATCGACGGCACCATCGCGCACATCCAGAAGCGCGTGCGCGCCGGCAACTGCTACGTCAACCGCAACATCATCGGCGCGGTGGTCGGCGTGCAGCCCTTCGGCGGCGAAGGCCTGTCCGGCACCGGCCCGAAGGCCGGCGGACCGCACTACCTCGCGCGCTTCGCCACCGAGCGCACGCTGACCGTCAACACCACCGCGGCCGGCGGCAATGCGAGCCTGCTGACGCTGGGGGCCTGAGGCGCGGGCCGGCCGCGGGCGCGGAACCCGCGCCGCGCGGTGCCGGTCCAAACACGCCCCCCGCTATGCTTGGACCATGTATCTGGAGTTCTTCGGCCTCGCCGAACCGCCGTTTTCGATCACTCCCGATCCGCGCTTCGTGTTTCTCAGCGAGCGCCACCGGGACGCACTCGCGCACCTGCTCTACGGCGTGGGCCAGGGCGGCGGCGGCGGCTTCGTGCAGCTCACCGGCGAGGTCGGCACCGGCAAGACCACGCTGTCACGCCTGCTGCTGGAACAACTGCCGGAGAACACGCGCGTCGCGCTGGTGCTCAATCCGCGGCTCTCGCCGGTGGAACTGCTGGAGACCATCGCCGAGGAACTCAAGCTCGACGCCGCGCCCGCGCGCGGCAGCATCAAGGCCCTGGTCGACCTGCTCAGCCACTACCTGCTCGATGCCTACGCCCAGGGGCTGCGCGTGGTGCTGGTGCTCGACGAAGCGCAGAACCTGTCCACCGAGGCGCTGGAGCAGGTGCGCCTGCTGACCAACCTCGAGACGCCGACCCAGAAGCTGCTGCAGATCATCCTGCTCGGCCAGCCGGAGCTGCGCGAGAAGCTCGCGCGGCCCGAACTGCGCCAGCTCGCGCAGCGCATCACCGCGCGCTACCACCTCGCGCCGCTGGACGAGGCCGAGACCGACGCGTACCTGCGCCACCGCATCGCGGTGGCGGGCGGCAAGCGGTTTCCGTTCACCCGCCTCGGAATGCGCGCGCTGCACCGCGTGACCGGCGGAGTACCGCGCCTGATCAACATCATCGCCGAGCGCGCCCTGCTGGCCGGCTACGTGACCGACGAGCCGCAGGTCGGCGAATCTCTGGTCACACATGCCGCCGACGAAGTGCTTGACCGGCCGCGACGCACGCGCAGACGCCTGGCCGCCGCGATCTTCGCGGTCGCCGCGGTGGTGCTCGCGGTCTTCGGCTGGCGCTGGATGGCGCAGACCGCACCGGCCCCGCCGCCCGAGACAGCACCGGCCTTGGCCCCGGCGCCGGCCGCGGAATCGCTGTCGGCGGCGCTGGCTGGCGTTCCGGAAGGGTCCGAACTGGCCGCGTGGACCCACCTGCTCGCGCTGTGGAAGGTCGATCCGGCGCAGGTCGCAGTGCGCGATGCGGCGCGCTGCCCGGCGCTGGTCACCCGCGATTTGTCCTGCCTGCGCGGCGGCGGCAACCTGGCCAAGCTGGAGGCGCTGGACCGGCCGGTGCTGCTGGCCCTGCGCGACCGCGAGCGCGCCCTGCTCGCGCTGTTGCTGGGCATCGACGAAGGGCGCGTGGCGCTCGACCTCGGCAGCCGCACCGCGACCGTGTCACGCGCTGACCTCGAAGCGCACTGGCTGGGCGAGTACCTCGCGCTGTGGCGCATGCCGCTGACCGTAGACGACCGCATCCGCCGTGGCGCGATCGGCGCCCCCGTGGCCTGGCTGCAGCGCCAACTGGCGGCCTTCGATACACTGGATGTGTCCGAGGCCGGTCCCCCGCTCTTCGATGCCGCACTGGAAGCGCGCGTCCGCCGCGTGCAATCGCAGTTCGGCCTGCTGCCGGACGGGATCGTGGGCCCCGAGACGCAGCTGGCGCTGACTTCGCGCGATGCCAGCGGCCCGCGGCTCGCACGTCAACTGCCCTGAGCACCATGTCGCTGATCCTCGACGCCCTGCGCAAGTCCGAACAACAGCGCCGCCTCGGCGAGCCGCCGACCCTGGGCAGCGAGAGTGCATGGGCCGCGCGGCGCTGGCATGCCGCGCCGTCGCGAGGCCTACGCACGCCGTGGATCGTCGGCGCGCTGGCGCTCGCGGCAGCGGCGGCCGGTATCGCGTGGTGGCTGCGGCCGGTGGTCGCACCTGCGCTGGAGCGCGCCAGCGCGATGCCGACGGCAACGACACTGTCGTCGGATCCTGCCGCGTCGACGCCGGCGACGACCGATGCCGAGGCTTCGCCCGGCGCGGCATCGATGCCGTCGCCGGGCCTGACGCCGAAACCGCCGCCGGAGACCGCCGCGGGGACCGACGCCCTGCCTTCGATCCGCACCGAGCCGCCGCCGGGCGAGGACGCGGCCGCCGTCACCGTGCCGCTGGATGCGCCGCCGAACGTACCACCGCTCGCCACGGCGCCACCCCAGCCCATGATCGATCCCGAGGCGCAGGGGGAATGGGCCACGATCCAGCCGATGCGGGAGCCCGCCAGGGTGGTGCCCGGGCAGCAGCCGGCGACGACCGTTGCATCGCCGGCAGCCGCCGACGACGTCCCGCTCGTGTACACGCTGCCGCTGGCGACTCGACAGGCGCTGCCGAGGCTGAGGCTCACCATGCACGTCTGGAACGAGGACCCAGCCCGGCGCTTCGTGATCCTCGGCGATGCACGTACGGCGGAAGGCGAGGCAGCGGGCGATTCGCTCACGGTGGTCGAGATACGCCGCGACGGCGTGGTCCTGGATTTCCGCGGCACCCGGTTCCTGCTCCCGCGCGGCGGCTACTGAGCCGGTGTTCGTCCGCGTCCACAGCCGCCGTAGGCCGACGGTGCCGTGGGCCACGGCGGCGGTCGCTGCCGCCTGCGTGGTGGCCTTCTTGGCGCTCGGCACCTTCACCGACACCGAGCGGTCGGCGATGCTGTCCACCTGGGGCGTGGTGCCCGACGTGCTGCTCGGCCCCGCGTGGGCGGCCGGCGATCCGCTCGCGGCGCGTCCGGCGACCCTGCTGACCTCGCTGCTGCTGCATGCTGATTGGCTGCACCTGTCCGGCAACGTGCTGTTTCTGCTGATCCTGGGTTTCGCCGCCGAACGGGCGCTCGGCCCGCTGCGTTTCCTGGGCCTGTTCCTGGCCTGCGGTGCGATCGCGAATGTGGCCGGTGCGTGGGTGCTGTCCGGCGGTTCGGCGCCGATCGTGGGCGCCAGTGGCGCCGTGTCGGCGATCGTCGGCGCGTGGCTTGCGCTGTTTCCGCGCGCGAACCTCGGCCTGGTGCTGCCGCTCGGTCTATACCTGGAGTTCGTGCGCGTGCCCGCGCCGCTGCTGATCGGTTTCTGGGTGCTGCTGCAGGTGGCCTTCAGCCTGGTCGATCCCGCATTTGGCAAGGTGGCGTGGAGCGTCCATCTGGCGGGCTTCGCACTGGGCGCGGCGTTCGCGCTGGTTTCACGGCCCGCGCTGGCCCGGCGCCAGCGCGGCTGATCGGCTTTCCCGCTCCCGCGCGATCGACGACAATCCGCGACGATGTCGTCCCTGCCCATCGCCCTCGCGCTGCCCTTCGCGGCCGCACTGGTGCTCGCGCTAGCGCCCCGGCTTGGCCGCTCGGCGTCGGCTGCGATCGTCGCACTCGCGGCGCTCGGCGGGCTGGCGCTGCTGGCCCCGATGGCCGCGCCCGTCGCCGGTGGCGAGATCGTGCGCTTCCACGCCGACTGGCTGCCATCGCTGGGGCTGGCCTTCAGCCTGCGCGTCGATGGCCTGGCGTGGATGTTCGCTGCGATCGTGCTCGGCATCGGTGCGCTGATCGTGCTCTACGCGCGCTGGTACCTCGCCGATGAAGACCCGCCGGCGACCTTCTTCGCCATGCTCGCCCTGTTCATGGGTGCGATGCTGGGCATCACCCTGGCCGGCAACCTGCTGTTGCTGGTGGTGTTCTGGGAACTGACCGCCATCTCGTCCTTCTTGCTGATCGGCTTCTGGCACCACCGCGCCGACGCGCGCGCGGGCGCGCGCATGGCGCTGGCGATCACCGGCATGGGCGGCCTGTGCCTGCTGGCCGGCGCGCTGGTGCTCGGCCACATCGTCGGCAGCTACGAGCTCGACGCGGTGCTCGCCGCCGGCGACGCGATCCGCGCCCACGCGCTGTACGAGACCGCGCTGGTGCTGGTGCTGCTGGGCGCCTTCACCAAGTCCGCGCAGTTCCCTTTCCATTCCTGGCTGCCGCACGCGATGGCCGCACCCACGCCGGTGTCGGCCTACCTGCACTCGGCCACCATGGT
>DHLY01000168.1:30412-34939 GCA_002405525.1 Proteobacteria bacterium UBA4656
GACACCTGGTTCTGGATCGTCGCTCCCATTGGTCTCGCGACGATGGTGATCGGCGCCGCGCTCGCCATCGTGCAGCAGGACCTCAAGGGCCTGCTCGCGTATTCGACGATTTCTCACCTCGGTCTGATCACGCTGCTGTTCGGCATCGACACCGAACTGGCGGTGGTCGCCGGCGTGTTCCATATCCTGAATCACGCGACCTTCAAGGCCTCGCTGTTCATGGCTGCCGGCATCATCGACCACGAGACCGGCACCCGCGATTTCCGCAAGCTGAACGGCCTGATCCGCTACCTGCCGATCACCGGTGCACTGGCCATCGTGGCCTCGCTGGCGATGGCCGGCGTGCCGCTGCTCAACGGCTTCTTGTCGAAAGAGATGTTCCTGACCGAGACCCTGACCCAGGTCGACCGTGGCTGGTTCGGCTGGGCCCTGCCGGGGCTGGCGGTACTGGGCGCGGCGCTGTCGGTGGCCTACAGCCTGCGCTTCATCGACGACGTCTTCTTCGACCAGCGCGGCGGGGCGATGGAGCCGGCGCCGCACGAGCCGCCGCGCTTCATGCGCGTGCCGGTGGAGATCCTGGTGCTGGCGTGCCTCGCCGTCGGCCTGTTCCCGCAGCAGGTGGTCGGCCCGCTGCTGGCGATGGGCGCGCAGGGCACGCTGCAGGGCCCGCTGCCCGAGTACAAACTCGCGATCTGGCACGGGCTCAACCTGCCGCTGCTGTTCAGCGTGGTCGGCGTGGCCGGTGGCGTGGCCACCTACTACGCGCTCAAGCGCGGGGTGAACCTGCACCGGATCGAGTTGCACTCGCTGGGCAAGCGGGTGTTCGACGCCCTCGTGCGGCGCGTGGTCGACCTCGCCAGCCGAGTGACGCGCACGCTGGAGAACGGTTCGCTGCAGCGCTACCTGCTGTTGCTGGTGGTCGCGGCCCTGGTGCTCGGCGGCGCGCCGCTGCTCGATGGCGGCCCGGGCATCGGTGCGCGCCCGCCAACCCCGGTCGGCGTCGCCGAGGTGCTGGCCATCGCGCTGATCGCTGCCGGCATCGCAGGGCTGCTGCGCTGGCACCGCGACCGCCTGCTGGCGGTGGTGCTGGTCGGCGCGGTGGGCCTCGGCGTGAGCCTGCTGTTCGTGCTGCTGTCCGCGCCCGACCTCGCGCTGACCCAGCTGCTGGTCGAAATGGCCAGCGTGCTGCTGCTGCTGCTTTCGCTGCGCTGGCTGCCGCAGCACGCCCCGGCCGAGCGGCCCTCCGCGCGCCGGTGGCTGCACGGCGTGGTCGCGGTCGCCGCGGGCGTCGGCGTCGGCACTCTGATCTACGCGGTCATGACCCGGCCTACGCGCAGCATCTCCGACTTCTTCCTCGAGCGCTCGCTGACCGAGGGCGGTGGCCTCAACGCGGTCAACGTCATCATCGTCGACTTCCGCGGCTTCGATACCCTGGGCGAGATCGCCGTGTTCGGCATCGCCGCGCTGATCCTGCACGCGTTGCTGCGCGAACGGCTCGTGGCACCCGGCACGATCGTCGCACCCGCGGCGAACAACACGCCCTTCCTGCTTCAGATTGCCGCACAGGCGCTGCTGCCGCTGGCGGTGACCGTCTCGCTGTTCCTGTTCCTGCGCGGCCACAACGCGCCCGGCGGCGGCTTCATTGCCGGCCTGGTGCTGGCACTCGCTGTCGCCCTGCAGGCGCTGGCGCAGGGCCGCGCCGCCTTCGGCCCGCGCGACGGCGCCGGCTGGAACGCCTGGGTCGGCTGGGGCCTGCTGACGGCCGGCTTCTCCGGCATCGGCAGCTTCCTGTTCGGCCATCCCTTCCTGACCAGCTCGACGCCGCACGTGCACCTGCCGCTGGTCGGCGAGATCCACCTCGCCAGCGCCACCGGCTTCGACACCGGTGTCTTCCTGGTGGTGACCGGTGCGACCGTGGTGATGCTCGCCATGCTCGCGCAGCTGCGCCAGCAGCGACCGGAGGCCGGCTGATGGAACTGCTGCTGTCGATCGCCATCGGGCTGCTGGTCGCCGCGGGCGTGTGGCTGACGCTGCGCGCGCGCAGCTTCGACGTCGTGCTCGGCCTGACCCTGGTGTCCTACGCGGTCAACCTCGCGATCTTCGGCTCGGGCCGCCTCGGCGCGCTGGCGCCGCCGCTGCTGCCGAAGGAAGGCACCGCCAGCCTCGCCACCCACATCGATCCGCTGCCGCAGGCCCTGGTGCTGACCGCGATCGTGATCTCCTTCGCGATGACGGCGGTGCTGCTCGCCATCGCCGTGCGTGGCCGCGCCGAGACCGGCGGCGACCACGTCGACGGCGGCGGCCGGGAGGACGGGCCGTGAGCCACCTGCCGGTGCTGCCGATCCTGCTGCCGCTGCTGGCCGGCGCCCTGCTGGTGCTGATGGCGCGCGCGCCGATCGGTCTGCGCCGCTTGGTCGGCCTGTCGGCGTCGGCGCTGCAGCTCGTGCTCGCCCTGTGGCTGCTGCGGCAGGCCGCCGGCGGCGAGGTCGCGGTCTATCTGCTTGGCAACTGGCCGACCTGGGCCGGCATCGTGCTGGTGGCGGATCGCCTCGCCGCGCTGATGCTGGTGCTCGCTGCCGCGCTCGCGCTGGTGGCCCAGCTGCACGCACTCGGCGGCATCGACCGCCGCGGCGCGCACTTCCACGCGCTGTTCCAGTTCCAGGTGATGGGCCTGTCGGGCGCCTTCCTGACCGGCGACCTGTTCAACCTGTTCGTGTTCTTCGAAGTACTGCTGATCTCGAGCTACGGCCTGCTGCTGCATGGCGACGGCCGCCTGCGGATCAAGCGCAGCCTGCACTACGTGTCGTTCAACCTCGTCGCGTCGGCGCTGTTCCTGATCGCGGTGGCGGTGATCTACGGCACGCTCGGGACGGTCAACATGGCCGACCTCGCGGCCAAGATCGCCGCCGCCGATCCCGCCGACGCCGCGCTGGTGCGCAGCGGCGGGCTGATCCTGCTGTGCGTGTTCACCGCCAAGGCCGCGCTGCTGCCGCTCTACCTCTGGCTGCCCTCGGCCTATGCCGTCGCCAGCGCGCCGGTGGCCGCGCTGTTCGCGATCATGACCAAGGTCGGCGTGTACGCGGTGGTGCGCGTGCACACCGTGGTGTTCGGCCCCGAGGCCGGCTTCGCCGCCGACCTGGCCTGGCCGTGGCTGCTGCCGGCCGGTGCGGCCACACTCGTCCTCGGCGCGCTGGGCGCGCTCGCCGCCACCGGGCTGCGTCGTTTGGTCGGCTACCTCGTGGTCGCCTCGGCGGGCACGCTGTTCATCGCGATCGGCGCGGCCGGCACCAAAGCGCTGTCGGCGGCGCTCTATTACCTCGTGCACTCCACCATCGCGGCGTCCGCGTTGTTCCTGCTCGCCGACCGCATCCGCCATGCGCGCGGCAGCGCCGGCGACAGCCTGCGCACCACCAGCGCCATTGCCGGGCGCGGCGCGCTGGGGCTGGCCTTCCTCGCCGCCGCGATGGTGGTCGCGGGCCTGCCGCCGTGGTCGGGCTTTCTCGCCAAGGCGATGATCCTCGACGCGGTGGCGCAGCGCCCCGACGCCGCCTGGTTGTGGGGCGTCGTGCTGGCGAGCGCGCTGCTGGTGATCGTGGCGCTGGCGCGCGCCGGCAGCCATCTGTTCTGGCGCGAGCCCGCCGACGCGGTCGCGCCCTCCTCAGCGCCGCGGCGCGGTGAACGCCTGGCCGGCGGGCTGCTGCTGGCCGCGCTCGCCGCGCTGGCCGTATTCGCATCGCCCGTGGTCGACTACACGCGCGCGACCGCCGAGCAGCTGCGTTCACCGTCGACCTGGATCGCGCGCGTGCAGGCCGAAACACCCGTGCAGCGCACCACGGAGACGCCCTGATGCGCGCCGCCCTGCCCGCGCCGTTGACCAGCCTCGGCATCCTGGTCGCCTGGGTGCTGCTCAACGGCGCCAGTGCAGGACACGCGCTGCTCGGCGCCGCGCTGGCGGTGGCGCTGCCGCTGGTCGTGCCGCGCCTGCGCGTCCCCAGCCCCTCGAACCTGCATGCGCCGGGGGCGGCCATCGCCCTGCTGGGTGTGTTCCTGTACGACATGGTGGTGGCCAACATCGACGTGGCGCGCCGCGTACTGGGCCCCGAATCACGCATCCACCCCGGCTACATCCGCGTACCGCTCGGCCTGCGCGACCCGCGCGCCGTGTCGATCCTCGCCTCGATCGTGACGATGACCCCGGGCACACTCTCCGCGGCGCTGGAGTCCGGCGGCCGCGTGCTCCTGGTGCACTGCTTCCACCTGACCGACCCGGAGGCGACCGTGGCCTCGATCAAGTTGCGCTACGAGGCGCCGCTGCGGCGCATCTTCGAGCCCGCCGACGCAGGCGCGGGAGCAGCCCCGTGACCGCCGCCGTGCTGCCCTTCGCCATCGGCGGCTTCGCGCTGGCGATGCTGCTTTGCCTGTACCGGCTGCTGCGCGGGCCCGGCGTGGCCGACCGCGTGCTGGCGCTGGACACGCTCTACATCTGCACGGTCGCGCTGCTGATGGTGCTCGGCATCCGGCTCGGCA
>DHLY01000119.1 GCA_002405525.1 Proteobacteria bacterium UBA4656
ATCTGGGGGGCAAGACAGCTCAGCCCTGACGGCGAGCCGCGACCGCAGCGAAGCCGAACAGCGCCAGCATCATTGCAAGCAGGCTCCACAGACTGGTGGCAGGGACCATGACCGCCGGCATCAGCGTCCCGGCGAGATTGAAGGTCAACACTTGGGACGAGCCGCTGACGTTGCAGGAAAGCGTGCCCGAGTAGGTGCCGGCTGCGGCGGGACTGATTCCGACCGTGACCGGCGCATTGCCACTGGCAGGGACCGAGAACGCCAGCGGCGTCGCCGTGAACGGGAAGGCCGGCGCAGTGCAGGTCAGGGACACCACCACCGGGTTCGGGTTCGAGACGGTGATCGTCGAGGTGTTGATGTTGATGCCTCCGGCGACTCCGGTCAGGTTCACCGTGGAGCCACTCACCGGAGTCGAGGTCGTAGGCGCCAGCGTGCCCGCCGGGCAGCTCAACGGCCACAGGCGCTGCGCCGGCGCCGCGGCACCGCGGGTCTCGTTGCAGGTCAGCGTTGCGGTCTGCGCCGTCTGGTGGCTGGTGCAGGTCAGGTTGAGGTTCTGCGGGGTCGTGGTGTCGCCGACGAAACTCAAGTTCACCGCTGCGGCGCCGGCGAAACTGCCGGGGTTCGCGCCGCCGAGCGTGCACCCGTTGACCGTGGTCGTCGCACCGGCCGCGGTGCCGCTTCCGCCGGACGGTGTCGCGACGATCGTGCCGCTGCCCGTCGTGCCGATCGTCGTCACGCCGGTGAAGCCCACGGCTGTGCCCGGGGTCGGGTCGTACGCAATGGTCGGCGCCACGGGTGTGCGCTCGACGCTGCCGATGTCGATCCGGCCGTCCGCCACGCGCGGCAATCCGCGCTGGTCGGTGGTGGGCGGCGGCGCGAACGCGACGTTGCCGGCGTTCACGGCCGGACTGGCGGCCCCGGGCAGGCGGGTCTGGGTCGGCCCGCCGTTGTTGGCCAGCGCGCCGAGCTGCGGGTCGACGCCGGTGACGTTGCCGACGGGATTGACGATGGTGGCGGTCCCCGGCGTCTCGATCAGCGAGAACTGGACGTCGAAGGTGTCGGCAAGGTCGGGGCTGCCCGGGGCAGTGCCGTTGGCGACCAGGGTGTGGCGCAGGAAGAGGCCGCCCGCGGCGGCTGGGCCCAGCACGGCGAGGTTGCCGCCGGCGACGGTCGCGCTGTTGCCGGCGATCGTGCTGTGGCGGATGGTGAGGCCACCGGGGACGTCGTCGAACGCGATACCGCCGCCCGCGCCCGCGCCGGCGGTGTTGCCGGAGACCGTGGTGTTGACGATGTCGAACGCTGCGTCGACGCGGTAGAGATACGCGCCGCCGCCGCTCCGCGCGGTGTTGCCGCTGATCGTGGAGTTGCCGATCGCGACCGTTCCGCCGTCAGCGTAGATCGCCCCGCCCAGGCCCTGCGCCTCGTTGCTGGTGAAGGTGCTGCCGGTGATCGTCGCGGTATCGCTGGTGTAGATCGCGCCGCCATCCCCGTAAACGTCGGAATCATCGGTCTCCGAGCTGTTGAGGCTGAACGTGCTGCCGCTGACGGTCAGCATGCCCTCGTTGTAGATGGCCCCGCCATTTCCGTTGGCGGCATAGCTTTCGCTGAACGTGCTGCCGCTGACGGTCAGCGTGCCCTCGTTGTAGATGCCGCCGCCGTGGAGATCCGCGCCGCCGACGGTGACGGTCGTGCCGGTGAGCGTCAACGTGCCGCTGTTGTACACGCCGCCGCCGCTGCCAGCCGTGCTTTAGCTGTATCCGATGGTGCTGTCACTGATGGTGAGCGTGCCTTCGTTGGAGATGCCGCCGCCGTCGCTTGTGTTGCTGCCGTTGGTGATCATGATGTCGTTCAGCACCACCTGTGCGCCCGCCTGGATGTCGAGCACCTGCACGTTGGCGTCTCCGTTGAAGGCGCCGCCGTTGCCGTTGATCGTGAGCGTGCTGCCACCATCCGCCGCCACCGTGAGCGTGCTGGTCAGCGTATACCAGCAGTCGGCCGCCAATGTGATCGTGTCGACTTGGTTGTTGTCGCCCGCATCAGTGATCGCATCCTCCAGCGCGGCGGCATCGCCGCAGCCGGGCGCGAAATCTGCGGCGGCGGCGGGCTGCCCCAGCGCGGCCAGCATGCACAGGCTGAAGAGTGTTGCGAACGGGCGTCGCAGCATACCAGTCTCTCCGGCGAGCATGTCAGCGATCGGTCAGGCGTGCCTGGGGCGCTTCAGTCTGTCACTCAGCGCACGAAACAAGTCGGAACATAGGAAGTCCGAACACGCGCAGCAAGGTCTGTCGCGACCGGGGGACCCGGGTCCGGAGGCATGAAGTCACGGGGCTCGGATATGAGAGGCCGACGAGCGTTGACCAGTGCGCAGGGTTCAACCCCCGAGACGCGGATGCGCAAGTCGGCGCGCAAGCTACCGGCCATGAGAGGCCGGGCGCATACTCGGGCGCACGGTCACGGACTGCTGGACTTGGCGGCGATGCTCAAGTGAGGCCGGTGCGGACATGAAGCTGAACCTGAAGCTGCACCCGGGAACGTCGCAACAGGATGTCACCCGGCTGATGAGCGAGGCTCGCGCGCGTGGCGTGGTTCGGGCACAACGGTCGGAACAGGCCATCCACAAAACACACAGGCCCCGGGATGGACGCTGGCCGGGCTGCGCTTGATCCGGCCAGTGCGACGTTCACAAGCAGGGCGCTCCCGGGGTCGCACCAACCCCGATCGGCGCCATCCGCGCGGGGATGGGCGCGGCCGGGAAGCCAGTGGGCGGCGTCATCACTCCGTCGAACAGGGGCGATCCTGCCGGGCACCAATCCACTCGTCGAAACGGGATTCGCGCAAGGCAACGCGGTTGCGCGACCGCCGGCTGCCCGGCAGACTGCACCACCAAGGCGTTTGCGATTCCTGTGCCCGGTCCGAGACATGAGCGCGCCCGAAAGTATCCAGCCGTCCCTGCAGTTCGTCTTCGACCGCGTGGCGTTCTGCTACGCGCCGCTGATCGACCGCAAGCGTCGCGCGGTCGGCACGCGCCTGACACTGTCCGGCACCCGGACCGCGGTCAAGCCCTCGGTCGGCGAGATCCTTGGAGCGCTCAACGAGGTCTGGCCTGACCTGAACGTGCCATTGATGGTTGCCCCGCTGGACAGCGCGATCGACGAATCGGTCGAGCACTGGGTGCCGCCCAAGAACGCGGTGCTGGAGATTCCAGGTCCGGCGCTGAACGATCCCGAGGTCCAGGCGATTGCACAGCGCCTGTTCCGCGACGGCAAGCGGCTGGCACTGCGCGGCCGCTCCGACACCCCGCTGCCGCCCGCGCTGCTGGGCTGTTTCGAGTCGGCGGTGATCCACATCAGCGAAGATCGCCGTACCACGCCGGATGGCAAAGCCATCGTTCCGTCCGAGCGGGTGCGCGCGATGCGCCGGATGCCTTTCGTCATCACCGGCGTCAGCTCGGTTGCCGATGTCGAGTGGGCGTACGAGCGTGGCGCCGTCGCCAGCGTGGGCTGGCCTCGCGACGACAGCAACGACCGCGCGATGCGTTCGCTGCAGCCGGGACAGTCGGTCATCATCGACCTGATCCGGCTGGTGCAGCAGGACGCATCTGCGGCGAAGATCGATGCCGTACTGAAGCGCGATCCGGCCCTTGCCTTCAAGCTGCTGCGGCTGGTCAATTCAGTTGCGTTCGGCCTGCCGGTGCAGGTCACGAGCTTCCAGCATGCGGTGATGATGCTCGGCTACAAGCGCCTGATGCGCTGGCTGTCGCTGCTGCTTGCCACGGCGAGCAAGGAAATCAACACATTCCCGCTGATGCACGCCTCACTGCGTCGCGGCCTGTTCCTGGAAAACATCGGCATGATCGACGATGACGCCGCGGTCCGCGACGAGCTCTTCATCACCGGGGCTTTCTCCATGCTGGACCGGATCACCGGTGCTTCATTCGAGCACCTTTTCGACATGATCTCGCTGCCCGAACGCGTCGTCGATGCCGTCATGCGGCGCGAGGGACCCTATGCGCCGTATCTGAATCTGATCGAAGCCATCGAGAATTCGGATCCAAGTAGCGTCGTCCGCGAGCTCGATGGGATGGCGATGTCCGTTGCGCCTTGCAACGAGGCCCTGCTCAAGGCGCTGGGCGCGGCCAACGTCATCGAGAACGATCTGTAGGCTGGCGGGACCGGTTGGGTCGGTGCGTCGGATGCAAGCGCAATGCGTTCCGGCCCGCGGATGCCCTTTACACTCATTGCGGAGCGCCCCTAAGGGCGGATCCGGGCCAGGCATGCAACCGGGACCGGTCCCGGACAGCCACCACCCGGCCGCCCCGGTCGGGCAGCAGCGGTGTCCGGGTCCGCAGCACTCACGGCGCAGCAAATCCGCAGGCGCTGCCCTAGTCCCCTGGG
>DHLY01000154.1 GCA_002405525.1 Proteobacteria bacterium UBA4656
CGGCGCGTCGAAGTTCGTGCGCGGTGACGCGATCGCCGGCATCCTGATCATCGTCATCAATATTGTCGGCGGCCTGCTGATCGGCACGATGCAGCACGGCCTCGCGGCGTCCGACGCCGCCCGCATCTATACCCTGCTGACCATCGGCGACGGACTGGTCGCGCAGATCCCCGCCCTGCTGGTCTCGGTGGCGGTCGCGATGCTGGTCACCCGCGCCTCGCGACCCGCCGATCTCGGCAACCAGGTATCGGATCAGATGTTCGGCCGCACGGAACCTCTGCTGGTCAGCGCCGGCGTGCTCGGCGTGGCGGGTCTCGTGCCCGGGATGCCGAACGCCGCACTACTGTTGATGGCGCTGGCGGTCGGCACAGTCGCCATCGCGATGCGCAGGCGCCGCCAGCAGGAAGCGGCCGCCGCGGCCCAGCCGCAAGCAGCCCAGGCCCGGCCGGAGTCCAATCCGGAACTGTCGTGGGACGACGTGCAGGCGATCGACGCACTGGGCCTGGAGGTGGGATACCGCCTGATCCCGCTGGTCGACCGCAATGCGGGCGGCGAGCTGATGGCGCGCATCAGGGGGGTGCGGCGCAAGCTGACCGGAGACCTCGGATTCCTGGTGCCGGCGGTGCACATCCGGGACAACCTCGAGCTGGCGCCCGGTGGATATCGCATCCTGCTGCACGGCGCACCGATCGCCGCCGGCGAGGTGATGCCCGAACGGGAACTGGCGCTGAATCCCGGCCGCGTGTTCGGCGCGGTCGACGGCATCCCGACCAAGGACCCCGCCTTCGGCCTCGACGCGTTCTGGATCCTTCCAGCGATCAAGCCACAGGCCCAGTCGCAGGGCTACACCGTGGTCGATCCCGCCACCGTGGTCGCCACGCATCTTTCCCACGTCGTGAAGGAGCACGCCCACGAACTGCTCGGTCACGAGGAAGCCCAGGCCCTGCTAGCCAATCTCTCCAAGGCGGCGCCAAAGCTGGTCGAGGACCTGACGCCGAAACTGCTGCCTCTGGCTGGAATCGTGCGGGTGCTGCAGAACCTGCTGTTCGAACGTGTTCCGGTGAAACACTTCCGCCGCATCGTCGAGGCCCTGCTCGAACACGCGCCCGCGACCCAGGACCCCGCAGCGCTCACCGCCATGGTGCGCATCGCGCTCGGCCGGCAGATCGTGCAGGAAATCAACGGCGTTGGCGCCGAGCTGCCGGTCTACACGCTCGACCCCCAGCTGGAACGGGTATTGCAAGACAGCGTCGGAGGAGGCGCCGGCGGCATCGAACCGAACCTCGCCGAGCGCATGCAGCGCAGCCTCGGCGAGGTGGTGAGGAGGCAGGAGATGGTCGGCGATCCGGCGGTGCTGCTGGTCCCGGGAACGGTACGGGCGCTGCTGGCGCGGATGGCGCGCCACGCGATCCCGGGGCTGCACGTTCTGGCCTACCACGAAGTACCGGAAGACAAGCGCCTGCGGGTGCTGAGTGCGGTGGGTTGAAGAGGGTCACTTCCCGATGAAGATCAAGCGTTTCAGTGCACCGGACATGCGGACTGCTTTCCGGCTGGTCCGCGAGGAACAGGGGCCAGGCGCGGTCATCCTGTCCAGCCGCCGGACCGACGACGGCGTCGAGGTCGTGGCCGCAACGGACTACGACGAGGCCCTCGTGCAGCAGGCCCTGCGTCCCGCGCCGCGCCGACCGGCCGCAGCGCCACCGGAGGGCGCACCGCCGCCACCCGCGCCGAAATCACCGGTCGCCCCGCCCATCGAGCCGCCACGTCCGCTGCCGCCGGAGTCGACGCTCGCCGACGACCCCAACCTGTCGGAAATGCGCCGCGAACTGGCCGGCGTACGCGACATGCTCGAGCGCGAGATGGCGCGGCACGCGCACGAGCGCCTGCGCGCTTCCCCGGTGAAGGCCCAGGTACTCGACGATCTTGAAGACTTCGGCTGCGACCCCGAGATGGCGCGCACCGTCGCAGCCTGCATCGGCAGTGATCTGGATGCACGCAAGGCGCGCGGCCACGCACTCGGCCTGTGGGCGAAATCGATACCGGTCGTGCGTGGCGACGCGACCTCCAAGGGCGGCATGTTCGCCTTGGTCGGTCCAACCGGTGTCGGCAAGACCACCACCATCGCGAAGCTGGCCGCGCGATTCGCGCGTCGCCATGGTCCGCGCGACATCGCGCTGGTCACCACCGATGCCTACCGGATCGGCGCGCGCGAGCAGCTCTACACCTACGGGCGCCTGATCGGCGCGCCGGTTTTCGAGGCGCGCGACAAGGATTCGCTCGCCGCGACCCTGGCGCGGCTCGCCGACTACCGGCTGGTACTGGTCGACACCGCGGGGATGAGCCAGCGCGATCGCTGCCTGTCGTCGCAGCTCGCGTGGATCGAGGCCATCCCGGACCTGCGCCCGCTGCTGGTGCTGCAGGCCAACGCCCAGGCGACCGATCTCGACGAGGTGGTCCGCCGCTTCTGGAGCGTGAGGCCCGAGGCCGTCGTGCTGACCAAGCTGGACGAGACCGGACGTCTCGGTGCCTCGCTGTCGGTGGCGATGCGTCACCAGTTGCCGGTGGCCTACGTCACCGACGGCCAGCGCGTGCCCGAGGACATCCACCTCGCCGAGCCACATCGCCTGGTGCTGCGCGCAGCGGAGTTGCGCACCGCGGCGAGGCGCGACGAGCCGGCCATCCATGCCGCCTGAGATCGCGGCCATGACGATCGACCAGGCCCACGGCCTGCGCGCGGCGACGGCGGCGCAGAGGCCGGTGCGCGTGGTCGCCGTCGCCAGCGGCAAGGGCGGCGTGGGCAAGACCAATGTCTCGGTCAACCTCTCGGTCGCTCTCGCGGAAATGGGACGGCGGGTGATGCTGCTCGATGCAGACCTCGGACTCGCCAACATCGATGTTCTGCTCGGACTACAGCCGCGGTTCACACTCTCGGACGTGCTGGACGGGCGCTGCGGCCTCGAGGACACCTTCCTCTCGGGGCCCCTTGGAATCACCGTGGTGCCGGCTGCCAGCGGCAAACGCCGGATGGCCGAACTGTCGTTTACCGAGCATGCCGGACTGATCCGCGCGTTCTCGACCATGGATCGCGAGATCGACGCCATGGTCGTCGACACTGCGGCCGGCATCTCCGGCAGCGTGTGCAACTTCGCCGAGGCCGCCCAGGAGGTGATCGTGGTGGTCTGCAACGAGCCGACCTCGATCACCGACGCCTACGCCCTGACCAAGGTGCTGTCGCGCGAGCACGGCGTGGAGCGGGTGCAGGTGCTCGCCAACAGTGTGCGGTCTCAGCATGAAGGGCGAGAGCTGTTCGAGAAGCTCAGCCGCGTATCCGAACGCTTCCTGGACGTCACACTCGGCTACATGGGAGCGGTGCCGTACGACGACTGGCTGCGCCGAGCGGTGCAGAAGCAGCAGGCAGTGCTGCAGGCCTATCCTTCGGCGCCGTCTTCCGCAGCGCTGCGCGCGGTGGCCCGAAAACTCGAGCAACTCGCGCTGCCGGACGGCCCGCGCGGGCATCTCGAGTTCTTCGTCGAACGCCTGGTCGCGGCGGGAGGAGGTCACGCGTGAACGCGCCCGCCGAGTATCTCGCCGTACAGCGCGCCGGCACGCCGGACTGGGTCCGTACGCATGCCGAGCTGGTACGGCGCATCGCGCACCATCTCGCCGCGCGCCTGCCGCCGGCCGTTGACGTCGACGACCTCGTGCAGGCCGGCATGATCGGCCTGATCGAGGCCGGCCGCCAGTACCGCGGCGACGGTGGCGCCTCGTTCGAGACCTTCGCCTCTTTTCGGATCCGCGGCGCGATGATCGACGAACTGCGCCGCGGGGACTGGACGCCGCGCTCGGTGCACCGCAAGGTACGCGAGGCCGCGGACGCGCTACGCGTGATCGAGCAGCGGAACGGTCGCGCTGCCACGTCGCAGGAAGTGGCGTCCGCGATCGGGCTCGGGCCCGCGGACTACCAGCAACTGTTGGACGACGCCGCACGCGGCCAGGTGCTCAGCCTCGATGCCGCGATCGTTGCCACCGGCGAACCGGCGCTGTCGGCAGAGACCCACCAGGCCGGTCCGGGGACGCTTTTCGAGCAGGCCGAATTTCGGGAGGCCCTGGCCGAAGCCATCGCGGGACTGCCCGACCGCGAGCGCACCGTGATGGCCCTGTACTACCAGGAGGAGATGAACCTGCGCGAGATCGGCGCCGTTCTCGGCGTGACCGAGTCGCGGGTCTGCCAGATCCACGGCCAAGCCCTGGTCCGCCTGAGAGCGCGGATGGCGGTCTGGAAGGACTCCGGAAACCTGCCTTTCTAGCCGAACAAGTCCCCGTGCCCGCGTTTGTTCCGTGCGCCGCCGCAAAAGGGCGGACGCCACACGTTTCCCACATCCCTCGCGCTCAAGTCCGTTCGCATCCAGCCGATACCCACCAGGGCCAGAGAAGCCGGAAGCCACCATGGAAAAGAACCTCCGAATCCTGATTGTCGACGACTTCTCGACGATGCGGCGTATCGTGCGCAACCTGCTGCAGGAGATAGGGTTCAATCAGACGGCGGAGGCCGAGGACGGGAAGTCGGCGCTGCAACTGCTACGCAGCCACCCGTTCGACTTCGTCGTCACCGACTGGAACATGCCTGGCATGAACGGGATCGAACTGCTGAAAGCGATCCGCAGCGATGCCCGGCTGGCCAAGCTGCCGGTTCTCATGGTCACCGCCGAAGCCAAGCGCGAGCAGATCATGGAAGCCGCGCAGAACGGGGTCAACGGCTACATCATCAAGCCGTTCACCGCCGAGACGCTGAAGGACAAGCTGGCGAAGATCTTCGAACGCCTCGGGATCGCGGCGTGAGTGCCGTCCCCCTCCTCGCCCCGGACGCCGTCGATCGTGAAGGGCTCGCTCAGGCGCTGCGCGCCGCGCTTGCCGCCGTCGAGGCCGCCGACACGGCCGCACTGAAGGCGGCGACCAGCGCGCTGGACCATTGGCTGTCGCGACCGCTGTGCCGAACGCTGGCGGCGGTCGAGCGCGAATTGCGCGCCGCCCTCGGCGCCGCACCGTTCGAGGACCGTCTGGCGGCGCTGGCAGGCCACGAATTGCCCGACGCCGCAGCCCGGCTGGACGCGGTGGCCGCGCTCACCGAGCGCGCGGCGCATACCACGCTCGATCTCGCCGATGCGCTGCGCGCCGAGATCGCCGAACTGGCCCGACTCGGACTCCCGCCCGCCCACGCCGCGCGCATGCGCGCGATCCTGACCGAGCTGCAGCAGGCGCAGGCCTACCAGGACCTGACCGGCCAGGTGATCCGCCACGTGATGGGCGTCACCCAACGCGCCGAAGGTGCGCTGCGCAAAGCCCTGATCGCCGCCGGCATCCAGCCGGCGGAGGCGGGCGCTGCGACCGGCCCCGAGACACGCCTGCTGTCAGGCGTCGACCGCGGAGCCAGCACGCAGCGCGACGCCGACGATCTGCTGGCCGACTTCGGGCTGTAGCCTCGCATCGTGCAGCCGCAGTCGCGATTCGTCCCCGGGGCCCGACGCTCACTCGCCTCCGGGAAACGCGGCCGATCCGCACACAGGTCTGCCGCCGGCCGACCGGTTGAGGGTGTCGTGGTGGCGAATCAACGCGGCCGCGGCCAGGTTGCTTGCTCGTTCGCCTCCAGGAAGCCGCGCACGACGCGGCTCGCCGCGCGATCCGGGTGCGCGGCGAGGATCGCATGCAGTGACGCGTGCGCCATCATCTCCAGTCCATCGGCTGGACGCGCCTCGACAGGGCCGACCCGCGAGAAGGCCATGGTCCAGTCGGAGAACATGGGGGTCCGCCCGTCGACGTCCTCGACCAGCCACCACACGATGCAGGCGTGGCGCGAGTCGCGGCAGATGTTGTCCATCAGACGGTCGACCGCAGCCGCAGGGCCCTCCAGCACCTGCATGTAGAGGCGATCGGCCACCAGCAGCGCGCCGCGGATGCCGTGCGCTCTGTTGCAGGTGCGCGCGGTATCGAGGATCGACAGCACGGTGTTCGCATCCGGGACCGCGGGACTGACGCTGGAGTAGACGATGGTTTTCACGCAGTTTCCCTCGGCGCTGCGCAGCGGCGGCATCGGCGCATCCTAACCGCTCGCGGGCCTGGCGGTGGCGCCTTCGACCGGGCTCAAGAGGCGTGGACTGCTGCCGATACCTGCCACATGAGCAACGTCTCCGACATCGCCGCGGATTTCATCCTGGAGGCCGGGGAGATTGCCGACCGGCTGGGCGAAGAACTGGTCGAGCTGGAGGACCGCCCGGGCGACGCCGCCCTGCTGAACTCCGTGTTCCGCGGATTCCACACCATCAAAGGCGGCGCGGGCTTCCTGCACATCGCCCCGATGGTCGATCTCTGCCACGCCGCTGAGGAGATGTTCGATGCGCTGCGCTCGGGCCGTCTGGCGGTGGATGCCCACCTGCTGGATCTTGCGCTGCAGTCGCTAGACCGTCTCAACGCCATGCTGGACGCCCTGCGGGTGGGCGCGGCTGTTCCCGAGCCCCCTGCCGAAACGGTGGCGGCGATGCGCGGGCTCGCCCATGGCAAACCGGCTGCAACAGCGGTCGCTGCTCCAGCGCCCGGCGGCGATACGGTGGTCGCAGACGATGAATTCGAAGCCATGCTCGACGCCCTGCACGGCAAGGGCGCAGCCCCGGGAGTCGATGCCGGCGCTGCTCCGGGTGAAACCATCGACGACGCCGAGTTCGAAGCCATGCTCGACGCCCTGCATGGCAAGGGCGGCAGTCCCGGCTCGATCCCCGCGCCCGCCGCCGTCACACAGGCGCCGGTGCCCGCGGCACCGGCACCCCGGGCCGTGGCTCCGCCGCGCGCGGCGACCGCCGAGTCCGCGCCGAAAGAGTCCGAACCGACGGTGCGCGTCGAAGTCAAGCGCCTGGACGCGATGATGAATCTGGTCGGCGAGCTGGTGCTGGCCCGGAACCGCCTGAAGACGCTGCGCCTGGGAACCGCAGCGGTCCGCCGCCGGGCCACCGACGGCGAGCTCGACCGCGCCATCGCCGGACTCGACCTGATCACCGCCCGCCTGCAGTCGGCGGTGATGAAGACCCGGATGCAGCCGATCGGCCGCGTGCTCTCGCGCTTTCCCAAGGTCGCGCGCGATGTGGCGCGGCAGTTGAATAAGGACGTGCGACTCGAACTTTCCGGTGAAGAAACCGAGATCGACAAGAACATCGTCGAGTCGTTGTCCGACCCGTTGGTCCACCTGGTCCGAAACGCGATCGACCACGGCATCGAAGCGCCCGAGCGGCGCGAGCGCATCGGCAAGCCACGCCAGGGAACGGTGCGCCTGTCCGCGCAGCACGAGGGCGACCACATCCTGATCACGGTGCGCGACGACGGCGCCGGCATGGATCCGGAGGTGCTGCGTGCAAAGGCGCGCGACAAGGGCCTGATCGGTCCCGAGGCCGCGGCGCGCCTGTCGACCGAAGAGTGCCTGCACCTGATCTTCCTGCCCGGGTTCTCGACCAAGAGCGAAGTCAGCGAGATCTCCGGCCGCGGCGTCGGGATGGACGTGGTGATGTCGCGGCTGAAGGAGCTCAACGGCCATGTCTCCATCCATTCCGCGCCGGGCACCGGCAGCACCATCACGATCCGGCTGCCGCTCACGCTGGCGATCCTGACCACCCTGGTGGTTTCCGCCGGCGGACGGCCCTACGCGCTGCCGCTCGGCGCGGTGGAGGAGGTTTTCCGCTTCGACCCGTCCTCGGTGCTCTACGTCGACGGCCGCGAAGTGCTCGACGTGCGCAGCCAGACCCTGCCGCTGCTTTTCTTGCGCCGCTGGCTTTCGATCGGCACCGGCGCCGGTGATGGCTGCGTGGTGGTGGTCCGGTCGGGCGAATTGCGTTATGGCCTCGTGGTCGACGTGGTGCGTGGCCGCGACGAGGTGGTGGTCAAGCCGCTGCCGCCGCGTATGCGCCACCTCACCGGCTTCGCGGGCGCCACCATCACCGGCGACGGCGCGATCGCACTGATTCTCGACGCGCACGGCTTGTACCGCGCGGGCTGAGGGACGCCGGAAACCGGGCGCCGCTCCCGACTCGGGAGACTTGCGCGTCTCGCGCACGCCGCGGCAGCCCTTCCTGAGGCACGGCGGCGGCAGGAACGGAACGCGGCGCCCCGGTCGCCACCGATGCGCCCGCCGCGGGCGCCGCCGCATGCGCTACGCTCCGCTGGCCTGCCTTGCGCCCGGAACCCGCATGCCCGCCATCCGCCCGTTCGCTCCCCTCTCGCGCGCGCTCGCGGCGTTGGCCGCGCTGTGCGCGGTCTCATGCGGCCGCTTGCCCGGCCCGGACCCGGGCGAGGCGGTATCGCCGGACGCGATTCGCGCGCACGTTTCCTTTCTGGCCGACGACGCGCTCGAGGGCCGGCTCGCCGGCACCCGCGGCTACGACATCGCGGCGCGCTACGTAGCCAGCGAACTGGCACAGGCCGGCCTCGAGCCCGGCGGCAAGGACGGCGCGTGGTTCCAGCCCGTGCCGCTGGTCGAATCAGTGTCGCTGCTGCCGGCGGCGAAGCTCACCCTGCGGCCCGCGAACGGCGCGCCGCTCGAACTCAAGGCCGTCGAGGACTTTCTCCCCGATGCCAGCCTCACCGACGCGGAAGTCGTCGCCAGCGCGCCGATGGTGTTCGTCGGCTTCGGCGTCTCGGCGCCGGAACAAGGCCACGACGACCTCGCCGGCGTGGACCTCGCGGGCAAGGTCGCGCTGGTGTTCGGCGGCGCGCCGGCCCAGTTCCCGCCGGCGATCCGCGCCCACCATTCCTCGCGCCTGACCAAGAACGCGCTGCTCGCCGCGCGCGGCGCGGTCGGCATCATCAGCCTGCAGACGCCCGAGGAGCAGAAGCGCACGCCGTGGGCGCGCCTGGTGCAGCAGTCGTGGCGCTCGCGCATGGGCTGGGTCGGCGCCGACGGCGCGGTCAACGGCGCCTGGCCGCAGATCAGGATCCGCGCGGCGATCAACCCGGCGCGCGCGGCGACGTTCTTCGCCGGCGCGCCGATCACGCTGGAGCAGGCGTATGCCGCCGCCGAGGCCGGCACGCCGCAGGCCTTCGACCTGCCGCTGGAAGTCGACCAGCTGCGCAAGTCGGTCATCCGCCAGCGCACCAGCGACAACGTGGTCGGCATCCTCGAGGGTTCCGATCCGGCGCTGGCCGGCGAGTACGTGGCGATCTCGGCCCACCTCGACCATGTCGGCAAGGGCGCGCCGATCGGCGGCGACACCATCTACAACGGCGCCTTCGACAACGCAGTCGGCATCGGCATCATGATGGAGACCGCGCGCGCACTGGCCATGCTGCACGAGCGACCGCGCCGTTCGGTCCTGTTCATCGCGGTCACCGCCGAGGAATCCGGCCTGCAGGGTTCGGACTATTTCGTGCAGAACCCGACCGTGCCGCGCGGCTCGATCGTGGCCAACATCAACATGGACATGCCGGTCGCCCTTGCGCCGCTGGCCGACGTCACCGCCTTCGGCGCCGAACACTCGTCGCTGGGCGCGGTGGCCGAGCGCGCGGCCAAGGCCGAGGGCGTCGGGCTGACGCCCGACGCCAAGCCCGAGGAGGTCTTCTTCGTGCGCAGCGACCAGTATTCCTTCGTGCGCGCCGGCATCCCCGCGCTCTACATCGACCAGGGCATGACCTCGTCGGATCCGGCGATCGACCAGAAAGGTCCCTACGAGGCCTTCCTCAAGGACCACTACCACCAGCCCAGCGACGACCTGCGGCTTCCGATCCACTGGCCCTCGCTGGCGATGCTGGCGCGCCTGAACGCGCGCATCATCGACGAGGTGGCGGACGCCAACGAGCGCCCGACCTGGAACGACGGCAACTTCTTCGGCGAGACCTTCGCGCCGCAGAAGCCGTGAGGCGATCGCGTCGCGCGCCGGGGCGCGCGACGCGCGGCGACCTGCCGCTCACGGCAGCCGCAGCGGTGCCGCCGGCGGCGCACAGCCGATCGATCCGCCGTAACCCTTCAGGAACCCGCGACGGACCGCGCCCGCGGCGACCGCCTCCGCGATCCGCCGATCGCGCTGGCGTGCGCCGCTGATCAGGCCGATCAGGCCGTGGTAGGGAATCATGCCGCGCAGGGCGCCGACCACGGCGCCGCGCATGAAGTCGTCTTCGCGATCGGCGGCCTTGAGCACGTCGAGGTCCGGCCCGAGGACCGCGTCGATCGCCGCGATCTCGATGGCCAGCGCCGCGCAGTCGGCCGGCACCGGCAGCGCATAGGTGTCGGCGACCGCGCGCAGCAGCACATCGGGGATGTCGTCGCCGCCGAGGTTGAAGTCGGACAGCGGCATGCGCCCCATCCGGCCCATCGCGGCGGGATCGACCGCGGTTTCGCCGTCAGCGCGGCGCGGCGCCCCCGCGCACCCGGCGCACAGCGCCAGGGCCGCGGCCAGCATCGCCGCGCCCAGCAGGTAACCCGGTCGAAAGCCCTGGCGATCCATCGTGCGTCCCCTTGCCACCGAGGGTAACGGCCGCGGCCCGGCCAGACCTGACGCGGATCAATCCGCCGCCGCGTCGCGGACCTGCCGCAACGAAGGCATGGTGCCCCGCCTCAGCCTGCGATCCCCAGCGGCGCGGCGTAACGCCGCTGCGGGTCGCGACCGCGGAAGCACTCGGCGGTGGCGACGAAGGCCGGATCCCCGTTGCCCTCGCGCCAGCCCGGAATGCCGGACAGCGGCAGGCTGACCATGCCCGCCGGGTCCCAGCCCAGCACGCCCGACGACACGGCGTCGGCCGCCGCGCGGTCGAGCAGCGCAGCGCGCGCGTCGAACGGCCACGTGCAGAAGCCTTCCGGCACGTGAAACCACAGCACCTTGCCGGCCATCGTCAGGTGCGGATCGCGGGCGAGTTCGAACAGCGCATGGCCGAAGACATGGACCACGATGCGCCGGTGCCAGTCGGCCCGGCGGTCGAGGAACAGGCCGGGCCAGTCGTGGGCGTCGAGGCGTTCGAGCAGCGCGGGATCCTCGCTCGCCACCAGCAGCCCCGCTTCGTCGATGTGGGTCAGCGACTGCTGGCGGCGCGTGCGGTTGCCGCGGCCCTGCAGCGGCAGGTCCTCAACCTGCAGCCGGTTCAACGCGCGCTTGAGGCGCGGGTAGCGCAGCCACATCAGCACGCTGAACAGATCGTGCCAGCGGCGCGGGCGGGTGGCGATGGCGCCGTGGTCGTGGATGCGCTGCTCGAAGTGCAGGCCGTCGCGGAACAGGAACTGGTTCTGCTCGACGCAGCGCAGGCCCTCGCAGCCGGGCGTGGCGGCGAGGGCGTCGCTCAGCGCGTCCAGCGTCGGGAAGTCATCGTCGCCGAGCAGGCCGGCGTAGCCCGCCAACTGGTCGAAGGGCGGGCGCGCGAGTTCGAGTGGCGCCCAGTCGTCCGCGACGTCATGGCGACGCCCCGGCGTGGGCGCTCGCGCCTTCGAGCGGGTGTCGATCGGGCGTGTGCTGGCGGGATCGGCGGACACGGTGTCGGAAGCGCGGCGCGGAGGCGTGGATTGTAGCGTTCCGGGGACCAGGCCCCGGCGGCACGTCCGATCGCGCTGCGCGCAGCGCTCCCACCCAGCCTGCGGCAGCGTGGCGCATCGGACAGGACGGATCCCCATGGGCGCGGCGCGTGCGCCGCGATGGGATGCGGCAATGACCGTAGGGTGCGATGGGCACAGCGCATTGCACCGCCCCCAGTGCCGCGGTGTGTCGCCGCGCCCATGGCACCCGACGCGACCCCGGCGATCGCCGTATCCCGCGCCAATCCCTCAGGCGATCTCGCCGTGCAGGTCGTGCGCCTCGGTCTTGAGGATGCGGACGTCCACGAACTGGCCGGGCTTCAGGCCCGCGGCGCCGTGGATGAAGACCTTGCCGTCGATCTCCGGCGCGTCGGCGCGCGAGCGGCCGACCGCGACGCTGGCGCCGACCTCGTCGATGAGCACCTGCTGCACGGTGCCGACCTTGCGCTTGAGGCGGCGGCGGCTGATCTTCTCCTGCGCCTTCATGAAGCGCGCCTCGCGCTCCGCGCGCACGTCGTCCGGCAGCTGGCCCGGCAGTTCGTTGGCCTTTGCGCCCTCGACCGGCGAGTAAGCGAAGCAGCCCACGCGGTCGAGTTCGGCGGCGTCGAGGAAGTCGAGCAGCTCCTGGACCTCGGCCTCGGTCTCGCCGGGGAAACCGGCGATGAAGGTGCTGCGGATGGTCAGCTCCGGGCAGGCGCGGCGCCAGGCCAGGATGCGGTCGAGGTTCTTCTCGCCGCTGGCCGGGCGCTTCATCAGCTTGAGGATGCGCGGGCTGGCGTGCTGGAACGGGATGTCGAGGTAGGGCAGCACCTTGCCTTCCGCCATCAGCGGGATCACCTCGTCCACGTGCGGATACGGATAGACGTAGTGCAGCCGCACCCATGCGCCGAGCTCGCCGAGCCCCGCGCAGAGGTCGGCGAAGCGCGTGCGCCACTCGCGGCCGCGCCAGGTGCCCGGCGCGTACTTCGTGTCGACGCCGTAGGCGCTGGTGTCCTGGCTGATGACCAGCAGCTCCTTCACGCCCGACTTGACCAGCTTCTCGGCCTCGCCCAGCACCTGTTCGATCGGCCGCGAGACCAGGTCGCCGCGCATCGAGGGGATGATGCAGAAGGTGCAGCGGTGGTTGCAGCCTTCGGAGATCTTCAGGTACGCGTAGTGGCGCGGCGTGAGCTTGATGCCCGCCGGCGGCACCAGGTCGAGGAAGGGATCGTGCTTGGGCGGCACCTGCGCGTGCACCGCGGTCATCACCGACGCGTAGTCCTGCGGGCCGCTGATGCTGAGCACCTCGGGGAACTTCTCGCGGATCAGTTCCGCGCGCGCGCCGAGGCAGCCGGTGACCACCACCCTGCCGTTCTCCGCCATCGCCTCGCCGATCGCGTCCAGCGATTCCTCCACCGCGCTGTCGATGAAGCCGCAGGTGTTGACCACCACCACGTCGGCGCCGTCGTAGGTCGGCGCGATCTCGTAGCCTTCGGCGCGCAGCTGGGTCAGGATGCGCTCGGAGTCGACCAGCGCCTTCGGGCAGCCGAGGCTGACGAAGCCGACCCGCGGGGCTACCGCGGCCGGACGGCGGGGGGGGCGCGGCATACGATGGCTCCGGCGGCGAGCTGCGGATTATAGTGGCGGCGCGCTGCGTCTGCCCGGCCGACCGGAGGACGCCATCCCGGACGATCCGCATGCGAGAAGACGGCCACACGATCCTGCTCCACCCCGTGGACGGCCACGCCACCGGCGCCTGGATCGAGCGACCGCGTGGAGCTCCGCGCGGCGGTGTGGTAGTCGTGCAGGAGATTTTCGGCGTCAATTCGCACATCCGTTCGGTGGTGGCGCGCTTCGCGGACGACGGGTTTCTCGCGGTCGCGCCGCGCCTGCTCGACCGCGTGGCGCCTGAGACCGAACTGGGCTATGACGACGCAGGCATCGCACGCGGCCGCGAACTGGTGGCGCTGCTCGGCTTCGACGCCGCCCTGCGCGACATCCGGGCGGCCGCCGACTGGCTGGTCGCTCAGGAACTGGCCGCCGGCGTCGTCGGCTTCTGCTGGGGCGGCACTGCGGCACTGCTGGCTGCGACCCGACTCGGCATCCCGGCCGTGTCGTACTACGGCGGGCGCAGCATGGCGTTCCTGCACGAGCGTCCGCAGGCGCCGCTGCTGCTGCACTACGGGGTGCGCGACCCGCTGATCCTGCCCGGCGACGTGGCCGCGCAGCGCGCCGCCTTTCCGAAGGCCGAAGTCCACGTCCATGCCGCCGGCCACGGCTTCAACTGCGACCAGCGCGCCGACTTCGACGCGGCAGCCAGCGCCGCGGCGTGGCAACAGACCCTCGCCTTCCTTCACCGCCACCTCGTGTCCACGTAGATGCTATGCGGGCCGTCCG
>DHLY01000118.1 GCA_002405525.1 Proteobacteria bacterium UBA4656
GGGCGGTTGAACTTCCTACACCCGGTCGTGCGCGGCCATGGCCGCGTTCGCCGGGACCGACCGGCACGCGGCCGCGCGCGCAGCCCGCCATCGATCGACGGCGGCGGCGCCGACGCCCGCCGCGTGGACGCTCCGGCGCACGGACGCGCCTTTCCCGCCGGTGGGTGCGCGGTCAGGAGACCGCGCAGCGCCCGTCGTCGCAGCCCTGCGCGGCCGCCGCGGCGGACTCCGCCAGCAGTCGTGCCACCTGCGCCCCGAGCACGAGGTCGTCGACGCGCCCGAAGTGGTGGTGGCGCACATGGCCCAGGTGGTCGATCAGCAGCAGGCTCGGCGTGCCGCGCAGGCCGAGCGCGCGCATCGAACGCGGCACCCGGTCGCCGGCGCCGGCACGATCGACGCCGACCGGCATGCGGATGCGGTACTCGTGCAGGAACGCCGACAGTGCCACCGGCGTCATCGCGGCGTGGTGCTCGAACACCGTGTGCAGGCCGATCACCACCAGGCCGTCGGCGGCGAAGGTGTCGTGCAGGCGCTCGGCCTGCGGGATGCCGTGCGACACGCAGCCCGGACACAGCATCTGGAAGGCGTGCAGGGCCACCACGCGACCGCGCAGCGCCGACAGCGACAGCGCGCGCGGGGTGTTGAACCAGGTCTCGACCTCGAGTTCGGGGGCGGGAACGGAAAGCGCGTTCATCGGGATTCTCCTGCGGCTGCCGCGGCGCCGCCGCAGCGGCGGCGCCGCGGCGGAACCGGCTCAGGCGGCGAGCGCGACGCGCGGGAAATCGACCGGCACGTCGAGCGCGATGTTGACGTAGTTGGTGAACAGGTTCAGCGCAACGTGGGCGATCACCTCCACCACCTGGCCGTCGTCGAAGCCGGCCGCGCGCAGCGCCTGCACGTCGGCCGCCGAAACCTGGCCGCGGGCATCGACGAGGCGGATCGCGAAGGTGAGCGCGGCCTGGGTGCGCGGATCGCGCGCGATCCCGCGCTGCGCTGCGGCGAGTTCCTCCACGCTGGCGCCGGCCTTCTGGCCGAGCGCGGTGTGCGCGGCGAGGCAGTACTCGCAGTGGTTGCGGTTGGCGACCGCGACCGCGATCGCCTCGCCGAGCCTGGCGCCGAGGGTGCCGCCGCCGAGGGCGCCGAACGATCCCCACATGCTGGCCAGCGCGGCCGGCGAATTGGCGACGGTGGCGAACATGGCGGGCACGGTGCCGAAGGCGCCGCGCACCTTGGCGACGAGCGGCTGGCTGGCGGCGGGGATGAGATCGAGGTTGTCGTTGATGCGGGTCATGGCAGTGGACTCCGGTTGGGGATCGTGGGGACAGGTTGGATGGGGGCCGACTTATTGGTCGACCTTGGCGGGCAGGGAGAGATCGCCCGAAGCGACCTTGAACACGTCGACCACGCACAGCAGCGGGCTGTGCACGCTTTCGTTGACGCGCAGCGCGGCGGTCACGCCGTCGAACGTCGACGCCTGCACCGCGCCGATGTCGTCGAACGGCACGCGCACCTCGACGGTGTCGCCGCTGAACACCGGGCTCCAGCCGGGGCTGTCGATCAGGATCGGCAGGCCGGGCCAGGTCTTCGGCAGGCGCGGGCGCGCGCCCTTTTCGATGTCGACGACCTTCAGCGCGCCGGGACCGCACTGCTCGTCCGGGGCAAGGACCACCCAGTGCGAGTGCCAGACGTTGCCGTCGTTGTCGAGCTTCCCGTCGCCGTTCTCGTCGTACAGCGGCGTGTCGTCGAAGTCCGGGTGCGCGGTGACCGCGAAGGCGAGGATGCCGGCCTTCGGCTCGAAGCCGACCAGGGCCGTGTCGAGGGTGGTCGGCCACACGTAGGAAAACACCGTGGCGCCGGCGAGCTTGCCGCCGGGCGTGGGCTTCTTCGCGCCGGCGCGGCCGGAAACGCCCATGTGGAAGATCGCCACGTTGCCTTCGGTCGTGATGCGCGTATGCACGATGTCGAACGGCGCGTGGACGGCTTTGGCGGACGCCGTGGCGAGGCCGCCCTCGTGCTTGCCGTGGGCGTGCACGGCTTGGCTGCCGAGCAGGGCGAGGATCGCGGCGGCGATCGGCAGTCGGTGGGATCGGGTGGTCATGGTCGCTAGCTCCGGATCGGGTTGGCAGGGCGGGAACGTGCGGCGATGGCGCCGCAGCGGGTGGCATCCTGACCGCGATCTCCGTACCCTTGGTTACTTAACGTCCGCCCCGGATACCAATTCGTACGCCGATGACCCAGCCGTCGATCGACCGCCTCTCGGTCCTGCTCGAGCGCTTCCGCGTCCGCGCGCAGTTGTTCCACAGCGGTGCGATCTGCGGCCTGGCGCGCTTCGAAGCGCGCAGCGGGCACGGCTACCTGCATGTGCTGCGGCGCGGCCGCATGGCGGTGACGCATGCCGCGCGCAGCGGCGCGCCGCGGCGACTCGAACTCGACCAGCCGACCCTGCTGTTCTATCCGCGCCCGCTCGACCATGCCTTCCACAATCCGCCGCGCGAGGGCGCGGACTTCACCTGCGCGGAACTGGCCTTCGACGGGGGCGCCGCGCATCCGCTGGTGCGCGCCCTGCCCCCGCTGCTGGCGGTGCCGCTGGCCGTGGTGCCGGGGCTGGGCGGCGCGCTCGACCTGCTGTTCGCCGAGACCGACCAGGTGCGCTGCGGCCGTCGCCTGCTGGCCGACCGCCTGTTCGAGGTGGTGCTGATCCAGTTGCTGCGCTGGCTGCTCGACCACCCGCGCGAGGCCGGCGTCGATCCGGGCCTGATCGCCGGCCTCTCCGACCCGCGCATCGCGCGCGCGCTGTCCGCGATCCACGAGCGCCCTGGCGATCCCTGGACGCTGGCGCGGATGGCGGCATCCGCCGGCATGTCGCGCACCGTGTTCGCCGCGACGTTCCGGGAAGCGGTCGGCCGCACGCCGGCCGACTACCTCGCCGACTGGCGGATCGCGCTGGCGCAGGCCGAACTTGCGCGCGGCCGCCCACTGAAGGCGCTGGCGCAGGAACTCGGCTATGCGAACCCGTCGGCGCTGTCGCGCGCGTTCGCGCAGCGCACCGGGCGATCCGCCCGGGAGTGGCTGCGCTCGGCGGCTCCGGGGCGTGACTGACGCCAGGCGCGCGAGGGCGCCGCCGCACGGCGCAGGCCACAAGTCATCGGCCCGGTGATGGCCATCGTGCAGCGCGTGATCGGGAACTGGCTGGCCGATCCGGCGGGCGTCGGCCGCGCCGGCGCGCAGTGCG
>DHLY01000144.1:0-156 GCA_002405525.1 Proteobacteria bacterium UBA4656
ACGAGTTCCTGCACCTCGCCTACCACCAGCCGCCGGGCCACTGGATGACGCGCGTGCCGGGCGTCGCGCGCCTGGCCTGGCTGCATCGCCACCACCACGACCCGCGGGTGATGGCGAGCCGCAACTTCAACATCACCTATCCGATCGGCGACGGGC
>DHLY01000144.1:340-487 GCA_002405525.1 Proteobacteria bacterium UBA4656
GCGGCCGCGCGGGTGAGCGAACGCGGAGCCGTGGTCGCCGGGCTCAGGCCACCAGGCGGCGCAGCCGCGCGCTGGGGACGTGCAGCTCGGAGGATTCGCCCGGGTCGACCACCACCTCACGGTCCATCACGTGCAGCGCGAACTCCC
>DHLY01000144.1:544-9183 GCA_002405525.1 Proteobacteria bacterium UBA4656
GGGCCTGCGGCACCGCGTGCGGCCAGGATCAGGTCGCCGCAGCGCAGCGCCGCGTCCAGCGCGTTAGGCGATGCTTCGACACCGAGGGCGCGGCGTTCCTCCAGCAGCAGGCGCAGCGCCAGGTTGTCCTGCGCCATCAGGGTGCGCTCGCCGGCCGGCCGCGCCACGCCGAGCGCGACCGCCACCTGGGCGGCCAGCACCGCGCCGGCGTCGCCGCGGCCTGCCGTGTCCCCGGGCCGACCGCCGGCCGCCCCGAGCAGCTGGGCCGCCAGGCCTGCCAATCCGTTCGTCGGATCCATACGTCGTGCCCCTGCCTCGCTCGCCGGTGGGCGCCTGCATGGGAGAACGGACGAAACCCCGTCCACCGAACAACGATCCGCGATCAGGCGCGCCACGGAATTCTCATGCTTCCGATCCGCGCGCGCAGTGGGTTGGTGACGAGGGTGGCCGAACCGTCGCGCCAATGGCTGGCCTGGGCCCTCCTGTTCTTCGCGGGCGCCCTGCAGGCGGCGCGGTTCACGATCGACGCGCCCGCCGGCAGCGGCGAGTTCGGCCGCACGGTGACGGTCCTGCCGAACGGCAACATCATGGTCACCGATGCGGGGTCTGATGCGCCGGGGCCGGTCGTCGATGTCGGCGTGGTGTACCTCTACAGGCCCAATGGCAGCCCGACCTGACCGCTGTGCGGATGGTGTGGGAGCCTCTGACCCCCGCGCGGATGGTGTGGGAGCGAGCAACGCTCGCGACCGAGGGCTCCGCACTGGCCGCTGGCTGCGGTGGTCGCAGTCGCGAGCGTTGCTCGCTCCCACAGGGACTCGTCCGTGCTCGCGGTGGGAGCGGTTGGATCGGCGACTGCTGCACCCCGGGTCGCCGCAACCGCCGCATGATCTCCGAACCCGTCGCCCGCTTCCGCGCCGCCTGCAGTGAGCACGACGTTCCCGCCGGCTACCGCGGGACATCGCCTGCTTCCTCAACCACGAGTTCCCGCATCTGGCCTACCGTCAGCCGCCCGGCCACTGGATGACCCGCGTGCCGGGCGTGGCGCGCCTGCCCTGGCTGCACCGCCACCACCACGACCCGCGGGCGATGGCGCACCGCAACGTCAACATCACGTATCCGATCGGCGACGGGCGGTTCGGCACGCTGGAGCGGCCGCGCGGCTGACCGCGGCCTCAGCACGATCGCGCGCCGAGGGGCGGCGGCCCCCGCCGCCTCCCGCACGGGCGGCGTTTGCTCCGAACGAGAAGGATGCGGAGAACGACGCGCTGCGCTACCGACTCGACGCCGCTCTCGTCCGACCCGCCGCCGCCCATCGATGGCGTCCAGGGGAATGTCTGCGAACGTGCATCGGATCCGACGCTCCCCGTCCATCGCATCGCGGGGGCCGGTCCGGTTCGGGATGATCGCCGCGCTGCTAGTCCTCGCCGGCGCCGCAGCGGCGGCGCAGGTCACGATCGACGGACCTGACGGCAGCGGCGAGTTCGAGCGCACGGTCACGGTCCTGCCCAACGGCAGTTTTGTGGTCACCGATCCGGGCTACGACGCGTCCAGCCCGATCGCCGATGTCGGCGCGGTGTACCGGTACCGGCCCGACGGCACGCGGGTCAGCACGCTGACGGGCAGCAGCGCCAACGATCGGATCGGCGGCGAGGGCGTGGTGGTCCTGGCCAA
The DNA here is from genome assembly GCA_002405525.1 of Proteobacteria bacterium UBA4656. GTDB lineage: Bacteria > Pseudomonadota > Gammaproteobacteria > Xanthomonadales > Ahniellaceae > UBA4656. The sequence goes on from DHLY01000144.1 coordinate 2,216, forward strand.
CGGCAACTTCGTGGTGCTCAGCTCGGTCTGGGACAACGGCGTAGCCGTCGACGCCGGCGCGGTGACCTTCGGCTCAAGGACCAGCGGCATCATCGGCGTGGTGTCGGCGGCCAACTCGCTGATCGGGAGCGCGGCGGGCGACTTCGTCGGCGGCGGCAGCGCGCCTTCCGCGCTGGGCAACGGCAACCATGCGGTGGACGGCGCACAATGGGACAACGGGCCCATCGACACCGCCGGCGCGATCACGCTGGGGCTCGCCAACGGCAGCGTGGTCGGCCCCATCATCAGCACTCACAGCGTGCTGGGCGCTATGGCAGGACGCGGGTCATCGCAAGTCTTCGGCTACGACGCTGCCCGCAACCCGCTCGCGGTCGGCCAGCCGGCCAGCAACCGCGTGGTGCTCCAGCGCACGGGCACCGCCACCACGATCAGCATCATCGGCGACACGCCCGATCCTTCGCTGCCCGGCCAGCCGGTGACCTTCACCGCCACCGTCAGCGCCACGCCGAACGCACCCGCCGATGGCCAGGTCACCTTCACCGCCAGCAGCGGCGAGTCCTGCGTGGATACCAGCCCGACCCCGATCACGGCCACCATCGCCACGTTCTCCTGCACGATCGCGTTCGCCACCGCGGGCACTGCGAGCGTGATCGCCGAATACACGGGCTCCATCATCCATGCCTACAGCGGCATCGATGCGGTGACGCACACCACGGTGGCCGTGGTCATCGCGGACGGATTCGAGGGCCCCTGAGGCGCGCGGGGTCGGTACCGGGGCATCGGTCGCCCCGATCGAGCGCTTCGACGGTCGCGACCGTCGGCAAGCCGCGGAACAGCGCGACTCCCGACCTGGGTCAAGGGCGACGGCGGCGCCCCGCGCTAACTTGCGCGGCCCCGATCACCGGAGGCCCGACGATGCCGCAACCGTCCCGTTACCCGCGCGCCCTCATGGCGCTGCACTGGCTGACCCTGCTGCTGCTGGTCGCCGTCTACTGCATGATGGAACTGCGCGGCAGTTTCCCGCGCGGCAGCGAGCCGCGCGAACTGATGAAGATGCTGCACTACTCGTTCGGCCTGACCGTGCTGCTGCTGCTGCTGCCGCGGCTCGTGCTGCGCCTGCGCCGGCCGCTGCCGGTGATCACGCCGCCGCCGTCGACCGCGCTGCGCCTGTCGGCCGCCGCGGGCCACGTGGCGCTGTACCTGTTCATGCTCGGCATGCCGCTCGGCGGCTGGCTGCTGATGAGCGCCGAGGGCGGCGCGATCTCGTTCTACGGGCTCGCGGTGCCGCCACTGGTCGCGCCTGACAAGGCGCTGGCGCACCTCGTCGATGACCTGCACGAGACCGGCGCGACGGTCGGCTACTTCCTGGTCGGCCTGCACGCGGCGGCGGCGCTGTACCACCATCTCGTGCGTCGCGACGACACCCTGCGCCGCATGCTGCCCGGCGCGCGCTGAGGCGCGATCGCGGTTCAGGCGCTTTCGGGCGCGACGTTGCCGCCGCAGACGACGGCGGCGACGCGGCGCCCGGCGAAGCGCGCGCGGTCGGCGAGGATCGCCGCCACGCCGACCGCACCCGCGGGTTCGACGATCAAGCCCGCCTCCCGGCGCAGCAGGGCCATCGCTTCGCCGATCCGCGCTTCGTCGACCGCACACACGAGATCGACCAGACCCTGCATGTCGGCCACCGCTTCGGGCACGGGCACCCGCACCGCGATGCCGTCGGCGATGGTGCGCGCGTCCGCGGTGCTCACCGCACGCCCGGCGTCGAACGACAGCTCCATCGACGGCGCGCCCTGCGCCACCACGCCGATCGTGCGCAGCGCCGGGTCCGCTGCCTTGGTCCAGCGCGCCACGCCGTTGAGCAGGGCGCCATTGCCCAGCGGCACCAGCAGGTCGTCCAGCGCATCGCCCTGCGCGAGCAGCTCGATGCCGATCGTGCCCGCGCCCTCGCTGACCGCGGCCTCCGCGCCGTCCTCGACGAAGCGCGCGCCCTGCGCTGCGGCGAAGGCGCGCGCGGCGTCCTTGGCCGCGTCGAAGTCCTCGCCTTCGAGCCGCACGTCCGCGCCCAGCGCGCGCATGCGCGCGAGTTTCAGCGGATTCGCGTGCACGCTGGCGAACACCACCACGCGCAGGCCGTGCAGGCGGCCCGCGTAGGCAATTCCCTGCCCGAAGTTGCCGGCGCTGGCGCAGACCACCGCGTCGCGGAAGCCGCCGGCGACGAGACGCGCGACGAAGGCCGTCGCGCCGCGGCCCTTGAACGAGCGGATCGGATTGAGGCTTTCGACCTTCAGCAGCAAGCGACAACCGAGCGCGGCCGACAGCGCCTCGCAGTCGTACTGCGGCGAATCGCGGAACACGCGCGGGATTTCATCCAGCGCGCGGCGGATGCCGTCCAGCGACAGACGGTGGCTCGGCCGCGCAGCGCCCACCAGCGCGGCGTGTTCGCTGATCGGCCGCACCGAATCCCGATCCACCGCGCGCTCGCGCATCAGCACGCCATCGAGATGGTCGATCTCGTGCTGCAGCAGTTCCGCCAGGTCGGGCGGCAGATCGGGCCACTCGCGCAAGCGTCCTCGGTCGTCCTGGTAGCGCAGCGCGATGCTGCGGTGGCGGCGCACGCGCACCACGCAGTCCGGCACGGACAGACAATCGTCCCAGACCTCGAAGGTCTCCGGCGAACGCCAGGTGATCTCCGGGTTGACCAGCGCGAAGGGCGTCGCACCGAGGTTGACCACGATCACGCGGCGCAGGATGCCCGCCTGCGGTGCGGCCATCGCGCGGCCGTAGCCGTGGCGATCGCGGAACGCCGCGAGCGTGGCATGCAGGTCGGCGACCTGGCCGGCCAGCGCGAGGTCGGGGAAGATGACCGACGCGCAAGGCTGCGCGAGGCGTGGGTCGCCTTCGGTCAGGATCGGCAGGACATTGGCCATGGGGGCGATCCTGCCACGCGCGCGGCACGGCCGTGCGCCCGCGGCGTCCCGCGGTCCAAGGTCACCCGACGACATCGCGCGCCCACCGACCCGCCACGCGTTGGAGCGCACCCTGTGCGCGACCGCCCCGATCGGGGTTGCGGCGAGGACGGATGCCGCGGTCGCGTGCTTCGCCGCGCTCAGCGATTCGCCCGGCGCGCCGCTTCGGCACCCGCAGGCCGGCTGCCGACGCCGGTGGCAACATCGATGTCGCAGGCCGGGGCAATCACGCCCTGCGGCGTCCCCGGTTGCAGACGCGCGCAACGGCAACGCGGCTGCGGACACTTGCGCCGCGCTTGCCCGGCGGGCAGTCTGACCTCGCGTCCGGACTGGGCGCTTGCGCCGGCACTGCGGCTGCCGCCCCGACCGACTGACGCATCATGTTGAAGTCCCTGCTCAAGCCAGCCCCCCTGACGCTGGCGATCTTCCTGTGCCTGGTCATACCTGCCGGCGTGCTCGGCCTGCCCGACAACCGGCTGGCCGAGGTGCTGGCGCTTCTCGCCGTCCTGATGGCCGGCGGACTGCTGGTGTTGCACCTGCACGAGCTCGGCCACGTGGCGGGCGGCGTGCTGAGCGGATACCGGTTCGTGGCGTTGTTTTGCGGGCCGCTCGTGGTCTCGCGCGGCGGAGCGCGGCTGAAGGCGGGGTGGAACGACCTGTGGGCGCTCTATCCCGGGGCCACCATGATGGCGCCGCGCGGCGGGCGGCTGCCGCCCACCCGCGATGCGGTGGTGCTCTACGCGGGCGGGCCGCTGGCCAGCCTCGTGGTCGGCGTGTTGTGCATGGCGATCCACTTCGGTCTCGACCTGGACAGCGTCAAGCGCAGCACGATCGCGGCGGGCACGCACACGCTGGGCGACATGATCGTCGGCGACTTCACCCTGATGGCGGGCGTGCTCTCGCTCGGCATTTTCATCGCCACCAGCATTCCCAACGCCCTGGGCGGCTTTCTCAGCGACGGCGCCGCCGTCCGCATGCTGCTCAAGGGCGGTCCCGAGGCCGAGCGGCTGCTGGCAATGAATGCCTTGATGGGCCATCTCTGCGAGGGCATCCGCCCTCGCGACTGGTCCCCCGAATACATCCGCAGCGCGGTCCGCGTGCAGGATGGCTCCACCGTCGAGAACGGGGCGGCCCATTGCGGGCTGTTGCACGCGCTCGATCAGGGCGACGTGGCCGCGGCCAGAGCGCATCTGGCACGCATGAAGGTGGCGAGCGAGAACGCACCCCCCCTCAGCAAGGGGGAACTGCAGTTGGCGGATGCGTGGCTGGCGCTGGCCGACGGGCGAATCCCGGAGGCCCGGGCAGCGTTCGAGCAGACGGAGAAGGCCGTGGTGGACGCGTTCAGCCGCCGGCGTGTGCTGGCCGCCATTCTCCTGGCCGAGGGCAAGGCGGACGAGGGCATGGCAGCGGCACGCCAGGGACTCGCGCTGCTGGAGCAGTCGGACAGCCCATTCGCGGGGGCGTCGGCCATGGACCGGGAGTGGCTCGAGCAGCTCGCCGAGGGGCGGCTTCCGGCGGTGCTCACCCGGACGGCCATCGAGGGCTGAAACCCGCCGTCGACTGCCGCGTGCCCATCGCGCGACGATCGGCCCGCGGTCCCGCGCCACGCCCGCTGCCGTACTGCGGTCCGGGCTCCCGCGGGTCGACCCAGTGCGGCGCCGGCGTTTCCGCGCCCACCACGACGGCCTGTCGCGCATCGACCCGCTGGGCACACCGCCTTCCGGGCGCTGGCCGTCGCGCGCGGCAGCGACCAGGCCAGAACCTTGTTGGAAGCCTCTGAACAGGTTTCCACACCCGCGTTGGTCGCCTTGGCCGTGGAACCCCAGGCCGGGCGGCGCCCGCTCTGGTGCGGACACGCACGGAAACGCCCCGGGTGTGGAGACGTGTTCAGAGGCCGGCTTGATTCACGTTAATCCGTGAACCCGAAACAAAGCGCGACCTTGTTTGAGGATGCCGCCCTGCGCAGACCTCCGCCCGGACGCGATGTCGAGGTCGCCACGCCCGGCGAGCGCTTCCGCGCCTTCGTGCCGGCGCCGCTGCCGCCGCAACCGCCGGTCGAATGGTCGCCGGTGCTGCGGCGCCGCTTCGACGACGCCCTGCTGGCCCTGGGCCGCCTCGATGCGCTGACCACCCACCTGCCGAACGCCGCCCTGCTGCGCTACAGCTTCGTGCGCAAGGAGGCGGTGCTGTCCTCGCAGATCGAAGGCACGCAGTCGTCGTTCGCCGACCTGCTGCTGTACGAGATCGACGAACAGCCCGGCGTGCCGGTCGACGACGCGCGCGAGGTCAGTCGCTGTGTCGCCGCCCTCGACCACGGCCTCGCCGCATTGCGCGGTGGCCTGCCGCTGTCGATGCGCCTGATCCGCGGCATGCACGAGGTGCTGATGGCGCATCCAGGCGGCCAGGCCAAGGCGCCAGGCGAGCTGCGCCGCTTGCAGGTCTGGATCGGCGGCACGCGGCCTGGCAACGCGGCCTTCGTGCCGCCCCCGGCCGATCAACTGGCCGCCTGCCTCACGCCGTTCGAGCGCTTCCTCAACGACGAACCCGAGCCCACGCCGCCGCTGCTCAAGGCCGCGCTCGCGCATGTCCAGTTCGAGACCATCCACCCCTTTCTCGACGGCAATGATCGCCTCGGTCGCCTGCTCATCGTGCTGCAACTCGTCGCCGAAGGCGTGCTGCGGGAGCCGATGCTCTATCCCAGCCTGTTCTTCAAGCGCCATCGCGCCCTGTACTACGAGTTGCTCAACGACGTGCGCCTGCACGGCGACTGGGAGCGCTGGCTGGACTTCTTCGCCGAAGCGATCGAGACCAGCGCCACCCAGGCCGCGACGACCGCGAACGCCCTTCTGGCCCTCGTCAACGCCGATCGCGATCGGATCGCAGGGCTCGGCCGCGCCGCCGCATCCGCGCTGGCCGTGCACCAGGCCCTGCAGCGGCGGCCGATTGCCAGCTCGGCGGCGATTGGGAAGGCCACCCAGTTGACCGCGGCCACCGTGAACAAGTCGCTCGCGCACCTGGAACGTCTCGGTATCGTTGCCGAGATGACGAATCGGCAGCGCGGTCGCGTGTTCGGCTACCGAGACTACGTCGACCTTCTGACCCGCGAGTCGTGAGACGCCCGCAACCCGGTCCCGCGATCCTTTCCTCGCCCCACAAAGCGCCATGACGCCACCCATGCGAAAGCGGCGCGGGCGCCGCGCACAGTGTTCACGTGCATCCCGCGCGAGAGGCGGCCTGGCTTCCCTGCAAACCTGACAATCACCGTTACCGTTTCAAGGAAACGAGCATCCACCGCGCCGCCACCGGACAAAACCGACAGCAGGTTAGGGGTCATGCACCCTGGTCAGTTTTCGACGCGCACCGGTGGTCAGTTTTGGGCGAGCGCCAACACCGGTGAGACCACAGACGGGGTGCATTGGTGGAGAAGCACCCGTCCGCCCGCGTGAGCGCCGGGACCTTCGACGCTGACAGGACTCGCGGGCCGCGCCGAGTTGCCCGGCGCCCGGCCGTCTCCACATGCGCGCCGAATTGGGACGATGCCTCGGCAAGGCCACCCGCAGCCGATGCCCGCGCCGGTGCTGCCGGCAACCGTTTACCATCCCCGGACCGTCCAATGCGCCCAAAGCGATCGGTTCGGGCCCGGCAAACGGTCGCCATGGCCCGTTCGGCGGGATGACCCGACGGACGACGCACCACCCAAGGATCCCGCCACATGATCACCGGCCCCATCAAATCCCAGATCGACCAGATCTGGAACGCCTTCTGGGCGGGCGGCATCGCCAACCCGATCGAGGTCATCGAGCAGCTGACCTATTTGCTCTTCATCCGCCGGCTCGACGACCTGCACACTCTGGAAGAAAACAAGGCCAACCGGCTCAAGCAGCCGATGGCCCGGCGCATCTTCCCCGAGGGCCAGGACCCCAAGGGCCGCCCCTATGCGGACTGCCGCTGGTCGCGCTTCAAGCATTTCGCGCCGGCGGACATGTTCACCGTGGTGGG
>DHLY01000144.1:9388-17320 GCA_002405525.1 Proteobacteria bacterium UBA4656
GCGACTCGACCTACGCCCGCCACATGGCCGGCGCGCGCTTCACCATCCCGACCCCGGCCCTGCTGGCCAAGGTGGTGGACCTGCTCGACCACGTGCCGATGGACGACCGCGACACCAAGGGCGACGTCTACGAGTACATGCTCGGCAAGATCGCCAGCGCCGGGCAGAACGGCCAGTTCCGCACCCCCCGCCACATCATCCAGCTGATGGTGGAACTCACCGCGCCCCGGCCCGGCGACGTGATCTGCGACCCGGCCTGCGGCACGGCGGGCTTCCTCGTGGCGGCCGGCGAATACCTGCGTGCGCGCCATCCGGACCTATTGCACAACGAAGTCCAGCGGGATCACTTCCACCACCGCATGTTCCACGGGTTCGACTTCGACCACACCATGCTGCGCATCGGCAGCATGAACATGCTGCTGCACGGGGTCGAAAGCCCGGACATCAACTACCGCGATTCGCTGGCCCAGGACCACAGCGGCGAGGAGGAAAAGTACACCCTCGTGCTGGCGAATCCGCCCTTCGCCGGCAGCCTCGATTACGAGAACACGGCCAAGGACCTGCTGCAGATCGTCAAGACGAAGAAGACCGAGCTGCTCTTCCTCGCGCTCTTCCTGCGGCTGCTCAAGCCCGGCGGCCGAGCGGCCGTGATCGTGCCCGACGGCGTGCTGTTCGGGTCCAGCAAGGCGCACAAGGAACTGCGCCGCATCCTGGTCGAAGACCAGAAGCTCGACGCCATCGTCAAGCTGCCCGGCGGCGTGTTCAAGCCCTACGCCGGGGTGTCGACCGCGATCCTGCTCTTCACCAAGACCAACTCCGGCGGCACCGACCACGTGTGGTTCTACGACGTCGAGGCCGACGGCTGGAGCCTCGACGACAAGCGCACGCCCCTGTTGGCCGACGACAAGCTGGGCCCGGTGCCGCGCACCGCGCTGGCTGCCCAGGAACATGCGAAGAACAACCTGCCGGACGTACTGGCCCGCTGGGCGCAACGCGCCGGCGCCGAGCGCGATCGTCAGCGCACGGCGCAGAGTTTCTGCGTGCCGAAAGCCGAAATTGCTGCGCAGGGCTATGACCTGTCGCTCAGCCGGTACAAGGAAGTGGTGCATGAGGCGCTCGAGCACCGCGCGCCGAAGGAGATTCTCGCGGAGCTCGCGAAGCTGGAGAAAGAGATCCAGCACGGGATAACGGAGCTAGAGGGGATGCTCTGATGGCTGTACCAAGGCGCGTGGCGCTGGGTGACGTGGCCGCCATCGAGCGCGATATTGTCGATCCGACAGCGATCGAGACCGGCACCTTGTACGTCGGGCTGGAGAACATCGAGTCTGGCGGGCACTTTGTTGGCGTCCGCCCGGTAGATGCTGGGGAGCTTGCCAGCAGCAAGTTCACGTTCACGCCGCAGCACCTACTCTACGGAAAGCTGCGTCCCTACCTCGCCAAGGTCGCCCGCCCAGATTTCGAGGGCATCTGTAGCACCGACATTCTTCCCGTGCTTCCCGGCCCTGATCTCGACCGCGGCTACCTCGCGTGGCTTCTCTTGTCGCCCGATATGGTCGCCCTGGCTAGCTCTCGCGCGACCGGTGCCAACCTGCCGCGCTTGAGTCCGAGCGCTCTCGCGGAGCTCAGGATTCCACTGCCGCCCCTCCCCGAGCAGCGGCGAATTGCTGAGATCCTGGACAAGGCCGACGCGCTGCGGGCCAAGCGCCGCGCCGCGCTCGCCCAGCTCGACACCCTCACCCAATCCATCTTCCTCGACATGTTCGGCGACCCCGCCACGAATCCGAAAGGATGGGCAGCTTCGACAGTCGATGGCGTTGCGGCGCAGGTGACCGACGGTGAACATCTAACGCCTGCTCGTACACATGAGGGTATCAAGCTCCTGTCAGCGAGGAATGTCCGTGACGGTCACATTGACTTCGAGAATGTCGACTACATCGGCGCTGACGAATACGAGCGAATTAGCAAGCGATGCAAGCCTTCACGTGGCGACGTCCTAATCTCGTGTTCCGGAACGATCGGAAGGGTCGCATCTGTCGAAACAGACGAGCCATTTTCACTCGTTCGAAGTGCCGCTCTCGTGCGACCGAAGGGTGACATCGTACGCACGAAATTCCTCGAGCATTGCCTGCGAACTCCTGCGCTGAAGGCTCGGATGCTGCGCCGAGCCAATGCCTCAAGCCAGGCCAATCTCTTTCAAGGCCAGATTCGCGAACTCCCCGTTTATGTCCCACCGATCTCGTTGCAGGATGAGTTCGTTCGCGCAACTGCTTGCGTTGCCCTGATGAAGGTGAATCAACAACGGGCGGCTGAGGCAGTTGATGCCCTCTTCGCCTCCCTCCAGCAACGCGCCTTTCGCGGTGAGCTGTAGTCATGCCGGCAAGTGCCGAAGAACTTCTCACCTGGCTGAGCGAGCCGGAGGGCGTCAGCCTCGAGTTCAAGGAGGCTAAGCAGAACTATCACTTCGACAAGCTGGTGGAGTACTGCGTTGCCCTGGCCAACGAAGGCGGCGGCAAGATCATCCTCGGCGTGACTGACCGGCGCCCGCGCCGGATCGTCGGCACGGCAGCGTTTGCCGAGCCGGGGCGCACCGAGGCCGGTCTGCACGACCGGCTGTCGCATCGCATTCCGGTCGAAGAGGTGCGAACGGCCGACGGTCGAGTGCTGATCGTCCATGTGCCGCCGCGCCTTCCGGGCACGGCCTGGCAGATCGACGGGCGATATCTCAAAAGGGCGGGGGACGAACTGACCGGGCTCAATGATGCGGAACTGAAGGCCATGTTTGCCGAAACGGGGCCCGACTTCTCGGCGGAGGTCTGTCCGGGCGCGGGCATCGGCGACCTTTCGCCAGAAGCGATCGCACAGTTTCGAATCCGGTGGGCCACCAGGACGCGCGATGAGCGCAAGGCGCGTTGGACCGACGAACAGACGCTCGCCAACGCCGAGCTGCTGCCGGACGGGCGCGTCAGCTACGCGGCGCTGATCCTGTTCGGTTACCGCGAGGCGCTGGGACGATGGCTTGCCCAAGCGGAGCTCGTGTTTGAGTACCGGTCTTCCGAGGCGTCGGGCCCTGCAGCCGACCGCGAGGAGTTCCGGGCTGGCTTCCTGCTCTGGCACGACGCCATTTGGAACAAGATCAACCTGCGTAATGACCGGCAGAGCTATCAGGACGGGTTGTTCCGCGTCGAACTGCCCACCTTCGACGAGGTGTCGGTGCGCGAAGCCCTGCTCAATGCCGTGTCGCATCGGGACTATCGGCTCGGCGGGTCGGTGTTCGTTCGGCAGTATCCCCAGCGGCTGGAGCTGGTCAGCCCCGGCGGCCTGCCAACGGGGATCACCCCGGCGAACATCCTCGACCAGCAGAACCCGCGCAATCGGCGGTTGGCCGAGGCGTTGGCGAAGTGCGGGCTGATCGAACGCTCGGGCCAGGGCATGAACCTGATGTTCGAAAGCGCGATCCGGCAGGGCAAGGCGCTGCCCAGCTTCGCGGGCACGTCGGCGCACGAGGTGCGGCTGACTCTGTATGGAACGGTCGCCAGCCCGGCCTTCGTGCGCTTCATCGAGCGGCTGGGCGAGGAGAAGCTCAAGTCGTTCTCGACCTCCGATTTCCTCACGCTGGACTATCTGCGGCGCGAGCAGTCGTTGCCGGAGCACCTGAAGGTCAGCCTTCCGGGTCTGATTTCGGCGGGCGCGGTGGAGACGGTTGGGCGTGGTCGAGGAACGCGATATCTGCTGGCTCGGGGGCTCTACGCCGCGATGGGCAGCAAGGGCGTTTACACCCGCACGAAGGGACTCGACCGAGGGACGAACAAGGCGCTGCTGCTGAAGCACATCCAGGACAACGCGGCGAGCGGTGCGCAGATGGAGGAGTTCCGACAGGTGCTGCCGGCCCTTTCCCGGAATCAAATACAGGTCCTGTTGCGCGAACTTCGCCGGAACGGAGCCATCCATCGGGTCGGGGTGACGAAGGGTGCTCGCTGGTATCCGGGCCCGGGCTCCGGGGAATTGCAACCATGAGGGGTGATCAGGATCGTCCGCGCTTCCTGTATGCCAATTCGGCGCGTAAGACTCTGATTGAAAAGCGCTTATCGCAAGTTCGATTTGCGACCTGGCGTGGCTGGGTTGCAATCACGGAGCAATCCGTTGCAATCCTTCGGCCAGTGAAACCGCCTGCTGCCTATCGCATGGACTGCAGCGCCCGCCATGTTGAAGGCTGCCTATCGCATGGAGCCGCGCCATGAGCCAGTTCGCCTTCCTCGAAGCCGAATGGCCTGCCGTGTTCGAAGCAGCCCGGCAGGCCGAGTCCGCGGCTCGCGGCGATCCGCGCACGGCGTGTTTCTACGCCCGCCGCGCGCTGGAGCTGGCCGTCCACTGGGCGTACAAGCACGACCCCGCGCTGAAGCTGCCCTATCAGGACAACCTGTCGGCCCTGGTCCACGACCCGAGCTTCAAGCAGGCCGCCGGGGAGGCCGTGTTCAGCAAGGCGCGCGTGATCGTCACGCTCGGCAACCGCGCGGTCCACAGCCACCGCCCGGTGCCCGCGCCCGACGCGGTGGTGGCGGTGAAGGAGCTCTTCCACGTGGGCTACTGGCTGGCCCGCACTTATGCGCGCCAGCAGCGCCCGGCGCCGGGCCTCGCCTTCGATCCGGCGGCCCTGCCTTATGCGGCCCGCGCCGCGGCGCAGACCGCGGAACAACTCGCCGCGCTGCAAGCGCGGCTGCACGAGAAGGACGAGAACCTCGCTGCTGCGCTGGCGGACAAGGCCGCGCTGGACGCCGAACTGCAGCGTCTGCGCGCCGAAGTTGCCGCGGCCCGGCAAGCGGCCACCGCGCAGCCGGATGCCCACGATTATTCCGAGGCGGAAACGCGCGACTACTTCATCGACCTCCTGCTGAAGGAAGCCGGCTGGGCGCTGGACCAGCCGCGGGATCGCGAGTTCGAGGTCGTCGGCATGCCCAACGCCGAGGGCAAGGGCTTCGTCGACTACGTGCTCTGGGGCGACGATGGACGCCCGCTGGGCCTCGTCGAAGCCAAGCGGACCCGGCGCGATCCCCGCGTCGGCCAGCAACAGGCCAAGCTGTACGCTGATTGCCTGGAGCGCCAGTGCGGCCAGCGCCCGGTGATCTTCTACTCCAACGGCTATGACCACTGGCTGTGGGACGACGCCCACTACCCGCCGCGGCGCGTGCAGGGCTTTTACAAGAAGGCGGAACTCGAACTGCTGATCCAGCGCCGGACCACGCGCCGCGGCCTTGCGGCGGCGCCGATCAGCACCACGATCGTCGAACGCCACTACCAGTCGCGCGCGATCCGTCGCGTGGCCGAAGCCTTCGAGCGCGACCACGACCGTAAGGCCCTGCTGGTCATGGCGACCGGGGCCGGCAAGACCCGCACCGTGATTGCCCTGTGCGACCTGCTGATGCGCTGCAACTGGGTCAAGCGGGTCCTGTTCCTGGCCGACCGTGTCGCGCTGGTGAACCAGGCGGCCAATGCCTTCAAGGCCCATCTGCCGGACAGCTCACCGGTCAACCTGGTCACCGACAAGCACGTCGAGGGCCGGGTGTTCCTGTCGACCTACCCGACCATGATGGGAATGATCGACGAAACGCGCGACGGCCAGCGCCGCTTTGGCGTCGGGCACTTCGACCTCGTGGTCGTGGACGAGGCCCATCGGTCAGTCTTCCAGAAGTACCGCGCCATCTTCGACTACTTCGATGCGTTCCTCGTCGGCCTGACGGCGACCCCCAAGGACGAGGTCGACCGCAACACCTACGGCCTGTTCGAACTGGAGAACGGCGTCCCGACCGACGCCTACTCGCTCGAAGAAGCCGTCCAGGACGGCTTCCTCGTCCCGCCGCGTGCAGTGTCCGTGCCCCTGCGCTTCCAGCGCGAGGGCATCCGCTACGACGACCTGCCGCCCGACGAGCAGGAGCAGTGGGACGCGCTGGAGTGGGACGAGGAAGGCCAGTCGCCCGACCGCGTCGAGGCCGAGGCCGTGAACAAATGGCTGTTCAACAAGGACACCGTGGACAAGGTGCTGGCGCACCTCATGGCCCACGGCCTGAAGGTGGCGGGCGGCGACCGGCTCGGCAAGACGATCATCTTCGCCAAGAACCAGCAGCACGCTGAGTTCATCGCGGAGCGCTTCGACGCCAACTACCCGCACCTGAAAGGGGCATTCGCGCGGGTCATCACGTTCAAGACCGAGTACGCGCAGAGCCTGATCGACGACTTCTCCATCAAGGACAAGGCGCCACACATCGCCGTCTCGGTCGACATGCTCGACACCGGCATCGACGTCCCCGAGGTCGTGAACCTCGTCTTCTTCAAGCTGGTGCGGTCGCGCACCAAGTTCTGGCAGATGATCGGCCGCGGCACCCGGCTGTGCCGCAACTTGTTCGGGCCTGGACAGCACAAGACCTGCTTCCACGTTTTCGACTTCTGCCAGAACCTCGAGTATTTCAGCCAGAACATGCAGGGCGCGGACGGCAACGCACCTGTCCCACTCGCCAAGCGGCTGTTCGACGCCCGGCTGGACCTGGTCGCGGAGATCGACTGCCGCACCGACCCCAGCGAGGAGCCGGCGATCGCGGAAGCCGCCGGACCGCCGCATGCCGAGCCGCGGACGATCGCGGAGGTTCGCGCGCAGATTGCCGGCCGCCTGCACCAGGAGGTGGCGGCCATGAACCTCGACAACTTCATCGTCCGGCGCCACCGCCGGCTGGTCGAGAAGTTCTCGAAACCCGAGTCCTGGATCCGCCTGCCGGCCGACACCCGCAGCGAGCTGTCCCGACACCTCGCCGGCCTGCCCGCCGAGCTGGACGCCGAGGCCGAGGAGGCCAAGCGCTTCGACCTCAAGTGCCTGCAGCTCCAGCTGGCCCTGCTGCGGGAAGATGCCGCCTTCACGGGGCTGCAGGAGCAAGTGCGCCGGATCGCCGCCGCCCTCGAGGAGAAATCGACCATTCCGATGGTGCGCGACCAGTTGACCCTGATCCAGGACATCCAGACCGATGCCTGGTGGCAGGACGTCACCGTGCCGATGCTGGAAACGATGCGCCGCCGGCTGCGCGGGCTGGTGCAGTTCATCGAGCGCGGCCAACGCCGGATCGTCTACACCGACTTCGAGGACGAGATCGGCACGGCAACAGACGTGCCGCTGCCGGGTCTCTCCGTCGGCACGGACGAGGCCAGGTTCCGCGCCAAGGCCCAGGCCTTCCTGCGCCAGCACCTTGATCACGTCGCCATCGTCAAACTGCGCACCAACCGGCCGCTGACGCCGCTCGACCTGTCGGAGCTCGAACGCATGCTGCGCGAAAGTGGCATCGCGGGCCGCGAACAGCTGGACCGCGCAATCGAGGACGCCCGGGGCCTCGGACTGTTCGTCCGCTCCCTGGTGGGCCTCGACCGGGAAGCCGCCAAGGCGGCGTTGGCCGGCTTCATCGCCGGCAAGGCCCTCTCGGCCCAGCAACTGGAATTCATCGACCTCGTCGTGAACCACCTCACCGCGCATGGGGTCATGGACCCCGATCGACTCTACGAATCCCCGTTCACCGACCTGACCCCGACCGGGCCTGAGGGCCTTTTTGCGCCGCCGGTGATTGATGAACTCGTCGGCGCACTTCAAGCCGTCAGGGCAACGGCACAGGTTGCCTGATCCGCTACGGCCGCATGGATCGCTCGGTAGATTGGCCGGCCATACTGATCCGACGGTGGGAATTGGTGCCTGCTTGCGCCGAGGCGTAGGATTGCACTCGCAGCCGGAGCGCACCCATGACCCCTTCCGCCCTCAGCAAGCAACTCCACCAGATCGCCGATGCCTTGCCGCCCGAGGCGACCTGGGACGACGTCCGCTACCAGGTCGAACTCCATGCGTCGATCGCGCGCGGCGTGGCGGACGTCCAGTCGCGGCGGGTCATCCCGGTTGAAGACTTGATG
>DHLY01000069.1:0-2483 GCA_002405525.1 Proteobacteria bacterium UBA4656
CCACTCGGATTTCAAGAGAGGCACGTTGAAGCACCCAGCTTCAGGGGCACTGGAGGCAGCTTCACCGGATCTCCAGGTTCCATCGCTGTGCGCCAAACGCACTATTCTGCAGTTTCTTTCCCGGCAGAGAACAGGGTCGTGAGTTTTGCGCCGACTGGTGCCTTCGGCACGGGGTCCGTCGTGGCGCGCACCATGCCGACGCCCAATTCCCAGCCCTTCGGCCTAGTGGAGCATCCCGACGGCCGGTTCATCTGGATCACGCTGCGCGGCACCAGGGCCATTGCTCGGCTGACGCCCTGAATCGGCGCCCTGGCCAGATCAGCTGACGAGTGTGATCGTCTCAGAATCCTCGGGGTTGACCGGGGCGTCCATACGTGTCAAGTTTTTGTCGGGTTTCCCCGGCGCGAAACGGCCGGCGATCGAGACCATCGGCGCCCCTGCCTGCACCGGAACTACGACGCACAAACCCTAAATCCGTGGCCGATTCCCAGCCATGCGAGACCGCCGTCTACTTGAGTGGCTGGGCGGAGGTGGGTGCTTGAACGGCCTTCCATAGTTACAAGTCCTGCACGGGTCACGTTATGGGTTTGGCTGGCGTTTGTCGTAACCCCTGCCCGAACCGCCCTTGGGCGCCTTGCATACCGAGCCTCCGGATGAACACCGAGCAGTCGATCATGACCCGGCAACGAGCATCCACCGGACGCACGTTGGCCATGGCCATGCTGGTCGCATTCGGCGGCGCGGGGGTCGTGCTCGCGCAATCGAGCAGCACGACGTACAGCATCCCGCGGCAGTCCATTGATGGCGGCACGCAGCGTGCGTCCAGTGCCACATATAGCCTCACCGGCACCGTCGGCCAGCCGGATGCGGGGCCTGCGGTGTCCGCGGCCACGTTCACGTTGCGCGGTGGCTTCCACCGAGCGTCACCTGCCGCGCCGCTGCCCGATGCGATGTTCAGCAACGGATTCGAACCTTGACGCCTCGGCAGCTCGCCGGCGTCGTTGACGCGCACCGATGAAAGCACCCACGGAGCACACCATGCACATCATCCGTTTCCGCCGCTTGATTTTCGCGCTGGTCCTCACTGCGGCGCTGCCCTGCGCGCAGGCCCGGTCCGTGGGCACCGCATTCACTTACCAAGGCGAACTGCGCGCCTCCGGCGCCCCGGCCAACGCCGCCTACGACTTCCAGTTCAAGCTGTTCAACTCCTCGAACGGGTCCACCCAGGTCGGCCAGACGCTAACCCTGGCCGGGGTGTCGGTGGTCAACGGCCTGTTCTCGGTGCCGCTGGACTTCGGAACGGGGCAATTCGCAGGCGACGCGCAATGGCTGGAGATCAGCGTGCGGCCCGCGACGGGCGGGGCCTTCGAAACCCTCGTGCCACGCACCGCGGTAACACCGACACCCTATGCGCTCGGCGCCGCTGCCGCGCTGGCGAATTCGGTGACCACGACCAGCATCACCGACGGCAGCGTCCAGTCCGTCGACCTCGCGGCTGGCGCAGTAGGCACCGCGCAGATCAATGCCGGCCAAGTGCAGCGACGCGTGGGCGGAAGCTGCCCCGGTGTGCAGGCCGTACAATCGATCGCGACCGACGGCACGGTAACCTGCGCGCCGGCGCCGACGGTTGGAGCGCTGGATTGCGTGGATGCGCAAACCAGCGGCATCAGCCTTTCACCCGGCCAACGCTCCTTTGGGTCCGCAGCCTGTCCAGCGGGCTACACCGTGGTGAGCGGCGGCGTAGGCTTCAGCAGCAACCCCGTGGGTGTGGATATGAATGCCAGCTTCCGCGACCTGAATGGCTGGTTTACGCTTGCCACCAACGGGTCGACGGAGACGCTCGTTGTAATTCACCAAGCACGCTGCTGCCGCGTGCAGTGACATCCGCTTTCCGCGGCGCATGCCAGCCAAGCAGGCACCGTAGGCGGCGTGCGCGAATTCCGCGAGGCGATCGCGAAGCTCAAGGCCGCCGGCGGCATCGCCGTGATGGCAGACGGCCCGCTGGCGCTGGTCCTGCTCACCCCGCCGGGCGAACTCGGCGCCGACATCGCGGTCGGCTCCACCCGGCGCTTCGGCGTGCCGATGGGCTACGGCGGCCCGCACGCGGCCTGCAGCCTGCGCAAGCTCGGTTTCGCTCCGCAGCAGTAGGCGTACTTCGACGCCATCACGGTCGACGCCGGCGCGAATCGTGATGCGATCGTCGAACGTGCGCTGGCCGCGCGCATCAACCTGCGCCGCCTCAATGACACGCGGCTCGGCATCAACGTCGACGAGACGACGACCGAGGCCGCGATCGAGGCCGTCTGGCGTGCCTTCGGCGGCGGGCTGCGCTACGCCGACGTCGCGAGGGACGCCGCCGATGCGATCCCTGCCGGGCTCGCGCAGGGGCGCTTTCCTCAAAGCATGCGATCTTCTCCAAGTACCGCAGCGAGACCGACATGCTGCGGTATCTGCGCAAACTGGCCGACCGCGACCTCGCGCTC
>DHLY01000069.1:2612-10769 GCA_002405525.1 Proteobacteria bacterium UBA4656
GATGATCCCGCTCGGTTCCTGCACCATGAAACTCAAGGCCACCGAGGAGATGATCCCGGTGACCTGGCCCGAGTTCGGCGCCCTGCATCCCTTCGCGCCGGCCGAGCAAAGGCGATCCGCGTCATGCTTGCCCACTTCGAGAAGTACGGCGCGCTGGAGACGGCGCACGACCGGCCCGGACCGCGCGCCGCGCCGGCGGCGGCGTGAGGCCCGCCAGGCAGGAAACCCGCCACGAAATCCGGAACACGACGCAGAACGGCAGCTCGGCCTGCGCGCCTTTGCAACACTGCGGTTTCAGGGATCGCGAGGACAATTCATGATTTCGAACAATCTGACTTTCTCTTCCGTTGGCTGGTCGATGCGCGCAGTCGTGCTTGGCTTGGCTTAATGCGCACATGTTGCTTCTGCGCAAACGCGGCCCGAGCGTAATCCGTTCCTGTCCGCCGACATCTACGGTGTCACGCACATCAATCCGGCCAAGCAGAACAGCATCCCTTACAAGATCCCCCTTCGTGAAATGAAGGTCGATCTCGATGCGCTCACGCCGGTTTGGGGTGGGCCGGTCAACAACTCCACCTATGCCTCCGCGCGTCAGGGGTTCTTCTGGTCCGTATCCACTGACCGGGTGGCGTTGATCGATGCGCGAGGGGACAAGTGGAGAAAGGTTGCGGACATCGACCTGCCCGGAGCAACGCGCCGATCGCGCGACGCGCTGCAGCGGATCGTGAAGTTCAAGTACCCCGACATGCCTTCTGCCGAGGCCCATCTGAAGGGAATCCTCGGGTCGGCGCCCGGTGCCGTCCTGCCGTCCGGTATCTGTGCCCTGGTGAGCAACCAGGACTACGTCTATGCCAACGCGGGCACGATCGTCTCGGCGATCGGGCTGGTTGACCGAAACAACCCGTCGAAGGGACTCGAGGTGAAGGCGCGGTTCGATACCGCAACCGTCATCCCGCCCACCAGCGTGTTCGACGAGCCCCCGAGGGTCGGGCTCGTGGGCATGAACATGACCTACGACGGCCATATCGTGATTGGCGCGCTGAATGGTGTGGCCGTGGTGGACGCGGCGTTGAAGAAAGGCCAGTTCCTCAAGTTCAAAGATGACAACCAGATGTCCACCAACTCCCTGGCAGTGGATTCCGTTGGCGGCATCTATGTCGCGACAGGATCGAAGAAGCCGCAGGTGCCGGGGGTGATGCACAAGCTCGTATGGAAGGGTGGACGGCTGTCGAACGATCCTCAGGATGGCGCATGGACGGCCCAGTACGACGGTGGCGATTGGCCTCCCGCCATCAAGGCCGGAACCGGCACCGGGTCGACACCGACGCTCATGGGCTTCGGTGAGAACGAGGACGAGCTCGTCCTCATCACAGACGGGGCGAACCGCATGAAGCTGGTGGCGTTCTGGCGCAACGCCATTCCCGCCGATGCCCGTCAAGTGCCCGGTGCGCTGTCGCCCCGTATCGCCGATCAGAAACCGGTGTCCGCGGGCATCTCCGAGCAGCGCCGGTGGCTGCAGTCGGAACAGACGATCATCGTGTCTGGCTACGGCGCTTTCGCGGTCAACAACCTCATCGAGGAAGGACACGCTGATCGCATCATTGACGTGATGACGGTTGGCCCGGTGCACAACCCGCCGAGTGGCATCGAAAAGATCGCGTGGAACCAGAAGGAAAACCGCTTCTACTCTGCCTGGACTCGCGGCGACGTGCTGTCCGTCAGCATGGTGCCGGTGATGAGTACCGGAGCCAACGCCGTTTTCGTCAACGGATACAGCAAGGCGGCCGGCTGGGAAGTGACTGGCCTGGATTGGGACACGGGGCGCACCGTTTCGCGGACGATCTTCGGGCAGAACAACAAAGGCAACGGCGCATACGCGATCCTGCAGTTTCTCGAGAACGGCGACATGCTTTTCAATTCCGTCATTGGGCCCTACCGCATTCCGATGAGGTGAGTTCGCTGGCCGAAGGCCTGCACTGTCGCGGCAGGCGGGCCTTCGCGGGTACGCCGGACTGTCACAGGATCATTCACTGTCCGAATAGGCTGGACTGATCTTCGTGTTTTTCAGCAGCCCAGAGTTGGCGAGCCGTTTTGTTGGCCAGCGCGGTGACTGCGACGTCGAGTCCGACATTGGCGGCGAGTGCGAGTGGCCAGGCGCAGGTGCGATCGAGCGGTTCGGCCTTGGACCGAGCGGTGGCGGCGGCGCGCAGTTCGGCGCGCGCGCCGTGGATGAGCAGCGTTCGCAGGTATCGATCACCGCGTTTGGTGATGCGGCCTTGCAGGGTGTTGAGAAACACCCTGCGATTGCGCGGCATGGATGCCCCGCCCGCGAATCGATCGCGTTGGCGATTGCGTCGTCGGGAGCGAGTACGGATCTGTGCCGGACTCGCGACGTTGAGAAGCGCAGGAAAGCACCTCCTAAACATCCTGCGAGGCGCGTGCAAGGTCATCAAGCCCGGCATGGACTCGAAGGCGGTAGTTGCGCGCTTCGAGCACGAGCGCCGAACGTTCGCGATGATGAACCACCCGAGCATCGCGCGCGTCCTCGACGGCCGCATGACGATCCGGGGCCTACATCATCTGCAGATTCGGAAGCCAATGGTCAAGAGAACGACCCCGGCTCTCGGGAGAAGTTCGGTCGGCCCTGTTGACCCGGGTGGCGCAATGGTGACCCCATTTCGCGCTCAGAACGGCAGCACCCCCAGGTGGCGCAGGCCCTGCACGGCGGCGGCGAGCACGACGCCGGCCAACAGCACGAGGCGGAACTTCGTCGCACCCGACATCATCGGCGCCGGTGCGGTTTTCGCCGCCGGCGTGTAGCCGCCGAGGTCGGGGCGGCGCGTGGTCGGCAGCATCACGCCTGCTTCCTTGAGCGCCTGCCGGGCGCGGCCATACTCGCCGGTCCTGACCACCCACACGGCCGGCCACTTGTAGCCGCTGCCGCCGCCGCGGTCGCTGTAGGAGTAATCGCGTTTGGTCGCGCGGTTCCACGAGTGCGCGTCCGTCAGGCGGGTTTCGATGCCGGCGTCGGCGAGGATTTTCGCAACCGCTTCGACATTCTCGAGACGGGGGGATGTGAAAACCTGGCGCATGGGGCGTTGATCGAACGGTTCGGATCGAAGTGGAAGTTTCTGCGTTCAGGGCCCTGGGCCCAGAGAGCATTGGTGACCGCTTTTGACTGGGCCCTGAGCCCTGGGCCCTTCGACAACGGCACGGACGATTCAGCCCGAGACGCGAATCAATCCCTCCTGCGCAGTGGACGCCACCAGCCGTCCCTCGGCGGTGAAGATCATGCCTCGGGCCAGGCCACGGGCGCCCTGTGCGCTGGGGCTGTCGCAGGAATAAAGCAGCCATTCGTCGGCGCGGAACGGGCGGTGGAACCACATCGCGTGGTCGAGGCTGGCCATCTGCACGTTGGCCTGCAGGTAGGAGATCCCGTGCGGGAAGGTCGTGGTGCCGACCAGGTGGAAGTCGGACGCGTAGGCGAGCAGGGCGCGGTGCAGGGTCGGCTCGTCGCCGACCCGGTCGATCAGGCGGAACCAGACGTGCTGGAACGGTGGCCGCTTGGGCACCTTGATCTCATCGCGCGGGTACACATGACGGAACTCGAAGGGGCCGCTCTGCGACAGCCAGCGCTGCAGCTTGGCGCTGATGTGCGAGAACTTGAGCGGGTCGATCGGGTCGGGGGGGTCCAGTTCGTGGGGCCTCGGCACCTCCGGCATCGTCAGTTGATGCTCCGCGCCGGGCTCGTCGACGTGGAAACTGGCCGACATCACGAAGATCTGCTGGCCGTGCTGGATCGCCGACACCCGCCGCGTGCCGAACGACTTGCCGTCGCGCGTGCGCTCGACCTGGTAGACGATCGGCGCCTCGATGTCGCCGGCGCGCAGAAAATAGGCGTGCAGCGAATGCACCGTGCGGCCGTGCTCGGCAACCGTGCGCTGGGCGGCCGAAAGAGCCTGGCCCAACACTTGGCCGCCGAACACGAAGCGGGTGCCGATGTCTCGGCTCTGGCCGCGGAAAAGGTTTTCTTCCAGCCGTTCGAGCTGGAGCAGGTCGATGAGTTCGCCGACGACGGGGTGGGGCATCGTGCGATTGTAGCGGTCGGCGCGGCCGCGCTCAGGGGGTGGCGGGCTGCGGGTCGGCGCGCAGGCGCGCGAGACCGCTGGCCGCAAGCACCCTGTCCCAGGGAAACATCGGCCCGGGGTCGCGCTTGCGCGGCACCTGCAGGTCGGGTCGGTCGCTGGCGGGCACCCGGGCCAGGTCGAGATCCTCGTGGCCGGCGATGAAGCGCAGGTTCGGCAGTTCGGCCCTGAGCGTCGCCAGCAGGGCGAGCAGGGCGGTGACCTGGGCGTCGGGGTAGGGCTGGGTCATCACCTGGTTGTCGTGGCGGAACCAGTCCGGGTAGCGGCCGCTGTTGACCAGTTCGATGCCGACCGAACGCGGGTTGTAGCCGCGGGTGTGGTTCGCCACCCGTGCAGGCGGCACCCACCGGTGGATGCGTCCGTCACGCTCGATGTACCAGTGGCCGCTGGCGCCGGTGCCGGATTCCGCATAGATCACGCGCCCGCCGTACTCGCGCGCCATCGCAAGGTCGGGCAGTTCGGTGCAGTGGACGACGACCAGGTCGATGTCCTCGATACGTCTTTCCTGCAGGCGCTCGACGTAGGCCAGGGGCAGGTCGTGGACGGGCAGGTCCATGCGGGCGCTGGTGTGGCGGTCCAGGCTGGCACGGTACCATGCATGAATGCCCAACCGCTTCGCCCTCGAAGCCGCCACCCTCAGGCAGCTGATGGCGCGCCATGCTGCGCCCGGGCAGGTGCAATGGATCGGCCTGCGCCCGGCGCGCGAGGCGCCGGTCACGGTCCGCTCGCAGGCGGTGGCGATCGCCGGACATGGACTGGACGGCGACCGCTATGCGCGTGACGGCAAGCGCCAGGTCACCCTGATCCAGGCCGAGCACCTGCCGGTGGTGGCCAAGCTTTGCGGCCGC
Source organism: Proteobacteria bacterium UBA4656 (assembly GCA_002405525.1). Lineage (GTDB taxonomy): Bacteria > Pseudomonadota > Gammaproteobacteria > Xanthomonadales > Ahniellaceae > UBA4656. Next base: position 7,606 of record DHLY01000069.1, read on the forward strand.
GGCGCGGTGGCGCCGGAAACCCTGCGCCGCAATCTGGTCGTGTCCGGCATCAGCGTGCTGGCGCTCAGAAACCAGCGCTTTCGCATCGGCAGCGCGCTGTTCGAGGGCACGGGGCCATGCGAGCCCTGCTCGAAGATGGAAGCCGCGCTCGGTCCCGGCGGCTACAACGCGATGCGCGGCCACGGCGGGATCTGCGCGCGCGTGCTCGAAGGCGGCGCGATCGCGCTCGGCGACGCGGTGGTGGCCGAAGCGGTGGATGCGCCGTGAGCTGCGGCAAGGTGATCCTCTCGCACGGGCTGGAGAGCGGCCCGCAGGCGACCAAGGTGGCGGCGATGGCCGCGGCCGCGATCGCGCTCGGCTGGGACGAGGTGCGGCCGGACTACCGGGATCTCGATGCCAGCCAGGACGTGCGGCGGATCGACGACCGCATCGCGCGAATGCTGGTGCAGGTGCCGGCCGACGGCACGCCGTTCGTACTCGCCGGCTCCAGCATGGGCGCGTTCGTTTCCGCGTTGGGTTCGCTCCAGCGAGCGCCGCGCGGGTTGTTCCTGCTCGCGCCGCCGGTGCGCGTTCCCGGCTATCCGCGGGCGCTCGACGCCGCGGCCGTGCCAACCGTCATCGTGCACGGCTGGGACGACGAACTCATCCCCGCCGCCGACGTCATCGCCTACGCCCACCGGCGGCGCGCGGCGCTGCACCTGGTCGACGACACGCACCGCCTGACCGCCCACGTCGACGTCATCGCACGCTGGTTCGGCGACTGGCTCGCCCGGCTGTGACCACGCGCTGGTTCGCTGCCTGCCCGAAGGGGCTGGAATACCTGCTGGTCGACGAGTTGAAGGCGCTCGGCGCCACCGACGCGCGCGAGCAACTGGCCGGCGTGCGCTTCGAGGGCGACGCCCTGCTCGGCTACCGCGCCTGCCTGTGGTCGCGACTGGCCAGCCGCATCCTGCTGCCGCTGGCCGACTACGACTGCCCCGACGCCGACGCGCTCTACGCCGGCGCGCTGTCGGTGCCGTGGGAGGACCACCTCGCGCCCGGCGCGACCTTCGCGGTGTCGGCGCACGGACGTTCGCCCGGCCTCGACCATACCCAGTTCGTCGCGCTCAAGGTCAAGGATGCGATCGTCGACCGCCTGCGCGAGGCGCACGGCGCGCGCCCCGACGTCGACCGCGCCGACCCGGACGTGCAGTTCGACGTGGTGCTGCGCCGCGGCCGCGCAACGCTGTCGATCGACTTCTCCGGCGGGGCGTTGTTCCATCGTGGCTACCGCCGCGACCAGGGCGAGGCGCCGATGAAGGAAAACCTCGCCTGTGCGATGCTGCTGCGCGTGCGCTGGCCCGAAGTGCATGCCGCGGGTGGACCGCTGGTCGATCCGATGTGCGGCTCGGCGACCCTGCTGATCGAGGGCGCGTGGATGGCGGCCGACGTCGCGCCCGGGCTGCGGCGCCCGCGGTTCGGCTTCACCGGCTGGCGCGGCTTCGATGCGCCGGCCTGGGAAGCGATGCTCGCTGAGGCCTGCGCGCGGTCGGAAGCGGGACTCAAGGCGCTGCCTCCGAAGTTCTTCGGCTTCGATCGCGACAACCGCGTGCTGAACGCCGCGCGCGCCAACGCGCAGGCCGCCGGCCTGGCGGGCTCCATCCAGCTGGCGCAGCGGCCGGTGTCCGCGCTGGTGGCGCCGCCGCACGGTGCGCCGGGCCTGGTGGTCTCCAATCCGCCCTACGGCGAGCGCATGGGCGAGTCGGAGGCCCTGCGCGGGACCTGGCGCGAACTCGGCGACGCTCTGTCGCGTGGCTTCGCCGGTTGGCGCGCCGTGTTGATCACCAGCGACGAATCGCTCGGCCGCGCCACCGGCCTGCGCGCCGACCGCACCTACACCCTGTTCAATGGCGCGCTCGAATGCCGCCTGCTGTGCTTCGACGCGCTCGGCGCCCCGCGCGAGCGCGCGCCGCGCGAGGCGAAGCCGTTGTCCGACGGCGCGATCGCGCTGCGCAACCGCCTGCAGAAGAACCTCCGTCACCTCAAGTCGTGGCGGCAGCGGGAGGGTGTGTCGTGCTTCCGCGCGTACGACGCCGACCTGCCGGAATACAGCGCGGCGATCGACGTCTACGACGGTTGGCTGCATGTGCAGGAATACGAAGCGCCGAAGGACATACCGGCCGATGTCGCGCGCCGCCGCTTCGGCGAGATCGTGCGCGTCTGCGGCGAGGCGTTCGCGGTCCCGCGCGAACGCATCGCGATCAAGCAGCGCCGCGTGCAGACCCGCGACGACCGCTACGGCAAGCAGGACATGCGCGGCGAAGTGCTGCTGGTCGACGAGGACGGTCTGAAGTTCGAGGTCAACCTGTTCGACTACCTCGACACCGGGCTGTTCCTCGACCACCGGCCGGTGCGCGCACGGCTGCGCGGCATGGCGCGCGGCGCGAGGTTCCTCAACCTCTTCTGCTATACGGGCACCGCCACCGTGCATGCCGCTGCCGGCGGTGCGCGGACCACCACCAGTGTCGACCTGTCGCAGACCTACCTCGCATGGGCCGCCCGCAATCTCGCGCGCAACGGATTCAGTGGCGATGCGCACCGGCTGGTGCAGGCCGACAGCCTGGCTTGGCTCTCCGCCTGCCGCGAGCAGTTCGACCTCGTGTTCGTCGATCCGCCGACCTTCTCCAACTCCAAGCGCGCCGAGGACTTCGACGTCCAGCGCGATCATGTGCGGCTGCTGTCGCTGTGCGCCGAGCGGCTGTCGCCGGGCGGGGTGATCCTGTTCTCGAACAACTTCCGCCGCTTCCGGATCGACGGGGCGGCGCTTGCCGGCCTCGAGGTGCGCGACATCACCCGCGCCACGATCGCGCCGGATTTCGCCCGCGACCCGAAGATTCACCAGGCCTTCGAACTGCGCCACGGGAGCGCCTGAAGGCGCCTCCGGGCGGGTCGTCCGGCGCGCATCCGGCGTGGTCCGCGGAGCCGGTTTCCGACGGGCTGGAACGGCGCTCGCCGTGGTAGGATGGTCGGCGTTTTGCACTTCCGTGGCGCATGGTTCGTGACCATGGCCAACACATTGATTGCAGACGGATTTTGAGCATGTCCGAGTTCGCGAAGGAAGTCCTCAGGGTCAACATCGAGGACGAGGTCCGGCAGAGCTATCTCGACTATGCGATGAGCGTGAT
>DHLY01000069.1:10929-11165 GCA_002405525.1 Proteobacteria bacterium UBA4656
GTCGGGCGCGCCCTGCCCGATGTTCGCGACGGCCTGAAGCCCGTGCATCGGCGCATCTTCTACGCCATGCAGGAGGCCAACAATGTCTGGAACCGCCCGTACGTGAAGTGCGCGCGCATCGTTGGCGACGTGATGGGCAAGTACCACCCGCACGGCGACAGCGCGATCTACGACGCGCTGGTGCGCATGGCGCAGGATTTTTCCATGCGTTACCCGCTGGTCGACGGCCAGGGCAA
>DHLY01000069.1:11298-11520 GCA_002405525.1 Proteobacteria bacterium UBA4656
GGCCAGGGCAACTTCGGCTCGGTCGATGGCGACAACGCCGCGGCGATGCGCTACACCGAATGCCGGCTCGAGAAACTTGCCGGCGAGCTGCTGGCCGACATCGATAAGGAAACCGTCGACTTCCAGCCCAACTACGACGAGAAGGAACTCGAGCCGTCGGTGCTGCCGTCGCGCATCCCGAACCTGCTGGTCAACGGATCGGCCGGCATCGCGGTCGGCATG
>DHLY01000069.1:11705-25179 GCA_002405525.1 Proteobacteria bacterium UBA4656
GCGACCAACATCCCGCCGCACAACGTCAGCGAGATCATCGACGCCACCGTTGCGCTGATCGACAACCCGGCGATCACGATCGACCAGTTGATGGAGATCGTTCCCGGCCCGGATTTCCCCACCGCCGGCATCATCAACGGCATCGCCGGTGTGGTCGAGGCCTACCGCAGCGGCCGCGGGCGCATCAAGGTGCGCGCCAAGTGCGAGATCGAGACCGACGACGATGGCCGCGAGGCGATCATCGTCACCGAGATCCCCTACCAGGTGAACAAGGCCCGCCTGATCACCCAGATCGCCGACCTGGTCAAGGAAAAGCGCATCGAGGGCATCGGCGCCGACCTGCGCGACGAGTCCGACAAGGACGGGATGCGCATCTACATTCCGATCAAGCGCAACGAATCGGCCGAGGTCGTCCTCAACAACCTGTACCAGAACACCCAGTTGGAAGTGGTGTTCGGCATCAACATGGTGGCGCTGGTCGACGGCCAGCCGCGCACCCTCTCGTTGAAGGAAGTGCTGGAAGCCTTCGTGCGCCACCGCCGCGAGGTGGTCACCCGGCGTACGGTGTTCGAGCTGCGCAAGGCCCGTGACCGCGCCCACGTGCTGGAGGGCCTCACCGTCGCGCTGGCCAACATCGATTCGATGATCGAGTTGATCAAGACCTCGAAGAACCCCGAAGAGGCGCGCGAGCGCATGCTTTCGCGGGCCTGGGAACCGGGCCTGGTGCGGGCGCTGCTCGCCGAGGCAGGCGCCACGGCTTCGCGGCCGGAGACGCTGGCCGGTGAATACGGGCTGCACGAAGGCGGCTATCGATTGTCGGAACCGCAGGCCAGGGAGATCCTCGAGATGCGCCTGTCGAAGCTGACCGGCCTCGAGCAGGAGAAACTGACCGACGAATACCGCGAGATCCTCGGCACCATCCGCGAACTCATCGCGATCCTCGAGGATCCCGACCGCCTGCTGGCGGTAATCCGCGCCGAGCTGGCCGAGATCAAGGAGTCCTTCGGCGACGCACGCCGCACCGTGATCCAGCGCACCCAGGAAGACCTCTCGATCGAGGACCTGATCACGCCGGAGGACCTGGTCGTGACGCTCTCCCACACCGGCTACGCCAAGAGCCAGCCGGTGGCGGCCTATCGCGCGCAGAAGCGCGGCGGCCGCGGCCGCAGCGCCACGGCGATCAAGGAAGAGGACTTCGTCGAGCGCCTGCTGGTCGCGCACAGCCACGATACCATCCTGTGCTTCACCAGCGCGGGGCGCGTGTTCTGGCTCAAGACCTTCCAGTTCCCGAACGCGGGGCCGAACTCTCGTGGGCGGCCGATCGTCAACATCCTGCCGGCGCTGGAACAGGGCGAGAAGGTCAACGCGATGCTGCCGGTCAAGGACTACCGCGACGACCGCTTCGTGTTCTTCGCCACCCGTCAGGGCGTGGTCAAGAAGACCCCGCTCAGCGAGTTCTCGCGCCCGCGCTCGGTCGGCATCTGGGCGATCGAGCTCGACGAGGGTGACCGCCTGGTCGACGTCGCGCTGACCGACGGATCGCGCGATGTGCTGCTGTTCGCTTCCAATGGCAAGGCCGTGCGTTTCGCCGAGGACGAGGTGCGCGCGATGGGCCGCACCGCGCGCGGCGTCCGCGGCATCACGCTGACCGACGAGGCGCGGGTGGTGACGATGCTGGTCGCCGGTGATGGCGACGTGCTCACCGCCACGGCGCGCGGCTACGGCAAGCGAACTCCGCTCGACGACTACCCGCGCAAGGGGCGCGGCACGCAGGGCGTGATCGCAATCCAGACCAGCGAGCGCAACGGTGAACTGGTCGGCGCCACCCAGGTCACCGACGAGCACGAGGTGATGCTGATCTCCAGCCAGGGTACCCTGGTCCGCACCCGTGCGGCGGAGATCGCGCAGGTTGGCCGCAACACGCAGGGCGTGACCCTCATCCGCCTGCCGGCCGAAGAGACCCTGGTCAGTGTCGAGTGCGTGGCGGCGCTGGGTGTGGAGGCCGAGGGCGCCGCAGAAAGCGAGGGCGTTGCGGAGGGCGAGGGCGAGCAGCCTTCGGCCTGAGGGAGCGGGCTCAGGGCCCAGCCGACGGTCGGGGCTTTCGTTCGGGAACGCGGCGTGCGCCTCGTTGCGCGGCTGTCACGGGCCCAGGCGCGAGGCGGGATTTGCCGCCGCACTTCGGCGGCCCGAAGAGTGCCAGCGCGAGTGGCGCTGGCCGGGGCAGGGCGCAGCGTAGAGCCTGCGGTCGGCGATCCTGCGGCGGGGTGCCACGCGCGCTGCGTCGCGCCGCCCCTGTGAGAGCGAGCGAAGCTCGCGACCGCAAGCCCCGCTCCAGCGGCGTGGCATCGACGCTGCGGTCGCGAGCGATGCTCGCTCCCACAAGGGCGAGGCACCGATCGTCCTGTGCCCTTTGCCCCGGGCCCTATGCCCTCGATGACCCGGGCGAAGCGGACCGCGTGCCCCGCCGTCCGCCGTCAAAGCACCGCCAGCACCGCCTCCGCGCTTGAAACCTTGAACTCGCCCGGTGCCTCGACGTGCAGGTGGGTCACGACGCCGTCCTTCGCCACCAGGGCGAAGCGCTTGGAGCGCATGCCCATGCCGAAGGCGGTGGCGTCCATCTCCAGGCCCATCGACTTGGCGAAGTTGCCGTTGCCGTCGGCAAGCATCACGATTCCGTCCGGAACGTTGTGGCTTTTCGCCCAGGCGTCCATCACGAAGGCGTCGTTGACCGCCATGCACGCCACGGTGTCCACGCCCCTGGCGCGAAAATCGCCGAGTCGTTCGACGTAGCCGGGCAGATGCTTGGCGGAGCAGGTCGGAGTGAAGGCGCCGGGTACCGAGAACAGGACCACGGTCTTGCCCTGAAACAGATCTTCGCTGCGGATCGCCTGCACGCCATCGTTGAGCGTGTTGAGGGTCGCGGAAGGAATGCGGTCGCCGACCTGGATCGTCATGAGCTGGATCTCCGTGGGAAAGAGGCGATGATAACCCGGTGCCGCCGCGCGGCGCGCCTTGAAATTCCGCACGCGGCTCATACATGGAGGACATGGGGCGCCGCTGCGGCGACCCGCGTACGGAGGACCCGCCATGACCATGATCCGCTACAAGCCGTTTCCGCCGCAAAGTGGCCTGCAAGACGAACTCAAGCAGGCGTTCGACAAGTTCTTCGCCGCCGTCGACGAGGGCGACCAGTCGAACGTGGTGACCAGCCAGTGGACGCCGCGCGTCGACGTGAAGGAAGAACCCGCGCGTTTCGTCATCCTCGCCGACATCCCCGGCGTGGACCCGAAGGCGATCGAGGTGCACATGGAGAAGGGCATCCTTTCCATCAAGGGCGAGCGAAAGGAGGAATCCAAGCAGGAGGGCGAGAACTTCACGCGGATCGAGCGTTCGCGCGGTCTGTTCTACCGCCGCTTCGCGCTGCCCGACTCTGCCGATGCCGAGAAGATCACCGCAGCCGGCCGCCACGGCGTGCTCGAGATCGTGATCCCGAAGAAGCCCGAGACCACGCCGCGGCGCATCACGATCAACGGGTGAGGCCGGGCGCGCCGCGAACAGCGCAGGACGCGTTGCGAGGAACGGCGCGTCGCCCAGCCGCCAGGCGAGCGGCGACCTTGCGACGGCCGCCCGGCGCCAGCCGCGGCGGTCTTCCCGGCGGCCCGTGGCGCTCTGCGCCCGGGCCGCTTGCCTTGCGGGGCCCGCCCGCCGCAGCATGGACCGCGTGGGCCATGGCCCCGACCGACCCCGAGGATCGTGCCCGACCATGCAGTTCAAGGATTACTACGAGGTGCTCGGCGTTCCACCCGGCGCGGATGCCGACGTGGTCAAGTCGGCATACCGCCGGCAGGCCCGCAAGTTCCATCCCGACGTGAGCAAGGAAAAGGACGCGGAAGAGCGCTTCAAGGCCGTCAACGAAGCCTACGAAGTCCTCAAGGACCCCAAGAAACGCGCCGCCTACGACCAGTTGCGCGCGCGCGGCTACCGGCCTGGCGACGAGTTCCGGCCGCCGCCGAACTTCGGCCAGGATTTCGATGTCGACCTGGGTGGCGCGGACGCCGGCGGATTCAGCGATTTCTTCGAGTCGCTGTTCGGCCGCATGCGCGGCGGCCCCGCGGCTGCGGGCGGACGGCGCACGCGCGCCGATTCCCGCGCGCGGCTCGACATCGACCTCGAGCGCGCCTACGCCGGTGGCGTGGAGCGGGTGGCGGTCGGCGGGCGCACCCTGGACGTCAAGATCCCAGCCGGCGTGCAGCCGGGGCAGAGCGTCCGCCTTGCCGGCCAGGGCAGCGGTGGCGGGGACCTGCTGCTGGAGATCGGCTACCGCGCGCATCCGCGCTTCCGCGTCGACGGTCGGGACATCACGGTGGTGGTGCCAATCAGCCCGTGGGAGGCGGCGCTCGGCGCTTCGATCCCGGTGCCGACCCTTGGCGGCGAGGTGGAGCTGCGCGTTCCTGCCGGCAGCGCCAGCGGCAAGCGGCTTCGCCTGAAGGGCCGCGGGCTGCCCGGCGCGACGGCCGGCGACCAGTACGTCGAGCTCGCGGTGCAGGTGCCTCCGGCGACGGACGACCGCGCCACAGCCTTCTACGAGGACATGGCCAAGCGGTTCAAGGGCTTCGACCCACGGCGCTGACGGCCCGGGCAACACGAAGTCCGCGAGCCTGCGGCGGGCGGATCGATGCGCCGGAGTGGGCCCGGAGCCGGGCCTCGGGATCAGCCGCCGATCAGCGACTGGATCGCGACCGACAGCTGCGCCTCGTTGATCGGTTTGGTGACGTAGGCCTTCGCGCCCTGCCGCATGCCCCAGACCTTGTCGGTTTCCTGGTCCTTGGTGGTGACCAGAATCACCGGAATGTGGCTGGTGCTCGGATCCTTGCTGATCTGGCGTGTGGCCTGGAACCCGTTCAGGTTCGGCATCACCACGTCCATCAGGATCAGGTCCGGGAGTTCGCGGCGGGCGGTCTCCACGCCGGCCGCCCCGTCTTCGGCCGTCATCACGAGGTGGCCGAGCTTTTCGACCACACGGCGCAGCCCCAGCAACTGCGAGGGCGAGTCGTCGACGATCAGGACACGGGCCATGGAATCTCGGTCTGCGAGGTCGGGGCGTTGGGGAGGGCAGCCGACTTCAGGGCGCGACCACCGTGCGCCCGACCGACTCCCCGGCCATGATCGTAGCAAAAACGCCCGCCAATCCGTCCAGCCCCGTCTCGCGCGCGGCGATCCGGTCGAGGTGCGCCGGTTTCCAGTCGCCGGCCAGCCGTTCCCAGACCCGTCGCCGGATGTCGTAGGCAGTCCCCGCGGAAGCAATCCCCAGCAGGCTGATTCCGCGGATGATGAACGGCATCACCGTGGTGTGCAACTCGTGGCCCCCGGCGAGCCCGCAGGATGCGATGTTGCCGTAGGGGTGAATCACGCGGGTCAGTCCGTCGAGCATCTCACCGCCGACATTGTCGATCGCGCCCGCCCAGCGTGCGGCCTCCAGCGGGCGCTGGCCCCAGTGCAGGCCGTGCCGCGAGACGCACTGCCGTGCCCCGATCGACTGCAGGAAGTCGAAGTGAGAGGGCTTGCCGGTGATCGCATGCGCTTCGAAGCCGGCGCGGGTGAGGACGTCGATCGCCAGCATGCCGACGCCGCCGGTGGCCCCGGTGACGACGATCGGCCCCATGTCGGGACGCTGCCCGTTCGCCAGCATGCGGTGCAGGGACAATCCGGCCGTGAAGCCGGCGGTGCCGAGCGCCATCGATTCGCGCAGCGTCAGCCCCGCGGGGAGCGGCACCACCCAGTCGGCTTCCAGGCGCGCGTACTCCGCAAAGCCACCGTCGCGCGTTTCCGACAGCCCGCAGCCGGTGACCAGCACCGCGTCACCCTCGCGCCAGCGCGGGTCGCGCGAGGCGACCACGTGGCCCGCGACGTCGATGCCCCCGACCAGTGCCGGACGGCGCAGGATCTTGCCCCTGCCGGTCCCGGCCAGCGCGTCCTTGTAGTTCACCGACGAGTAGGCGACCCGGATGTCCACCTCGCCGGGCGAGAGGTCGTCGAGACCGAGATCCTCGATGCCGGCGCGGTGCTCATCGCCCCGGGCATGAATGCGGAGCGCACGGAAGCGGGCGGGAATGCTCATGACCGTGCCTCGTGGGGCTCGACGACGGCTCCGAGTGTCGCCGCCCGGACGGATTCCATCAAGCCGGCGCCGCGGACGCGGGTCTCGGCGCCGGGCCGCTCCGCGCCAGGGGCGACGCCGGCGTTGCGGGGCAGCATCAGTTGGCCTTGTGGATCGCGCGTCGGTCCACCGCCAGCGCCGCCTCGTGCACCGCTTCCGACAGCGTCGGGTGCGCGTGGCAGATGCGCGCGAGGTCCTCGGCCGAAGCGTGGAACTCCATCGCCACCACCGCCTCGGCGACCAGTTCCGACACGCAGGCGCCCACCATGTGCACGCCGAGAATGCGGTCGGTGTCGGCGTGCGCGATGATCTTGACCATGCCGGCGGTCTCGTTCATCGCCACCGCGCGGCCGATCGCTGCGAACGGAAACGATCCGGTGCGGTACGGGATTCCCTCTGCCTTGACCTGCGCTTCGGTCTTGCCGACCCAGGCGATCTCGGGCTCGGTGTAGATCACCCACGGGATGGTGTCGTGGTTGACGTGGCCGGGCTTGCCGGCGATCAGTTCCGCCACCGCCATGCCTTCCTCGGACGCCTTGTGCGCCAGCATCGCGCCGCGCACGCAGTCGCCGATCGCCCACACGTTCTCGGCGTCGGTGCGGTTGTGGTCGTCGACCACGTAACGGCCGCGCTCGTCGGTACGTACGCCGGTGCCTTCGGCGAGGCAGCCTTCGCTGGACGCGCGGCGGCCGACCGCCACCAGCAGCTTGTCGAACACCATCGTCTCGCCGCCCTTGCCGGCGTCGAAGGTCAGGTGCACCTGCTTGCCTTTGACCTCGGCGTTGCTGCACTTGGCGCCCAATCGGATGTCGAGGCCCTGCTTTCTGAACTCGCGTTGCGCGGCGCGCGCGATGTCGGCGTCGACCACGGCAAGGAAGTCGGGCAGTGCTTCGAACACGGTGACTTCGGCGCCGAGGCGCTTCCAGACGCTGCCCAGCTCAAGGCCGATCACGCCGGCGCCGATCACTCCGAGGCGCTTGGGCACCTGCTCGAGGTCGAGCGCGGTCGCGTTGTCGAGGATGGTTTCGCCGTCGAACTTCGCGAACGGCAGTTCGATCGGCTTGCTGCCGGTGGCGAGGATCACGTGCGTGCCGGCGATCGTGGTCTTGCTGCCGTCGTCGGCGGTGATCTCCACCTGCCGGCCGGGCAGCAGGCGCCCGAAGCCGTGGAACGGCGTGACCTTGTTCGCCTTGAACAGGGTCGCGATGCCGCCGGTGAATTGCTTCACGATCCTGTCCTTGCGACCGACCATGGTCTTGACGTCGATCGTGGGCTTCGACGCGCTGATGCCGTGGTCGGCGAAGGTGTGCGTGAGGTTGTGGAACTGCCTGGACGAATCCAGCAGCGCCTTCGACGGGATGCAGCCCACGTTGAGGCAGGTGCCGCCGAGCGCCTGCTTGCCGTCCTTGCCGGTGAAGGCGTCGATACAGGCGGTCTTGAGGCCCAGTTGCGCGGCGCGGATCGCTGCCACGTAGCCGCCGGGGCCGGCGCCTAGGACGATGACGTCGAAGTGGTCCATGGGGATTCTTGCCGGTGCAGTGTTTGTCGGCTCTGGGAAAGGGCCCAGGGCCCAGGGCTCAGGGCCCAGTCAAAAGCGGTCGTTCCGGGCCCTGGGCCCTGTACCCTGGGCCCTATACCCTTTTCCCTCCGGCTCGTCAGAGCCCGAGCAGCATCTTCGCCGGATTCTCCAACTGGTTCTTGATGTCGACCAGGAAGGTGACCGCATCCTTGCCGTCGATGATGCGGTGGTCGTAGGACAGCGCGACGTACATCATGGGCGCTGCGATGACCTGCCCGTTGTCGACGATCGCGCGCTCCTTGACCGCGTGCATGCCGAGGATGGCACTCTGTGGTGGGTTGACGATCGGGGTCGACAGCAGCGATCCGAACACGCCGCCGTTGGTGATGGTGAAGGTGCCGCCCTGCAGGTCCTCGAGCGAGAGCCCGCCAGATCGCGCCTTGCTGGCGTACTCAACGATCGCGCGTTCGATGTCGGCGAAGGACATCGATTCGGCGTTGCGCAGCACCGGGGTCACGAGGCCCTTCTCGGTGGAGACTGCGATCGAGACGTCGGCGAAGGCGTGGTAGACGACATCGTTGCCGTCCAGCGAGGCGTTCACCACCGGGTGGCGTTTGAGCGCCTCGGCGGCCGCCTTGACGAAGAAGCTCATGATGCCCAGGCGCACGCCGTGTGCCTTCTCGAACTGCTCGCTCAGCGACTTGCGCAGGTCCATCACCGACTTCATGTTGACCTCGTTGAACGAGGTCAGCATGGCGATCGAGTTCTTCGACTGCATCATGCGCTCGGCGATGCGCGCGCGCATGCGGGTCATCGGCACCCGCTGCTCGGTGCGCGCTCCAGCCGGCAGCGATGGGGCGGCGGACGTGGCGGCAGGGGCCGGAACGGCGGGTGCCTTCAGCGCATTGACGAGGTCTTCCTTGGTCACCTGACCGCGGCGGCCACTGCCCGCGACCCGCGCCGGGTCGATGCCGTGCTCCTCCGCGACGCGCCGGCCTGCCGGCGACAGTTCATTCGCTTTCGCGGATGTGGCGGTCGGGGCGGCCTTCGCAGGTGCGGGCGCTCCGGCAGGCGCTGCCGCAGCGACCGCGCCGGCTTCGACGATCGCGATCACTTCCTGGCTGCCGACCGTGTCCCCGGCGTTCCTGAGGATGCCCTTGACCACGCCATCGACCGGCGAGGGCACTTCGAGCACGACCTTGTCGGTCTCGAGGTCGACCAGGTTCTCGTCGCGCCGCACGGTGTCGCCGGGCTTCTTGTGCCAAGTGGCGATGGTGGCGTCGGAGACCGACTCCGGCAACACAGGAACCTTGACCTCGATGCTCATGCGATTTCCCAGGTGCTTCCAGTCGTTGTCATTCGCTGACGGTGTCGCCGTTCAGTCGGGCCACCAGCGCCTGCTCGAGCAGCGCGGACTGCTCGGCCGCGTGGGTGCTGAAGTGGCCGCAGGCGGGTGCCGGCGAGCGCGGCCGGCCGGCGTAGTGCAAGTGGCGCTTGTCGCCCATGCAGAAGCGCAGGTGGTGCTGGATCTGGTACCACGCGCCCTGGTTCATCGGTTCTTCCTGGCACCACACCACGTGTTTCGCGGCGGCGAAGCGGGCGACCTCGGCGGCGACCGCCTCGCGCGGGAACGGGTATAGCTGCTCCACCCGAACGATCGCCACCTCCACCACGCCGCGCTTCTCGGCGTCCTCGACCAGATCGTAGTAGACCTTGCCCGCGCAAAGGATCACGCGCCTGACTTTGCGCGGGTCTTTCGCCGTAGCGTCCGGGATCATGGCCTGGAAGCGCCCGTCGATCAGATCCTCCAGGCTGGAGGTCGAGAGGCGGTGGCGCAGCATCGACTTCGGCGTCATCACCACCAGCGGCTTGCGCAGATCGCGCACCATCTGACGGCGTATCATGTGGAACATCTGCGCCGGCGTGGTCGGCGCGCAGACCTGCATGTTGTCGAGCGCGCAAAGCTGCAGGAAGCGCTCCAGGCGTGCCGAGCTGTGCTCGGGCCCCTGGCCCTCGTAGCCGTGGGGCAGGAACAGCGCCAGCCCGCACAGCCGACCCCATTTGGCCTCGCCGGAGGAGATGAACTGGTCGATCACCACCTGCGCGCCGTTGGCGAAGTCGCCGAATTGGCCCTCCCAGATCACCATCGTGCCTGGTTCGGTGGTCGCATAGCCATACTCGAAGGCCATTACGGCCTCCTCCGACAGCAGCGAGTCGATGATGGTGATGTCCTGCGGGTCGGCGGCGATAGCGGTCAGCGGCAGCGCGGTGTCGCCGGTGTTCTGGTCGTGCAGCACCGCATGGCGGTGGAAGAAGGTGCCTCGGCCGGCGTCCTGGCCGACCACCCGCAACTTGAAGCCCTGATGCAGGAGGGTCGCATAGGCGAGGTTTTCGGCGAAACCCCAGTCCATGCGGAGTTCACCGGCCGCCATTTTCGCCCGGTCCTCGTAGATGCGCGCCACCCTGGGATGCAGGGTCATGCCGTCCGGCACCCTGGCGATGGCCTGCGCCAGCGGCAGCAGTTCGGCCCGCGGCACGGCGGTCTCGAACGGGTCGCCGGCCTTCGCCCCGAGGTGCCGCGCCCAGTCGACCGCGGGCACCAGCGGGTTGTCGGCGAGATCCGCCACGATGCGACCGGAATCGAGCTGCTGGCGGTAGCCGTCGGCCAGGGCCTTGGCCTCGTCCGTGCCGATCACGCCCTCGCGGGCGAGGCGGTCGGCGTACGACTCGCGGGTGGTCTTGCGCGCGCGGATCAACCGGTACATCACCGGCTGGGTGGCGGCAGGCTCGTCGGCCTCGTTGTGGCCGTGGCGGCGGTAGCAGACGAGGTCGATCACCACGTCGCGCTTGAATCGGTTGCGGAAGTCGAGCGCGAGGCGCGCGCAGAACACCACGGCCTCGGGATCGTCGCCGTTCACGTGGAAGATGGGTGCGGCGACCATCTTCGCCACGTCGGTGCAGTAAAGGGTCGAGCGCGCGTCGTCCGGGCGGTGGGTGGTGAAGCCCACCTGGTTGTTGATCACCACGTGCACCGTGCCGCCGACGGCGAAGCCGCGCGCCTGCGACATCTGGAACAGCTCCATCACCACGCCCTGGCCGGCGAACGCGGCGTCGCCGTGGATCAGTACCGGCATCACCTGCGCGCGCCCGGTGTCGTGGCGGCGCTGCTGGCGGGCGCGCACCGAACCCGCCACCACGGGGTCGATGATCTCCAGGTGCGAGGGATTGAAGCCAAGCGCCAGGTGAACCGGGCCGCCCGGGGTGGCGACGTCGGAGGAATAGCCCATATGGTACTTCACGTCGCCCGAGTGCGCGGGGTCGTCGGGGCCGTCGTGGCGGCCCTCGAACTCCGCGAACAGCTGGTGCGGCGGTTTGCCCATGGTGTTGACCAGCACGTTCAGCCGCCCGCGGTGGGCCATGCCGATCACGATCTCCTTCACGCCCTGCGCGCCGGCGCGGCGGATCACCTCGTCGACCATCGGGATCAGGGCGTCCCCGCCTTCCAGCGAGAAGCGCTTCTGGCCGACGTACTTGGTGTGCAGGTAGCGCTCCAGGCCCTCGGCCTGGGTGAGTTTCTGCAGGATGCGCTTGCGTTCCTCGAGGGCAAAGGCGTACTGGCCGCCGACGCGTTCGAGGCTCTCGTGCAGCCAGCGCCGCTGGTCGGCGTCGGAGATATGCATGAACTCGACGCCGACCGATCCGGAGTAGGTCGACTTCAGCAGGGCGACGATGTCGCGCAGTTTCATCCGCTCCGGCGCCGCCAGCGAGCCGGTGCTGAAAGCGACGTCGAGGTCGGCGCCGGACAGGCCGTGGAAGGCGAGTTCGAGGTCGGGCGCGGCCTGCCGGGGCGCGAGTCCCAGCGGGTCGAGGTTTGCCGCCAGGTGGCCGCGCGCGCGGTAGGCGGTGACCAGCTTGTGCACGCCGGCCTGCTTCTGCGCGTAGACGTCGTCCACCGCGGCGGCGGCGCTGGCCGTCAGGCCGCGCACGGCGCGGCGCGCGGTCTGCTCGACCTGGGCGACGATCGGCCCGTGCGGCACGTCGCCTGCCTCGCGACCCTTCAGGCCCTCGAAGTAGGCCCGCCACCGCGCGTCGACGCTGCCGGGATCGCGCAGGAACTGCTCGTAGAGGTCCTCGACCCAGGCGGCATTGCCACCGGCGAGATGGGAGGAGAGGGCGAACTGCTGCAGAAGCGTGGTCACGCCGGGCCTGCCTCGAATGGCGCAAGTGGTTGCGCCGCATGGGTTTTCTGGCGCCCCGAAGGACGTGCGAAGCCCCGCATTATAGCCGCAGGGGTGGCGCGGGCGTAAAGCAAGATCAAGGCCGAATGCCGCGCGACGGCCGGCCGGCAAGGCACCGCGGCGACTGGATCAGCTTTGGCGGTCGACCGCGTACCGGCCGAGGTCGGCGAGGGCCGAGTCGACGGCGACGATGCCTTCCAGGGTGGCGAGCGATTCGGCGCGCAGGCCGGCGGCCAGCGCGCGGGCGGGCTCCAGGCCCAGGATCGACGGATAGGTCGGCTTGTCACGCGCCTGGTCGGCGCCCCGGGTCTTGCCGATCACCGCGGTTTCGCCCTCGACGTCGAGGATGTCGTCGCGGATCTGGAACGCGAGCCCGGCGAGGTGGCCGAAGCGCTCCAGCGCATCGAGCGCGCGCCGATCGGTGCAGCCGGCGGCCAGCGCACCGAGCCGCACGCTGGCGCGGATCAGGGCTCCGGTCTTGTGCACGTGCATGTGTTCCAGTTGCGCGGCATCGAGCCGCCGGCCGACCGCCGCGAGGTCGAGCGCCTGCCCGCCGGCCATGCCCTGCGACCCGCAGGCCGAGGCCAGGCAGCGGATGGATTCGACGGCGCGCGCCGGATCGCGCGCGGCCAGCGGTGCCTGCGCGAGCACCTCGAACGCCAGCGCCTGCAGCGCGTCGCCAGCCAGGATCGCGGTCGCCTCGCCGTGGGCGATGTGGCAGGTCGGCAGCCCGCGCCGCAGGTCGTCGTCGTCCATCGCCGGCAGGTCGTCGTGGATCAGCGAATAGGCATGGATGATCTCGACCGCGGCGGCGGCGGGGTCGGCGTCCTCCGCGGCGCCACCCAGCGCCGTGCAGGCGGCGTAGGCCAGCAGGGGACGGATCCGCTTGCCACCGCCGAGCACGGCGTAGCGCATCGCGGCATGCAGCGCGGTCGGCTCGTCCGAGGCCGCCGGCAGCAGGCGATCGAGCACTCCGTCGACGCGGCGCGCCCAGGCCTCCAGCGCCGGGGTCAGGTCAGGGCGTGTCGGGTTCAAAGTCGGCCGCGCGTTCGGGCTGCGCGGGATCGAGCAGCAGCTTGACCCGGAGTTCGGCCTGCTCGAGGGCGCCCTGGCAGCGCCGGTAGAGGGCGATGCCGCGTTCGAAGGTGGCCAGGGAGTCGTCGAGCGACAGGTCGCCCTTCTCGAGCCGCGCGACGAGGTTCTCCAGTTCGTCCAGCGAGCGCTCGAAATCCGCGATCGGCGCGGGCTCGGGCGCGGGGCTGGACGGGGTCGGCGACATGGCGCGCAGCCTAGCGAAGGGGCCGGGGGGGGGTCAAACCGTCGACGCATAGCGCGCGCCGTGCGCATCGAGCCAGCCGCGCAGCGGCGGCGCGAGCAGCCAGCCGCCGACNNGATGCCGCGTTCGAAGGTGGCCAGCGAGTCGTCGAGCGGGAGATCGCCTTTCTCCAGCCGCGAGACCAAGGACTCGAGCTCGTCCAGCGAACGCTCGAAGTCGGCGATCGGCGCGGCTTCGGGCGCGGGGCTCGTGGCAGGCTGCGGCATGGCGCGCAGCCTAGCGAA
>DHLY01000069.1:25275-26103 GCA_002405525.1 Proteobacteria bacterium UBA4656
CGTGCCACAGCAGCGGCGCGCGCGGATCCAGTTGTAGTGGCGGTGCGGCACAGGCACCAGCGAGCCGCAGGTTGTAGCGGGTCGGCGACGGTGATCCTGCCGCAAGCCGCTCGAGCATAAACGAAACCGCCGTTGACATTGGTTCACACCACGCATAGTGTGCGATCGAGCGCAAACGGAAGTCAGGGGCGATTGCGCTTCGACCGAACTTCTATGTACCCAAGGAGCTTAGTCATGAAGACGAAATGTTCTGCTTTGCTTTGCTTTGCTGGTAGCTCGAGGGACCGCTTTTTCGCCTGACGCTGCAGCGCAAGCGACGCTGCCTGCGATAAACGTCACTCCGGGAGTTCAACCCGCCACCGACGACTGGTGGTATTGGCGTTGGGTAAACTTCGGGATCCGCCCACCTTGGGACTCGACCCCGTCCTCCAGCCCCTATCAGGGGCCCATTGCACCGCCGCAATCGCCGGTTCCGCTTCCGCTGCCGCCGCTGGGTCCAGGCGAGTGCGTGCAGGCTAACGTCACCGCAACTCCCGATGTGGGCGGTGGCCACGCGGTGTTCTTGTTCTGCGGAAGGGCGGAGCCGCTCTGCATCGATGACTACCCCATGCAGCCGGAACTGCGTGCATGTCCCTAATTTGTTGTCATCTGATCCTGCCGTGACTTGTCATGCGGACGCGGGCCGACCAATGGCGGCTCGCGTCCCGACTGCGATTGCTTTGCCATACAGAACAATGGCGGTCGAAGTCATTAGTCAACCGGGTCGCGAAACCCTGCCTCTTGCACCTAGGCGTTGCCATGGCATTAGGGAACCTCTGAACAAGTCCC
>DHLY01000008.1:0-7340 GCA_002405525.1 Proteobacteria bacterium UBA4656
CCAGCGGCGCCGCGTCCTGCACCGCGACCGCGGGCACCCTGCGCTTCCAGGTCAGCGACGGCAGCCGCACCGGCACCGGGAATCTGCAGGCGAACTTCACCGCGAACACCGCGCCCGCCTTGGTTTACGGCGCCCGAACCGGCACTGCCGGGACGTCGCTCACCGTGAATCCCACGACCCGCAGCGACAACGGCAGTGTCACCAATGTCGCGCTGTTCAACCGTGGCACCTACACCGGTGGCATCACCGTCAATGCGTCCACCGGTGTGCTGACGCTGTCCGGTCTTGCCCCGAGGGGCGTGCACACGATCGTCCTTCGCGCTACCGACAATTGCGGTGCGACCACCAACGCCAACTTCCAGCTCACCGTGAACTGACCGGCGCATCGCCGGCCCGTGCCGCCCGGTCCCAGCACAACGGGCCGGGTGGCAGGGACGTTTCCCCTGCGCCGTCGCCCTCGCGGCACGCCGCACCGTTGTGCCGCCCGTTTTCCCGACGATTGAATCTTTTGCAGGACGACGCCCTCGCCGCCCGCGCCACCCGCCATGGCATCGCGCCAATACAGGGGCGACGCTACGAGACGATGATCGATCGGGCAAACCTCGCGCAGGGCGCAAGGGCCGCAGCGTTCTCGATCGACGCAGGCCGTGGCTTCAACCACAACACGCCGGCGACGCCGGTCGGCCGTAATCCCGGCACCACCCCGGGCAGCAGCGGATGAACCTGTCCAGGCGCGCGCCGGGCATCTGGGTCAGCGCCCTCGACAGCACCGTGGCGACCCGTATGACCGCCCGGTTCGGCAACTTGCCCTGCAACCCCGATGGTGCCGTGCTGGCCTTGGCCGGCCCCACGTTGGCGGTCCTGATCGTCGGCCGGAGCATCGGTGCGCCGGGCGGTACCACCTTCCCGGCCGCGCTGACCAATAAGTTGCTGGGCGCCGACCAGAACGGCGCGACAACCGAAATCACCGCCACCGTCAACGGCGGCGTCGACATGGGCTGCCTCGGCAGCAGCGTCCGCTTCAAACACGGCTACGACACCAATATGCCCAGTGGCCAGATCAACCCGCTGGTCGTGCTGCTGCAAGAACTCAGTCATGGGCTGGGCTTCCTCTCGTTCGCCAATCAGGGCAGCGCCCATCCCTTCGACCGTTCGGACGTGTTCGCGCGCTTCCAGTTCAGCCGCTCCATCCGCAAGACCTGGGCGCAGATGACCGCGACCGAACGCGTCACCTCGTCCACCAACGCCAACAACGTGGTTTGGTCCGGCAACAACGTTCGCATCGCATCGGGTTTCCTCACCGCCGCGCGCGATGTCGACGGCCGGGTGGAGACCTTCACCCCGCCGAGCTTCCAAAGCGGTTCCTCATTGTCTCACTGGAACAGCACGGCGAGCCCCAACCTGCTGATGGAGCCGACGGTGATGGGTGGACAGCCCATCGACCTCGATCTGACGCCGCAACTGTTGCGCGACCTCGGCTGGTTCCGCGACAGCAACAACGATGACTGCGGACACCATCACCAGTGTCGCACCCACCGGCACCACGCTGGCGCCCGGGGCGGCCACCACGATCTCGTGGACCAACAACGGCGGCTTCAGCCGCAACGTGACGATCGAACTGTCGACCCACGGCGGCGCGACTTTCCCGACCGTGATCGCCAGCAACGTGGCCAACAGCGGGTCCCGCGCGTGGACCGTGCCCAACACACCGACGACGCAGGCGCGGGTGCGCGTGCGCGAGCACGACTTCGTCGCGCCGGCCGGTGTGTCGGCGGCGAACTTCGCCATCGCGGTGAACACCGCGCCGACCTTCACCCCGGCTGCCGCGATCACACGCCAGCAGGGCAGCGCGGGTGGCGCCGCGGTCACCGTCGGCACCGTCGCCGACGCGCAGACCGCCGCCAGCGTCGCCGCGTCCTGCACCGCGACCGCGGGCTCCCTGCGCTTCCAGGTCAGCGACGGCAGCCTCACCGGCACCGGCAACCTGCAGGTGAACGTCACCGCGAACACCGCGCCGGCGCTCACCTATGCCGCGCAGTCCGGTGCGGCCGGCGCCTCGCTGACCGTCAACCCCGCCACCGGCCCCAGCGACAACGGCAGCGTCGCCAGCGTGGCGCTGTTCAGTCAGGGCACCTATACCGGCGGCATCTCGGTGAACGCCTCCAGCGGCGCGGTGTCGCTGACGAACCTCGCCCCGGAGGGAACCCACACCATCGCCCTGCGCGCCACCGACAACTGCGGGGCGACCATCGAGGCCGCCTTCAACATGCAGGTGAGCGGCGAACTGCTGTTCGTCGACGGCTTCGAACCGCCAGTCGTGCGGCGCCCCTGAGGCCCGTCGGGTCACCCTTGGCGCGTGCCTTGCCCTGCAATCGTATACACGCCGACGGACTGCGATTCGGCATTTAGGCTTGTCGGCGCCGGGCGAGTCCTCGAAGCACCTGCGCCGGGCCTCCCGCGTCCGGGCGGCATGCCGCGCCACGCCGCGCGTGGAGACTCATCCGGAAGTTCCTGGCGCGACTCCCTGCATGGTTCCCCAATGTCCGACCATTCCGCATCCTTGCTGGTGATCTTCGGCGCCACCGGCGATCTTGCCCAGCGCATGCTGCTGCCCTCGCTGTACGGCCTGCAGCGTGACGGCCTGCTGCCGCAGCGCTTGCGCATCCTCGGTACCGCGCGCAGCGCGCTCGATGACGAGGGTTTCCGCACCCTGGTATCGGAATCGATCGCCCGCCGAGTGCCGCGCGGAGAGGTCAGCGAATCGCACCTGCGCGCCCTGCTGGAACGCTGCGCCTACCAGCCCGCGACCCTGGGCGATGCGGAAAGCATGGGCAGGCTCGGCGATCGGATCGGCGCGCTGCGCGATGGCGCAGTGGTCTATCATCTGTCCACCGCACCGCGCTTCTACGCGCCGACCTGCGCGGCCCTCGGCGCGCTGGGCCTCGGCGGCAACGGCACCCGCGTGCTGCTGGAGAAGCCCATCGGCCACGATCTCGCCAGCGCGATCGCGATCAACGACGGCGTGTCCCGGGTGTTCGACGAGGACCGCGTGTTCCGTGTCGACCACTACCTCGGCAAGGAGGGCGTGCAGAACCTGCTGGCGCTGCGCTTCGGCAACGCGCTGTTCGAGCCGCTGTGGAATGCGCGCCACATAGAGCAGGTGCAGATCACGGTCGCCGAGACGGTCGGCGTCGAAGGCCGCGGCGATTACTACGACGAATCGGGCGCCATGCGCGACATGCTGCAGAACCACCTGCTGCAGCTGCTGTGCCTGACCGCGATGGAGCCGCCCTCGCAGTTCGACCCCAGCGCGGTGCGCAACGAAAAGATCAAGGTGCTGCGTTCTCTGCGCGGTATCGGCGCCGCCGAGGTCGCCGGCCACAGCATCGCCGGCCAATACACCGCCGGCGCGATCGACGGCCATGCGGTGCCCGGCTATCGCGACGAGCTGGGCCGCGCCAGCGGCACCGAGACCTTCGTCGCGCTGCGCGCCCACATCGACAACTGGCGCTGGTCGGGGGTGCCGTTCTACCTGCGCACCGGCAAGCGGCTGCCGCGGCGGAGCACCGAGATCTACATCCAGTACCGCGCCGTACCGCACTCGATCTTCGCCCATGGCGGCGCGCGGTCGCAGCCCAACGAACTGGTGATCCGCCTGCAGCCGGACGAGCGTATCGAACTGACCCTGATGAACAAGACCCCGGGCCTCGACCGCGACGGACTCAAGCTGTCCCAGGTATCGCTCGACCTCGACCTGCACGAGACCTTCGAGGACGTGCGCCGGCGGCTGGCGTACGAACGCCTTTACCTCGACGCGATCGAGAACAACGGCACCCTTTTCGTGCGCCGCGACGAGACCGAGGCGGCCTGGCAATGGGTGGACGGGATCTTCGCCGGCTGGAAGGCCGCCGGCATGCAGCCGCGCAACTATCCGGCCGGCACCTGGGGACCGGGTAGCGCGCTGGCGCTGACCGAGCGCCACGGCCACAGCTGGCGCGAGTGAGGCACGCGGCGATGGCCTGGATCGAACACGAACACGCCGACGCCGACGCCCTGGCCGATGCGGTCGCAGCCCGGCTGGCCGAGTCGATCGACGGCGCGCTGGCCGCGCGCGGCAGCGCCGTGGTCGCGCTCGCCGGCGGTCGTACCTCGCCGCCGGTGTTCCGCCAGCTCGCCGCCCTGCGGCGCGACTGGTCGAAGGTGGTGGTGCTGCCGTCCGACGAGCGCTGGGTCCCGCGCGACCATCCCGACTGCAACCTGCGCCAGATGCAGGACGCCTTCGCCGGCGCCGAAGGCATCCGCTGGCTGCCGCTGGTGCCGGAATCCCCGACCGGTGCGCCCGATGCGTCGTTCGCCGACGCCGGGCTCGCCGCGCTGACGGAAGCCTTCGACGCCACCCTGCTGGGCATGGGCACCGACGGCCACTTCGGTTCGCTGTTCCCCGGCTCGCCGAATCTCGCGCGCGCGCTCGATCCGGCCAATCCTGGTCCGGCGGCGGCGATCCTGCCTGACCCGATGCCGGCGGCAGGGCCCCACCCGCGGATCAGCCTGACGCTGGCCCGCATGCTGCACAGCCGTCGCGTGCTGCTGGCGATCACCGGCCACGACAAGCGTGCGGTGCTCGAGCGCGCCCAGCGCGCGCCGGACCCGCAGCACCTGCCGGTCGGCGCCCTGCTGCACGCGCCCGGCGCGTTGGTCGAGATCCACTGGAGTCCGTGATGTCCCTGCACCCCGTCGTCGAACGCGTCACCGCTCGGATCCGCGAACGATCCGCGCCGGCTCGCGCGTCCTATCTCGCGAGGATCGACGCCGCGCGCGAGGCCGGCACCGCGCGCGCGCGCCTGTCCTGCGGCAACCTCGCCCACGGCTTCGCCGCCAGCGGCGCCGACAAGGACCTGCTGCGCGGCCAGCGCGCGCCCAACCTCGGCATCGTCACCGCCTACAACGACATGCTCTCGGCGCACCAGCCGATGCTGCACTATCCCGAATTGATCAAGATGGCGGCGCGCAACCGCGGCGCCACCGCCCAAGTCGCCGGCGGCGTGCCCGCGATGTGCGACGGCGTCACCCAGGGCCGCATCGGCATGGAGCTCTCGCTGTGGTCGCGCGACGTGATCGCGATGGCGACCGCGGTCTCGCTGTCGCACGAGATGTTCGACGCCACGTTGCTGCTCGGCGTGTGCGACAAGATCGTGCCCGGGCTCCTGATCGGCGCGCTGTCCTTCGGCCACCTGCCGGCGATCCTGGTCCCGGCCGGGCCGATGACGCCGGGCCTGCCCAACGCCGAGAAGGCGCGCGTGCGCCAGGCCTACGCCGAGGGCAAGGCAACCCGCGAGGAACTTCTGGAAGCCGAGTCGAAGTCCTACCACGGCCCCGGCACCTGCACCTTCTACGGCACCGCCAACAGCAACCAGATGCTGCTGGAGTTGATGGGCCTGCACCTGCCGGGCACGGCCTTCGTCAACCCCAACACGCCACTGCGCGACGCGCTCACGATCGCCACCGCCGAACGGGCCTGCGCGATCACCGCGCTCGGCGCCGAGTACACACCGATCGGCCGCACCATCGACGAGAAGGCGATCGTCAACGCGATGGTGGGGCTGGCGGCCACCGGCGGCTCGACCAACCACGCGATCCACCTGGTGGCGATCGCGCGCGCGGCCGGGCTCACGATCGACTGGGACGACCTCGACGAACTGTCGCGCCACACGCCGCTGCTGGCCCGGGTCTACCCCAATGGCAGCGCCGACGTGAACCACTTCCACGCTGCCGGCGGGCTGGGATTCGTGATCCGCGAGCTGCTCGCCGCGGGCCTGTTGCACGACGACATCCGCACCGTGCACGGCGGTCCGCTGTCGGCACAGGCGGAAGAGCCATGGCTGGACGGCACCGCGCTGCGCTGGCGCGCGCCCGCGTCGGCGACGCGCGATCCCGCTGTGCTACGACCGGTGACCGATCCGTTCGACCGCGACGGCGGACTGCGCCGGCTCACCGGCAACCTCGGCCGCGCCGTGGTCAAAGTCAGCGCGGTCAAGCCGGAGCACCGGCGCATCGAGGCTCCGGCGCGCGTGTTCGAATCGCAGGACGAACTGCTCGCCGCGTTCAAGGCCGGCGACCTGGCCGGCGACCTGGTCGCCGTGATCCGCGGCCAGGGCCCGCGCGCCAACGGCATGCCGGAGCTGCACAAGCTCACGCCCACACTCGGCGTACTGCAGGACCGGGGCCAGCGCGTCGCGCTGCTCACCGACGGCCGCATGTCGGGTGCCTCGGGCAAGGTGCTGGCGGCGATCCACGTGGTGCCCGAAGCGGCCTGCGAGGGGCCGATCGCGAAACTGCGCGACGGTGACGTGGTCATGATCTGCGCCGAGAGCGGCGCACTCGAGGCGAAGGTGGATCCCGCCGAATGGGCGGCGCGCGCGCCGGCGCCGGTGGACGTGGCCGGCAACCAGCACGGCGTCGGGCGCGAACTGTTCGGCCTGATGCGCGCGCACGCGACGTCCGCCGAAGAAGGCGGCAGCGCGCTGTGGGTAGGCGCGTGAGGCCGGTTCGCCCATTCTCCCCAACCCCTCTCCAACGAGGGGGGAGGGGCTCGATCGCGGCACAGCCGTTGTCCGCGGCCACCGCGATCGTTGCCGAACAGACCCTCTCCGCTGGTGGGAGAGGGGTTGGGGAGAGGGGGCCGCACTGCGGCGGCACCCGATGAGCAACGTGCGATCCCGCGATCCTGCCGCGCCACTCGACCTCGTCGCCGACATCGGCGGCACCAACGCACGCTTCGCGCTGGTCGATCGCTCGGCGGCGGCACCGGTGCTGCTGGAGCAGCGTACCCTGTCCTGCGCCGATTTCGCCAGCCTGCAGCACGCGGCCGAAAACTACCTCGCCGCGACCGGTGCGAGACCCGCGCGCGCGGCGATCGCGGTGGCCTCGCCGGTGACCGGCGATGCGGTCCGGCTGACCAACCGCGCGTGGTCGTTCAGCACCGCGGAACTTCGCGGCGCACTCGGCCTGTCGCGACTCACCATCCTCAACGATTTCGCCGCCGTGGCCTGGGCCGTGCCGGCGCTCGGCGCGTGCGACCGGGAGGTCCTGCACGGCGAGCCCTCGGCGCCGCTCGCGGGGCCGGTCAGCGTGCTCGGTCCGGGCACCGGGCTCGGCGTAGCGCTGCTGGTGGGCGATGCCGCGCGCGGCTGGCAGGTGGTGGCGACCGAGGGTGGCCACGTCACCTTTGCGCCGATCGGCGACGAGGAGAGACTGATCGCGCGCTGGATGGACGCCCGCCACGGCCGTGCTTCCAACGAGCGCCTGCTGTCGGGCGCCGGCATCGCGCAGATCGACGCCGC
>DHLY01000008.1:7571-12003 GCA_002405525.1 Proteobacteria bacterium UBA4656
TCGTGGCCGCGGCGCTCGACGGGCGCGACGCGGTGGCGCGGCGCACCCTGGCGCGCTTCTGCGCGGTGCTCGGCAGCGTGGCCGGCGACTGCGCGCTGCTGCACGGCGCGCGCACGGTGATCATCGCCGGCGGCATCGTGCCGCGCTTCATCCCCTTCCTGCGCGCGAGTGCCTTCCGCGAGCGGTTCCTTGCCAAGGGCCGCTTCGCCGCCCTGCTCGAAGGCGTGGCGGTGCAGGTCGTCACCCATCCGATGCCGGGCCTGCTCGGCGCCGCCGTCGCCCTGCACCGCGAGGAGCCCGCATGAGCCGCTGGACCCCCGAATCGCGCGCCGCCGCGGTCGACGCGGTGTTCGACGCCGCGCCGGTGATGCCGGTGCTGGCGATCGAGCACCTCGCCGACGCCCTGCCGCTGTGCCGCGCGCTGGTCGATGCCGGGCTGCCGGTGCTGGAAGTGACGCTGCGCACGCCGGTCGCGCTGGAGGCGATCGCGCTCATCGCGCGCGAACTGCCGCAGGCGGTGGTCGGCGCCGGCACGGTGCTCGGCGCCGCCGACCTCGACGCGGTGACCTTCGCCGGCGCGCGCTTCGCGATCGCGCCGGGGGCGACGCCGGCGCTGTATGCCGCGGCCGAGCGCGCGCCGATCCCGTTCATCCCTGCAGTGGCCAGCGCCAGCGAGATCATGCACGGCCTCGACCACGGCCACCGCCGCTTCAAGTTCTTCCCGGCGGTGCCGGCGGGCGGCATTGCGGCGCTGAAGGCGTTCGGCGGTCCGTTCCCGCAGGTCCGCTTCTGTCCCACCGGCGGCATCGACGCGGCGAGCGCGCCCGGCTTCCTCGCGCTGGCCAACGTCGGCACGGTCGGCGGATCGTGGATGGTGCCGGCCGATCACCTGCGCGCGTGCGACTGGCCGGCGATCGCCGCCCTCGCCGCGACCGCCGCGCACCTGCGAAAACCGCGTGAATCGACATGATGCGACGCAGCATCCGATCGCTGCCATGCGACACGAAAGGCGCATATCGCCAGATGCGATCGCGCACTCCTCCGCCTGACGCATTGCAGCATCTCGGGCGCCTGGGCGGCGTCACACACGGAGACTGACCGATGGCCCGCTCCAGCGAACCCGCGCCCCGCTACCGCTCGGCGCACGATCACCGCCAGAATAGCCGGCGCCAGATCGGGAATCGCATGAAGGGCAAGGCCACCTCGTTCGACATCGCTTACCGCGCCGGCGTCTCGCAGGCCACGGTCTCGCGCGCGCTGCGCGGCAGCCCGCTGGTCAGCGTGGAGACGCGCAAGCGCGTGCAGCAGATCGCGAAGGAGCTCAACTACAAGGTCGACAAGAACGCCAGCAACCTGCGCCGCCAGCATTCGGTGACGCTGGCGCTGCTGCTGTTCGAGGACCCGACCAGCGACGACTCGCTGATCAATCCGTTCTTCCTGTCGATGCTGGGCTCGATCACGCGCGCATGCGCGCGGCAGGGTTACGACCTGCTGGTGTCGTTCCAGCAACTGAGCGAGGACTGGCACGCCGACTACCAGGACAGCCACAAGGCCGACGGCCTGATCCTGCTCGGCTACGGCGACTACACCGCCTCGAAGGCCAACTTCGAGCGGCTGGTCGAACAGGGCACGCACTTCGTGCGCTGGGGTGCGGTGGTGGACGGCCAGCCCGAGGTCTCGATCGGCTGCGACAACCGCCTCGGCGGCCGCCTCATCACCGAACACCTGCTGGCGCGCGGCCATCGCCGCATCGCCTTCATCGGCGACGTCTCGCCGCGCTTCCCGGAATTCAACGATCGCTACCGCGGCCACCTCGAGGCGCTGCAGGCGGCCGGCATCGGCATCGATCCGCGCCTGCAGGTCGACGCCGACGAATCCACCGAGCTCACCGGCGCGCGCGCGCTGGCCGAGCTGATGGAGCGCGGCGTGGCGGTCGATGCCGTGTTCGCCGCCAGCGACCTGCTCGCGATCGGCGCCATCCGCGCGCTGGCCGAGCGCGGCCTGCGCGTGCCGCAGCACGTCGCGGTGGCCGGTTTCGACGACATCCCGATGGCGAGCTTCTGCATCCCGCCGCTGACCACCGTGATCCAGGACACCAAGCAGGCCGGCGAGTTGCTGGTCGACACGGTGCTGCGCCAGGTGCGCGGCGAGACCGTGTCCAGCCGGATGCTGCCGCCGCGCCTCGTGGTGCGCAGGTCCTGCGGCGCCTAGGTCGCGCGCGACCGCGGCGCCCGGCGGTGTCGCAGCCGGGCCTTCCGGCACCCTCGCCCCGGCATGCATTCGCGCATGATGGGACCTCGGCCACCAGACGGCGACCCCATCGATGGACGCGTTCCGCACCAACCCCCAACCGTGGGTGCGCACGGCGGGCCTGATGTACGCCGCCATCATCGGGCTCGGCATGTTCGGCGAACTTGCCGTGCGCGGCACCTTGCTGGTGCCGGGCGACCCGCAGGCGAGCTGGGACAACATCCAGCAAGCGCAGACGCTGTGGCGCCTCGGGATCGCCGGGGACATCCTCATGCACGTGCTCGACGTGCCGTGCATCGTGGTGTTCTACCTCCTGCTGCGGCGCGTCGATCCGGTGCTGGCGCTGGTCTCCACGGGGCTGAACTTCGTGCAGACGGCGGTGCTGGTCAGCAACAAGTCCACCCTGCTGGTGCCCCTGATGCTCGCCTTCGGCGGCAGCGGCGACGCCGCGCTCGCCGAGGCCTGGACGCGCCTGCATGCCTATGGCTTCGGCATCGGCCTGGTGTTCTTCGGCTTCGCCTGCGTGCTGCGCGGCTGGCTGATCGTGCGCTGCGGCTTCCTGCCGCGCACGCTGGGCGTGCTGCTGGCGGTCGCCGGCCTCGCCTACCTCGTCAACAGCACGATGCTGGTCCTGGCCGGCGGCTTCGACGTCGGCACTGCGGCGATCGTGCTGCTGCCCGCGCTGGTCGGCGAGTCGGCGCTCGCGCTGTGGATGCTCGTCCGCGGCGTCGACCTGAAGGCATGGCGCGAGTCGGCTCCGGGCTGAATGGCATCGCGAGGCCCTGACGCCACGCAAGGTCGCTGACCGCGTGGCGCCGGGGACCGGGTCAGTCCGCCGCGGTGCCACGCCCGGACATCGCGCGCGCCGCGCGCTCGCGCAGCGCCGGCAGCGTGACCGGTGCGTCGAGCAGGTAGACCTGCGCGCCGTGCGGCGGCACGCTGGCCTCGATGCGGCCGCCGGCGGGCACGTCCACCGGATCGCCACCGAGTTGCGGCACCCAGCGTCCGGGCTGCAGCGCCTCACTGACCGTGAACGACGCCGGCGCATCGCCCTTGTTGAGCAGCACCAGCGCGACCTGCGCGCTGCCCTCGTGCTGGTACACGCGGTAGAACGCCGCGCGCTCGCCGGCGATCTCCAGCGGCAGCATCAGCCCGCGCTGCAGCGCGATGGATGCCGCGCGCACCGCGCCGATGCGGACCAGTGCCGCGTGGATCGGATGGCCCTGCGCGGCGGCGATGCGCTCGGCCCCGAAGTAGTTGCGGTTGCCCTGGTGCTCCGCGAGCCCGCGCATGAAGCCGACCTCGGAGCCGTAGTAGACGACCGGCGTGCCGCGCGCGGTGAAAAGCCAGTGGTGGGCGTCGATGAACCCGGCGTCGTCGGCGTCCAGGCGCCGCACGTCGTGGTTGTCGTAGAAGGTCATCAGTTCGTAGGCGTTCGCGTACGGCCCGTCCTGCAGCGCCAGCCAGGGCAGCAGCACCTCGAAACCGGCGCGCTCGCGCCCGAAGGCGCGCACCATGGCGCGCATCTGCGGGAAATCGAGCACCGAGACGCCGCCGTTCTCCGGCTTGGTGAACTCGGCCAGCGTGGCCATCGGATCCGGGTCGTCCTCGGGCACGAACACCTCGCCGAACATGAACAGGCCCGGGTGCTTCTCGCGGATGCGGCGCGTGTACTCGGCCCAGGCGCTGAAGGGCACGTGCTTCATGGTGTCGAGGCGCAGCGCCGACGCGCCCTGCTCCAGCCAATGCAGGGTCGAGCCCACGAGGTAATCCATCACCGCCGGGTTCGTGTGATCGAGGTCCGACAATTCGGCCAGGTCGGGCTTGGCGCTGTAGAACGCATGCAGCGGATTGCCCTTCGGGTCGAGCTGGCCCGGCGGCAGGTTCTGGTGATCGGCGATCAGCGTGCCTTCGGCATCGAACAACTGGCCGAACTGTGGCTGCGCCACCGGCATCGTGTAGGCCGGCGAGCCGTGGTTGGCCACCACGTCGAGCACGATGTCGAGGCCCTGCGCCTTCATGCCGGCGGTGAACGCGCGGAAGTCGAGGCCTTCACTCGGCAGGTGCTCGTCGAGGCGCCAGAAGTTGATGCCCCAGTAGACGTGGTAGCCGCTATTGCACTGATCGGTGAGGAACGAGGTCGGCGTCGGTCGCCGACCGCCGGTGGACGACTGGTCGGGGT
>DHLY01000007.1:0-235 GCA_002405525.1 Proteobacteria bacterium UBA4656
GGTGGTGTGGGATCCCGACTTGCTGCTGCTCGTCTTCCGGATGCCGGACTTGGACGGGGTGGAGTTCGCCCGCCGGTTCCGCCGTCCGCCGGCGCTCCGCGACGTGCCCATCGTGCTGATCACGGTGGTCGGCGATGAACCACTGCGGCAGGCTGCGCTCGATGCGGGGGTGATCGACTTCCTGGTCAAGCCGGTGCGCCCGCGCGAACTGCGCGCCCGCTGCCGCAACCTGTTG
>DHLY01000007.1:464-620 GCA_002405525.1 Proteobacteria bacterium UBA4656
GCGACAGCAGCTGTCCGGCATGCGCGAGGCGGACCAGCGCGAGCGCGAGATGCTGTTCCTGCTCGCCCGCACGGCGGAATCCCGGGAGCCGGACCAGGGGGCTCACCTGCTGCGGATCGGCCGCTATGCCGGTCTGCTCGCCGAGGCGCTCGGCCT
>DHLY01000007.1:776-8399 GCA_002405525.1 Proteobacteria bacterium UBA4656
GGCGGCGGCGCCGCTGTACGACATCGGCAAGATCGGCCTGCCGGATGCCATCCTGCTCAAGCCCACCCCGCTGGAGCCCGCCGAAAGGCTGGTCGCGCAGCGCCATGTGCAGGTCGGGCACGACATTCTGCGCGAAAGCAGCAGCCGTTTCGTGCAGCTGGCCGCCGCCATCGCGCTGCACCACCACGAGCGCTGGGACGGCGCCGGTTACCCGCACGGCCTGGCAGGGGAGGCGATCCCGCTGCCCGCGCGCATCGTCGCCGTCGCCGACGTGTTCGACGCGATGACCTCGCCGCGCACCTGGCGACCCGCGCATGCCATGCAAGAGACGGTCGAGCACATCCGCAGCCAGCGCGGGCGGGCCTTCGATCCTGAGGTGGTGGACGCCTTCGAGCGATCGCTCGAGCGGATCCAGGGGGTTCGTCGCGCCTTCGCCGGCCCGGCGTCCGGCAGCGACCCGACCTGAGGCGGAAGTGCGGCCGCCGCGCGTGCTGGAGCCGCTCATCGAGCGCCTCAGCGAACGACCCGGTCCGGACCTCCGTCTGGCCCTGCTGCGGCTGGCTGTCTTGCTGCCTGCGCTGGCCTGCGTCGGCTGGCTTTTCGTCGTCGGCTCGTCCGGCGACGACCGGCTCGGATGGGCTCTCGCCATCGTCGCGGTCCAGGCTGCGATGGCCTGCGCAATGCTGGCGTCGGTCGCCGTGCGTCCAGGGCGCATCGACGCCCGTCGTGTCCTCGGCATGCTGGGCGACTATGGCGCCATCGCCGGTCTGATGACGCTCTACGGGCGCGAACTTGCGCCGCTCTACGTGGCCTGCCTCTGGCTCACGATCTTCATCGGCCGCACGTACGGCCCGCGCTTCCTCGCGATGGCGACCGGCATCGCCTGCGCGTCGTTCTCCCTGGTGGCACTGGTCAATCCCTGGTGGCGTTCCGAGCCTTACCTGGCATTCGGGCTGCTGCTTGGCTTGCTGGTAATGCCGCTGCACCTGCGTGGAGCGCTGATCGCCATGGGCGGGGTGTCGGGCGAGGTTCGGCGAGGCGGTGAATCCCGTGGGCGGTTCCTTGCCGACCTCACTCACGAGCTGCGCCCCCCGCTGCAGACCCTCACCGAGACGGCCGAGGTTCTGGCAGGCACGCCACTCAGCCCCGAACAGCGCGAGTGCGTGGAGACGATGCGTGCCTCGGCGCGATCGGCCTTGCTGCTGGCCGAGGAGAGCCTCGATGCCGCCGCCGGCCACGGCGCTACGCAAACTTGCGTGCCGTTCCGATTGCGCGAGGCGCTGCGCGACGCCGCGGCCGCCGTGCGCCCGATCGCGGATGGCAGCAGCATCCGCCTGGAGATCCTCTGCGCGGACGACGCCCCGGAGAATCTGGCCGGTGACGCGCAGACCCTGCGCCAGGCGCTGGGACGCCTGCTGCATGACGCGGTCCGCTCCGGTACGCGCGGGACGGTCACGCTTTCGGTGTCGCGCCTGCCGGCCGCGGACCCGCACGCCGCGCGCCTGGGCTTCAAGGTCGTCCACGACGGGCGCGGCGCTACCCGGCGGTCGGGCGCGCGGCACACCGATGTGGGCGCCGCGTGGTTCACCGCCGTTGCGGCCGCGCTGGTGGAGCGGCTGGGCGGTCGGCTGGCGACGGACAGGGATCGCGACGGAATGCACGCCCGGTTCGAACTGGCGTTTGCGCCTCCCGCCGGCGCGGCGCCGCAGGCAGAACATGGTCAGGGCAAGGTCGTGGCGTTCGACGATCCCTTCGTGCGCCACCGGACGCGCGTGCGCTCTTTGCGCGTGCTGGTGGCCGACGGTCACGCGGCGGACCAACTGGTGCTGCGCCGCCTGCTGGAGCGGGCCGGCCATCGGCCGGAGGTGGTCGCCGACGCGGACACCCTGCTCGACCGCCTCGCCGACGGAGGCTACGACGCGGTGGTGCTGGACCTGCACCTTCCCGGCGGATGCGGAATCGATCTGGTCAGGCACGCACGGCATCTCGAACTGGGGTCGCGCCGCACGCCGCTGATCGTGCTGGCTACCGACATTTGCCCGGATACGCGCAGGCGAGCGCTGCAGGCCGGCGTGGGCAGTTTTCTCGGCCGGCCCCTGGTGGCGGTCGAACTCCTCGACGCGCTGGCCGCGGCGGCCGACGACGGTGCCGCGACGCGGCCGCAGCCGGCGCCACGGATGGCACGCGAAGCCGTGGTGCTTGACGAGACCGTGCTGGCGGAGCTTGCAGCGCTTCGCCTGGGCGGGAACTTCCTGCAGCAGTTCGTGGAGCAGTGTCTGCGCGACGCGGCGCGCTGCCTCGCGGATGTCGAGGCCTGCGCGCTGCGCGCCGACTGGGACGGCGTGCGCGACGCCTGCCAGGCGGCGAAGGGCGTGGCCGGCAACCTGGGTGCGACCCAACTTGCTGCGGCCTGCGGCGAAGGCCTGCGGCCGGCGCGGCATGACCTGCCGCGGACGTGGCAAACCTACCTGCGGGCGCTGCACGACCATCTGGCTCGCGTGCGCCTGCGCGCGCCCGAGGCGCTGCAGCGCCTGCGCGACCAGGCGCCCGCCGGCGACCGCGGCGGCAACGAGGCCTGATCGCCCTCGCGTCGCCGGTGCCTGCCGGGCCTCCCGCCGGGCGGAGGTTCCGGGCAAGATGCGGAGAGGCGGTCGCGCCGCGGCCGTCGATCGCGCTGCAGCGAAGGAGCCCTGATGCACGGGACGCGGGCCGTGATCCACGTCGACATGGACGCCTTCTACGCGTCGGTGGAGCAACTCGACCATCCGCGCCTGCGCGGCCGGCCGGTGATCGTCGGTGGCACCGGTGCGCGCGGCGTGGTCGCGACCGCGAGTTACGAGGCGCGACGTTTCGGCGTCCGGTCGGCGATGCCCGGCGCCACCGCGCGGCGCCTTTGCCCGGATGGCGTGTTCCTGCGGCCGCGCATGGCGCGCTACGCGGAGGTGTCCGCCGCGGTGTTCTCCGTGTTCGCCGAGTTCACCCCGGTAATCGAGGGGCTGTCGCTCGACGAGGCGTTTCTGGACGTCAGTGCGAGCCGGCGACTGCTGGGGTCGCTGCCGGCCATCGGCGCCCTGGTGCGCGCCCGGGTGCGCGAGCGGACCGGTTTGCCGTGTTCGGTCGGCATGGCGCACAACAAACTGCTGGCGAAACTGGCCACCGAACTGGCCAAGCCCGACGGGCTTTTCCACCTGCCGCCGGAGCGGGTCGGCGCAACCCTCGATCCCCTGCCGGTGGAGCGCCTGTGGACGATCGGAGCGGTGGCGGCTCGGCGACTGGCCGAGGTCGGGGTCCGCACCATCGGCGAGTTGCGGGGCGCCGACCCGTCCGCGGTCGCGCGCGCAATGGGCAGCCAGGCTGCGACAGCGCAGCGATTGGCCGCCGGGATCGACGAGCGCGCTGTGGAGCCGGACCGGGACGGCAAGTCGATCGGTGCCGAGTGCACGTTCGACCAGGACCTGCGAACGCTGGAGGCGGCGAAGGTGCGGCTGATGCGGCTGGTCGAGCGGGTCGGGGAGCGGGCGCGTGCCGCAGGCGTGGAAGGTCGTGTTGTGACGCTCAAGCTGCGGGTGCCACCGTTCGAAACCTCGACGCGCCGAGTCACGCTGGTGCGGCCCACCGCGGCCACCGCCGAAGTCTACGCGGCGGGCGAACGGCTGCTCGCGCGCTGGTGGGGCGAGTCGCCGGCGCGCCGCCTGCGCCTGCTCGGCGTCTCGCTGTCCGGCTTCGGCGGCGTTTGCGCGGCGCAGGACGGGCTGTTCGCCCCGCAGCAGCCTGAGGACCGTGGTTCAGATCCGGTGCTCGATCGCATCAACCGGCGCTTCGGCAGTGGCGCAATCCGTCGCGCGCGCGGCCTGTCTGCCGACGATCCGGAATGACGCCCGCAGGAGGGGCTCGCTGCGGGCCGGCGCAGCTGCGTGCAGCGGATCGGCCGAGCCCGGGCGCCTGCCGCGGGCGTAGATGCGCAGCGCGACCGGTCACAGGGGGCGCGCCGCTCGTTGCGCCGCGCAGCCGATACCCCACGCAGCGCTCGAAGGCGCCGAACCGGGGTGTGTTGCCCCGCCCGCGCGAACGGCAGGGTCCGGTCAGCCCGACCGCGGCGGACTGTCCCGCAGCTCGCGGCGCAGGATCTTGCCGACGTTGGTCTTGGGCAGCGCGTCGCGGAACTCGATGAAGCGCGGCTGCTTGTAGCCGGTGAGTTCGGCCTTGCAATGGGCTCTGATGTCGTCGGCGGTCAGCGCCGGGTCCTTCTTGACGATCACCACCTTGACCGCCTCGCCCGACTTGTCGTCCGGCACGCCGACCGCAGCAACCTCGAGCACGCCCGGATGGGTGGCGATCACATCCTCGATCTCGTTCGGGTAGACGTTGAAACCGGACACCAGAATCATGTCCTTCTTGCGATCGACGATGTAGAAAAAGCCGCGCTCGTCCATGCGACCGATGTCGCCGGTCCGCAGCCAGCCATCGGCGCTGAGGACCTTTGTGGTTTCCTCCGGGCGCTGCCAGTAGCCACGCATGACCTGCGGGCCACGGATGCAGATTTCGCCGATCTCTCCGGCGGGCTTGATCGCGCCGTCGTCGTCCTGGATGCTCAGTTCGGTGGATGGCGCGGGGACGCCGATCGATCCGGTGAATTCGCCGCCGAGAATGTTGACCGTCGCCACCGGCGCGCTCTCGGTCATGCCGTAACCTTCGACGAGGGAACAGCCGGTGACTTTGTTCCAACGCTCCGCCACCGCGCGCTGCACCGCCATGCCGCCACCGAACGACATGTGCAGGCGGCTGAAGTCCACCTGATCGAAGCCGGGGGTGTTGAGCAGCCCGTTGAACAGGGTGTTGACCCCGGTGATGCCAGTGAACTTGAGGCCCGAGATCTCCTTGACGAAGCCGGCCATGTCGCGCGGGTTGGTGATCAGAACGTTGAGTCCGCCGACGTTCATGAACACCAGGCAGTTACAGGTCAACGCAAAGATGTGGTAGAGCGGAAGCGCGGTGACCATGACTTCCTCGCCCTCGCGGATCGCGGGCCCGAACCAGGCGCCGACCTGCAGCATGTTGGCGACCATGTTGCGGTGGGTGAGCATGGCGCCCTTGGCGACACCGGTGGTGCCGCCGGTGTACTGCAGGAACGCGATGTCCCCGGGCCCGAGGTCGACCTTCGCCAGCCCGGACCCGGCGCCGCGCCGCAGTGCGTCATTGAAGCGGATCGCGCCCTGGATGTCGTAATCGGGCACCATTTTCCTGACGTGCCTGACAACGAAATTGGTGATCACGGATTTCGGGAAGCCCAGCATGTCCCCGAGCGCGGTGGTCACGACCGCGCGGACCTTGGTCTCGGGCAGCACTTCCTGAACCACGGAAGCGAAGTTGTCGAGGACCACGATCGCGGATGCGCCCGAATCGTTGAGCTGGTGCTTCAACTCCCGCGCGGTGTACATCGGATTGGTGTTGACCACCGTCAGCCCGGCACGCAGCACGCCGAACAGCGCGACTGGATACTGGAGCACGTTGGGCAGCATGATTGCCACCCGGTCGCCCTTTTTCAGTTTCAGATGGTCGAGCAGAAAACTGCCGAAGGCAGCGCTGAGGCGATCGATGTCGGCATAAGTCAGCGTGCGCCCCATGTTGGCGAAGGCCGGGCGCGGGCCGAACTTGCGGAACGAGTCCTCAACCATCCGAGCGACCGAAGGGTAGGAATCGACGTCGACTTCCTTCGCGGTACCCTGAGGGTAGCTGTCCAACCACACTTTCTCGACGCGCATGCGATTCCTCGCTCTGTTCGGCCTCGTCCGATCGTCCGTCCTGCAGCGCCGCAGCGGCGTCGCAGGCGACCGGCGCCCCGTCGGGATTCCAGCACACGGCCCGGAGGGTGACAAGCCGCGCCGGACGAAGGTTCACGCCCCCTGCGCGATCCTGCCCTTCGTGCTGCTTGCGGCCTGTGCCGGACAAGGGCCCGAGGCTCGGCTCCGGGCCGTGCTGGCGGAGATGGAGGAAGCGGTCGAGGGAAAACGCCCGGGCGACTTCATCGAATTCATGAGCGCTGATTTCACCGGTGGCGGCGAGCGCCTGGACCGCGCCACGCTGCGCCGGGTGCTGGCCGGGCAGATGCTGGGCGCGGACCGGATCGAAGTCATCACGGGTCGCCCGGAGATCGCGCTGCACGGCGAGCGGGCGACGCTGACGGTCGAGGCGCTGGTGGCGGGCGGCCGCTTCCTGCCGGATCGCGGCGAGCGACTGCGGATCGTCTCTGGCTGGCGCCTCGAGGACGGCGAATGGCGCTGCTACGCGGCGGAGTGGCAGCGCCTGTAGACCGGGTCTCGCGGCTGCTTAGACCGCGGCCGGCCCCGGCCGCACAAGCCCGCGGCCGCGGCCGCGGCCGCGGCGCCGGAGACCTGCGCCCGCGGGCCGGGGCCGGGGCGCCGCGCTTTCCGCCGCTCAGGCCGCCCGCGGCCGCGCCAACTGCCGCAGCACGTACTGCAGCAGGCCGCCATGGCGCATGTACTCCACCTCCTTCGGCGTCAACAGCAGCACGTTGGCCTGGAAACGCGTCTCGCCGGTCGTGCCCTTGGCCACCACCTCCACCACCTTCGCCGCGCCGTCGCGCAGACCGGTGATGGTGAACACCTCGTCGCCCTTGAGACCGTGCGTCTGCGCGTTCTCGCCCGGCATGAAGGACAGCGGCAGTACGCCCATGCCGACGAGGTTGGAGCGGTGGATGCGCTCGAAGGACTCGGCGATCACCGCCTTGACGCCCAGCAGCATCGTGCCCTTGGCCGCCCAGTCGCGCGACGAGCCGGTGCCGTACTCTTTGCCGGCGAGCACGACCAGCGGGACCTCGTCCGCCTTGTAGCGCTGCGCGGCGTCGTAGATCGACAGCTTGTCGCCGCTCGGCTGGTGGATGGTGTTGCCGCCCTCTTCGCCGCCCAGCATCAGGTTCCTGATGCGGATGTTGGCGAAGGTGCCGCGCACCATCACGTCGTCGTTGCCGCGCCGCGCGCCGTAGGAATTGAAGTCAGCCTTGGTCACGCCGCGGCCCTGCAGGAACGCTCCAGCCGGAGAGGTGGCCTTGATGTCGCCTGCGGGCGAGATGTGATCGGTGGTGATCGAGTCCCCGAACACGCCGAGCGCCCGCGCACCATGGATATCAGCGATCGAGCCGGGCTCCAGCGTCATGCCTTCGAAGTACGGCGGGTGCTTGATGTAAGTGGACCGTTCGTCCCACTGGTAGAGCGCGCCGTCCGGCGAGGAGACTGCGTTCCACGCGCTGTCGCCGGCGAACACGTTGGCATAGTTCTGCTTGAAGAGATCCGGACCGACAGTGCGCGCAATGGTGTCGGCGATTTCCTGGTTGGAGGGCCAGATGTCCCTCAGGTAGACCGGTCGGCCGTTGCTGCCAATCCCCAGTGGCTGGGTGGCGAGGTCGATGTCGACCGTGCCTGCGATCGCATAGGCCACGCACAGCGGCGGCGAGGCGAGATAGTTGGCCTTCACCTCGGGGTGCACGCGGCCCTCGAAGTTGCGATTGCCCGAGAGCACCGAGGCCACGACAAGGTCACCGTCGGCGATCGCCTTGCTGACTTCCGCCGGCAGCGGGCCGGAGTTGCCGATGCAGGTGGTGCAGCC
>DHLY01000007.1:8524-9120 GCA_002405525.1 Proteobacteria bacterium UBA4656
CAGGTGGTGCAGCCGTAGCCGACCACGTGGAAGTTGAGCTTTTCGAGGTCGCCGATCACGCCGGCTTTCCTGAGGTAATCGGTGACCACCAGCGAGCCCGGGGCGAGCGAGGTCTTCACCCACGGCCTTACGGTCAGACCCTTGGCCACCGCGTTGCGCGCCAGCAACCCCGCGCCCAGCATCACCGCCGGGTTGGAGGTGTTGGTGCAGGACGTGATGGCAGCGATCACCACCGCGCCGTCGGTCAGTTCCACCGTCTCGCCGCGCACCGTGGTCGTCGCCTTGCCTGGCGTCGCGGCCCTGGTCTTCGCGGCGCGCACCTCGGCCATCGGCTTCAGTGCGTCGGCGAAGTTGGCCGCCACCGACCCCAGCAGCACGCGATCCTGCGGCCGCTTGGGCCCGGCCAGCGAGGGCTTGACGGTGCCCATGTCGAGTTCCACCACCGAGCTGTAGTCGGCGGTGACGGACGGATCGCGCCAAAGGCCCTGCGCCTTCGCGTAGGCTTCGACCAGGGCGACCTGCTCATCGCTGCGGCCCGACAGCCGCAGGTAGTTCAGCGCCTCGGCGTCGATCGGGAAGATGCCGCAGGTCGCGCC
>DHLY01000007.1:9295-9508 GCA_002405525.1 Proteobacteria bacterium UBA4656
TCCGGCGCCATGTTGGCGATGGTGGCGCGGTCGGCCAACGGCAGGTGATCGAGTCCAGGGCCGAAAAATTCCACGAACTTGTTGACCACGCCGTGCTTGCGCAGCATCTGGGTGACGGTGAGCACGAGGTCGGTGGCGGTCGCGCCCTCGGGCAGCCTGCCCGCCAGCCTGAAGCCCACCACCTCGGGGATCAGCATGGAGGAGGGCTGGCCG
>DHLY01000007.1:9658-14834 GCA_002405525.1 Proteobacteria bacterium UBA4656
CGCGGCCTCGGCCTCGATGCCGCCTACGCCCCAGCCAAGCACGCCGATGCCGTTGATCATGGTGGTGTGGGAGTCGGTGCCGAACACCGTGTCGGGGAACACCTGCCGCTCGTCGCCCTTCTCGTCCGTCATCACCACGCGGGCGAGATGCTCCAGGTTGACCTGGTGCACGATGCCGGTGCGCGGCGGCACGACCTTGAAGTTGTTGAACGCCTTCTGCCCCCAGCGCAGGAAGGCGTAGCGCTCCTGGTTGCGCTGGAACTCGATCTTCACGTTGAGGTCCACCGCATCGGGCTTGCCGAACTCGTCGACCTGCACCGAGTGGTCGATGACCAGCTCGGCGGGCGCCAGCGGATTGATCCGGTTGGGATCGCCGCCCAGCTTGCTGATCGCATCCCGCATCGCCGCGAGGTCGACCACGCAAGGGACGCCGGTGAAGTCCTGCAGCACCACGCGCGCCGGCATGAAGGCGATCTCGGTTTCCGACGGCTTGCGGTGGTCCCAGGTCGCGACGGCCTCGATTTCCTTCGCGGTCACCGTGCTGCCGTCCTCGTGGCGCAGGAGGTTCTCGAGCAGGATCTTCATCGCGTAAGGCAGGCGCTGGAGGTCGAAGCGCTCGCCGAGCTTCGGCAGGCTCCAGTAGGCGTAGCGTTTGCCGCCGACTTCCAGCGTCGATCGGACCTTGAACGAGTCGGACATGGGGGTCTCCGTGCGCCGGGCGGCGCGGTCGAGTGCGGGATCGGTCGCGGATGCGTTACCGACGTCGATTATCGCCGATCCTGGCGGGGCCGTGAACGGATCGAGCGGACATCCGTGTAGCCCCTCGGAGCCCATGAAAAAACCCACAACCCGGGGTTTTTCCAGTCGCGAGTGCGGCACAGGTCCGGGCTCGCTCCCCCGAACCATGCACTTGCGTGCGTGACCCGCGCGAGCCATCCACGGCCTGCCTGAGAGCCTGTTTCTCCACAGCCTCTCAGGGAAGGGACGCCCGCAGGGCGCGGGCGCGTGCCGCAAGTCCGCGGCGGCCGAGCAGCAGACGCAGGCGATTGCCCCCCATCTGGCGCCACAGGACGGCGGCGCGGACGGCGCCCAGCAACGCCGCGCGGATGCGGCCGACGATCGCCGGCTGGCTGAGAAAGACGCCGTTACCCTGCACGACGACCCGCGGCTTGAGGGTGCTCAGCGTTTCGCCGTAGAGCTGACCGAGACGCTCGGCCAACCCGTCATCGTCCAGTTCGCCGCGGCCGAGGTCGCGGGCGGTGGCCTCGATCCCGCGGGCCAGACTGGCGTTCAGATCCGGTCGCCGCGCGAGCTTGCGTTCGAGGTGCAGTACGGTGGCCGCGATGCGCATCGGCATCGCCTCGCGGCCGATGCCGTCGAGCACCTCGGACAGCAGCCCGAGGCCGAGCCGCAGGCCCTCCAGGCCACCGAACACCGCCGCCGCGGAGGATGCGTCGATACGCAGCACGCTGTCCATGCTGGCGCGCAGCGCGGCGGCGTCGCAGCGGCCTTCGTAGGCCAGGTCCACCACCAGGCGTGCCGCCTGCAGCACGCCAGCCAGCGCGATCGCCTCGTCCTCCTTGCGGCTCATGCGACCTCGGATCGCGCGTGCCGGGGCAGGGCAGGGGCTGCATTCAGGCCGCCCCAGGCCGCGTCGGTGGCTGCGATGGTGGCGCCGCCGAGACAGGCCTCACCGTCGTAAAAAACCACGGACTGGCCGGCCGCCACGGCGCGCTGCGGCGTATCGAACCGCACGTCGAGCGTCCCGTCATCGGCCACCGCGACATCGCAGCGCTGGTCGGGCTGACGGTAACGCACCTTCGCATCGGCCGCGAATCGCGTTGCCGGCGGCGCGCCAGCGACCCAATGCGGCTGCTCGGCGCGCAGGCGGCGAGCCAGCAGGCAGGGGCTGTCGTGGTCCTGGTCGACCACCAGCGCCTGCCGCGCAAGGTCCTTGCCGACCACGTACCACGGCGCCTCGGGCCGCCCGCGAACGCCGCCGATGCCGAGGCCGCCGCGCTGGCCGAGGGTGTGGAAGTGCAGCCCCCGGTGCGCTCCGAGCAGGCTGCCGTCGGCGGCCAGAACCGGCCCCGGGCGGGGCGCGATGAAGCGGGCAAGAAAAGCGCGGAAATCGCGTTCGCCGATGAAGCAGATGCCGGTCGAGTCCTTCTTGGCGTGGGTGGCGAGTCCGGCCTCGGCAGCAAGCGCCCGCACCTGCGCCTTGTGCAGGTGGCCGACCGGGAACGTGGCCTGCGCCAGCGCCCGGTGGCCGACCGCGTGCAGAAAGTACGACTGATCCTTTTCGAGGTCGGTCGCCCGCAGCAGCACCGCGCGACCGGCCCGCCAGCCGATCCTCGCGTAGTGGCCGGTGGCGATGCGCGCGGCGCCCAGGTCGAGGGCATGGTCGATGAAGGTGCGGAACTTGATTTCGCGGTTGCACAGCACGTCCGGGTTCGGCGTGCGCCCGGCTCGATGCTCGGCCAGGAAATGCTCGAACACGCCGTCCCAGTACTCGGTGGCGAAGTTGCGGCTGTGGAAGGGGATGCCCAGCGCGCGCGCGACGCCCTCGGCATCGGCGGCGTCGCGTTCGGCCGTGCATGCACCGCGGTCGTCCTCCTCCCAGTTCTTCATGAACAGGCCCCCGACCGGATCCCCGGCCCGCCGGAGCAGCAGGGCCGCGACGGAGGAATCGACGCCGCCCGACAGACCGACCATGGTGATCGCCGCGTCCATCGATGGCTCAGCCCGCTGCCAGTCGATGGACCAGCGACAGCGGCCAGCGCGCGCCGGCCAGATAGTCGTCGAGCGTGTGCAGGACCAGCGGGCTGCGCGGGCGCGCGGGCTGCGCGGCGACCTCGCCGCGGCGCAGCCACAGCGCGCGTTCGATGCCCGTGTCGAGCGCGCGGCCGCGCTCCTCGCCGACCGGCACAGCGGCGAAGGTGAAGCGCACGAACTCCACGCCGTCGCCGGGGCTGCGCCACTGGTGCACGCCGACCAGCGCCCGTGCCTCGACGCGCCACGCGGTTTCCTCCAGGGTCTCGCGCACTGCCGCCTCGACCAGGCCTTCGCCCGGATCGAGGTGGCCTGCCGGCTGGTTGAGAACCAGTTCGCCGCGGATCCGCTCCTCGACGAACAGAAAGCGGCCGTCGTCCTCGACCACCGTGGCCACGGTGACCACTGGCAGCGGGGTCGGCCTCGCTCCGCCCGGGGCGTGCGCCATCAGTATTCGTCCTTGCCGCCGTTGAG
Source organism: Proteobacteria bacterium UBA4656 (assembly GCA_002405525.1). Taxonomy (GTDB): domain Bacteria; phylum Pseudomonadota; class Gammaproteobacteria; order Xanthomonadales; family Ahniellaceae; genus UBA4656. The sequence continues at coordinate 12,905 of DHLY01000007.1, forward strand.
TTCCCGTTCGGCTGCGTCGGCCGCGCGCGCGGTGTACTCCAGCGCATCCGCGAGTTCCTTCGCATCGGCTTGCGCCGGGATGCGTGTGATCAGCACCGCCATCGGGCCCTGGCGCGACCAGCCGCCCATACGCGCGCGTGCATTCAAATCGAGCAGCCGGTTGGCGACCTCGCCCGGCAGCGCCATCGTCGCGCTGCGGTAGGCCGCCGAAACCAGCTCCCGCATGTCGAGGCTGCCGAACGCGGTGGTTGCCGAACGCACCACGACCATCTGGCTGCGGCCCTCGCCAGTGAGAAAGGACACTCGGATGTCCCCCTGGCCGTCGACTTCGTGGGTCAGGCGCGCGCGGTCGAGGGCTTTGGTCAATCGACGGTCGGCCTCCGGCGCGGCCGAGGCGCCGGCGGCGACCAGCAGCAGGATGGCGGTGGTGATGCTGCGCACGACTCTTGCACCCCGGGGCGGACGACCCCACACATTCAACATGCGAGATGGTGCCCGGATCGGCTGGTTCCGTCCATTGTCCGATCCTTCATCGTTCCTCGGCGCAGCCCCTTTATAATCATGGCCCATGGAACGATTCTTCTCCGTCGCCGCCAGCGGCACGCCCGAGCGCCCGGAGGCCGAGCCCGATCGCGGCCTCGCGGTCGAAGAGGTGCGGCCGGGGCTGGAAAAGCCGCCGCTGTACCAGGTGCTGCTGCTGAACGACGATTACACGCCGATGGAGTTCGTGGTTTCGGTGCTGGAGACGTTCTTCGCGATGGACCGGCAGAAGGCGACCCAGGTCATGCTCCACGTGCACACGCGCGGCAAGGGCGTGTGCGGCGTGTTCACCCGCGAGGTGGCCGAGACCAAGGTCACCCAGGTCAACGAATTCTCCCGCTCGCACCAGCATCCGCTACTCTGCACCATGGAAAAGCTGTGAACGGCGGACCCGCGGCACCCGATCCCTGATGAGGTGGCAGCCATGTTCAGCAAGGACCTCGAGCTCACCATCGGCCAGTGCTACAAGGAGGCGCGGGAGCGCCGGCATGAGTTCATGACCGTCGAGCACCTGCTGATGTCGCTGCTCGACAATCCGTCGGCGGCGGCGGTGCTGCGCGCCTGCGGCGCGGATCTCGGCCGGCTCGGCGCGGACCTGCGGGCGATCATCGCCGAGACAGTGCCGGTGTTGCCCGCCGGCGACGAGCGCGACACCCAGCCCACGCTCGGTTTCCAGCGCGTGCTGCAGCGTGCGGTGTACCACGTGCAGTCTTCCGGGCGAAAGGAAGTGACCGGCGCGAACGTGCTGGTCGCGATCTTCAGCGAGAAGGACAGCCACGCGGTGTACTTCCTCGGCCAGCAGGACGTCAGCCGGCTGGACATTGTCAACTACATCTCGCACGGCACGGCCAAGATCGGCCAGGAACCCGCCAAACCGGAGGAGCCCTCGTCCAAGGAAGGCGAGGACAGCGCCGAAGGCCGCAGCAACCCGCTGGGCGAGTATGCGAGCAACCTGAATGATCTGGCCCGCCAGGGCAAGATCGACCCGCTGATCGGGCGCGCCGACGAACTGGAGCGCACGGTCCAGGTCCTGTGTCGCCGCCGGAAGAACAACCCGCTGTATGTCGGCGAGGCCGGTGTCGGCAAGACTGCGCTCGCCGAGGGCCTGGCCAAGCGCATCGTCGACGGCCAGGTTCCGGAACTGCTCGCCCACTGCGTGATCTACTCGCTCGACCTCGGCGCGCTGGTCGCCGGCACCAAGTACCGCGGCGACTTCGAAAAACGCCTGAAGGCGGTGCTCGCGCAGTTGAAGCAGCAGCCGCACGCGATCCTGTTCATCGACGAGATCCACACCATCATCGGCGCGGGCTCGGCCTCCGGCGGCACCATGGATGCCTCCAACCTGATCAAGCCCGTGCTCGCGTCCGGCGAACTGCGCTGCATCGGCTCG
>DHLY01000096.1 GCA_002405525.1 Proteobacteria bacterium UBA4656
CGGCACGCTGCCCGCGAGCTTCGCAATCAGCTCCAGCGACACGCCCGCCTCGTTCGGCGTACAGGGGCCCGGCGAGATCACGATGCGCTCCGGCTTCAGCGCCGCGATCTGCGCCACCGTGAGTTCATCGTTGCGGATCGTGCGGACGTTCTCACCGAGCTCGCCGAGATACTGGACGAGGTTGTAGGTGAAGCTGTCGTAGTTGTCGATCATCAGGAGCATTGGAATCAGTCCATTGCGGGTTCCGAAGCGGAATGATCTCTTCCGGTCCGCTCACGTTCGAGCATAGTGAGCGCAGCACCGCACGCGAGCCTTTCTTGCCCGATCTTGGTCAAGCATGCTGCAGCGAGGCGTGAGCCAGCCGCGAGCACAGCCTCGTAGCTTCCGACTGCAATCGCGCTGCTCAGTTCCTCCAGATCTTGCCGAACCCCCGACTGAGGAATCCAATGCCCCGTGATCAGGCCTGACAGATCTTCATTTTGGAGCGCTGACTCGGACCAATCGATCGCCACGATCCGCCCTTGCGATGAATCGATTTCGACCACCGCGGATCGCGCCAGTCTGTTTGCAGGCGTGGTGGCGACTGCACTGATTCGCAGCGGCGCCTCGTTCCAGACAACGTCAGCTCGCTTAGTGTCGACCATGATTGCAAGCGCGAGACCCACCTCACTCAGCGCGTGATGAATCACTGCGACCTTGTCGCCGCAGTTGGGCAGTCCGGGGGCGATCACGTAGTCCTCGATAAGCTGGCTGGGACTGACCCCGAACTGGCTCGCCGCCGCTGCCAGAGTCGAATTGGCTGCATAGTTGATCGTCACCCGTGGCTCTGACGGCCCCGCGAAACGCAGGACGACGATTCCCAACGAATCGTTGTGCGCAACGACCATGACGCCTGCGAGCGGGAGATCGGGCACTGGCACCAGTATTCCGGGGCCAAGTGAAAGTGCGCCTACTCCGGGAGCAGCGATGCTCTGGGCGGTCTCAAGATGCCGCCTAACGGATTTCGGCCGACTGCCGCGGACATCGTCGATGCTTTCAGGTCCACACACTGGACGCGACGCTTCTACGCGCGCTTCTGAAGCTTCAGTTGCCAGAAACAGCAACGCTGCAGCTACCGGCAATCCTGTCATCAACATCACAACCCCCCCGCCGCCTGCGCCACCGCGCGGAACAGGGCGCGGCCCTTGTTCATCGTTTCCTCCCACTCCTTGGCGGGGTCGGAGTCGTAGACGATGCCGGCGCCGGCCTGGACGTGCAGGCGGCCGTCCTGGATGACGGCGGTGCGGATGGCGATGGCGGTGTCCATGTCGCCCCACCAGCCGATGTAGCCGACCGCGCCGGAATAGATGTTGCGCTGGATCGGTTCGAGTTCCTGGATCACCTCCAGCGCGCGGATCTTGGGCGCGCCGGAGACGGTGCCGGCGGGGAACGTCGCTTTCAGCACGTCGCTGCAGGTGAGCCCGTCGGCGAGGTCGCCCTCGACCTGGGAGACGATGTGCATCACGTGCGAGTAGCGCTCGATGACCATCCGGTCGGGGACCACCACGCTGCCGGTCTTCGCCACGCGGCCGACGTCGTTGCGGCCCAGATCGATCAGCATCAAATGCTCGGCGCGCTCCTTCGGATCGGCCAGCAGGTCCTGCTCGAGCGCGGCGTCTTCCTCCGGCGTGCGGCCGCGCGGGCGGGTGCCGGCGATGGGACGCAGGGTGATGCGGCCGCGCTCGACGCGGACCAGGATCTCGGGGCTGGAGCCCACGACCTGGGTCGTGCCGAGGTCGAGGAAGTACATGTAGGGCGAGGGGTTGAGCGAACGCAGCGCGCGGTAGACATCCACCGGGCGCGCGTTGAACGGCACCGAGAGGCGTTGGCTGAGCACGACCTGGAAGATGTCGCCGGCGCGGATATACTCCTGCGAGCGCCGCACCGCGTCCTCGAAGCCTTCGCGCGTGAAGCCGCTGACGAAGCTCGATTCATCGAGCATCTTGGGGTCGAGCACGTCGGGGTAGGACGAGCCCGCATGGCGCAGCCGGAACACCAGCTCATCCAGGCGACGGCGCGCGCGGGCCAGCGCCTGCGGCTCGGACGGGTCGGCGTGCACGACGAGGTAGAGCCGGCCCTTGAGGTTGTCGAACACCGCGACTTCCTCGCTCAGCATGAGCAGGATGTCGGGCGTGTCGAGCTGGTCTGGTTTGTCGCGGCGCGCGAGGCGCTTTTCGATGTAGCCCACGCACTCGAAGCCGAAGTAGCCGACCAGGCCGCCGGTGAAGTTCGGCAGGCCCGGCAGGCGCGGTACGCGGTACTGGGCGCGCAGGCGTTCGACCTCGCCCAGCGGGTCGTCGACCTCGCGGGTTTCGACCACCTCGCCGTATTCGCTGACCGTCAGCGTGTGGCCGCGGAACGAGAACACGCGCCGGCAGGGCAGGCCGATGATCGAATAGCGTCCCCAGCGCTCGCCGCCCTCGACCGACTCGAACAGGTAGCCATGCGAGGCATCGGCCAGTTTCAGGTACACCGACAGCGGGGTGTCCAGGTCGGACAGCACCTCGCGCACCACCGGGATGCGGTTGAAGCCTTCGCCGGCGAGGCGCTGGAACTCGGCGTCGGACAGCACGGGCGGGCATTCCACGGGGCGGCCGGGCAGTATGCCAGCGCCTTCGCGGCGGTTGTAGGCGCCGGCTGCCGGACCGAGACGACCTTGCAGCGTGTGGGAGCGAGCATCGCTCGCGACCGCAGCAGGCCCAGCGCGCCGCAGGGCCGGGCGATCCGT
>DHLY01000009.1:0-1249 GCA_002405525.1 Proteobacteria bacterium UBA4656
CGACTTGTTCAGAGGTTCCTTAGTCACCAAGCGTCGGCTCCTTGTCGGGCTTGTCATCTCGTTCGCCGTTCTGCTGTCCTATTGGGTGGTAGGCGTCCGCCTGAAGGTCGATCCAGGCGCTTCGCGACCAACAGAGCCCGTCGCATCGTCCGACGCCCGTGACGACGCTGTTTCGACTGTCGATGCGCCCTTCTTTCCGCATACAACGAACTTGCCGCGACACGCTGTCGCGAAAGTCAGCGGTGCATTTCCGCCTCTGCCCGACCCAGCGCTCCCGCTTGCACTGCAGCTTCCGGTGTTGTTGGAGCGTGCGAAGGGCGGGGATCCAACATCGACTTGTCGAATCGTGATCGGTGTCGGCCGCTGTTCAGCTTTCGAGAGCCGGAGGGCGTTTATCGATCGGCAAATGCAGAACCTTGGCGCGATCGGTCAGGCCGGGACGGAAGAGCTTGCGGTCGAAACACTTGCGCGGATGGAGGAGTCACTGGTTCCCAGTCAGCAATTCTGCGACGCGTTCAGCGGTGCAGTCGAGGTCGACACCGAAACGCTGCTCGCGCAGGCGAAACCTGCACTCAGTCCGCGGCAGAAGACCGTTCTTGCGATGATGCTGTCCGATGGGCAAGTTCGGCGTCTTCAGGTTCGCCTCAATTCGACGCAGGCCGGTGAATACCTGCTCCCCCAGTTCATCGCCGACAACACGCCGGAGTTTCTTCAAGCAGGCTTCGCGGCAAAAGAGCCGCTCGCGCTCGAGGGCCTCATCATGTTGCACTCTCCGAGTTCGATCATTCCGGTGCAGGGCGTTATGGTGCGGTTGCCGGACCAGCGCCGCTTTCTTGCTTTCGCTTCTCTTTACCGCCGACTCTTCGGCGCCGAAGCCTTGTCGCGACCGGCGAGCTTGGTACTCGATACTGTTATCAAGTCCACCGATCCCGCACAACTCGATCGGTTGAGCGCAGAGGTCGAGGCTGAAGCGCGTCGCTGGGCGGGGCGCTTCGGTTTGTCCTCGCTTGCGTCAGGTCAGACGGTGCCCGTTCCAGCGGATCCCGCAGAGCCGTTGGCCGCCTGCGACGACTAGCCCGGCGCGTACCCGCCCGGAAGCCTTGCCAGTGCACCGTGGACGGGCGATGGGTCCTGCGGTGTCGATGCCGTCCACGCCAGCCGCGCGCCGTGCGCATCGAGCCAGTCGCGCAGCGGCGGCGAGAGCAGCCAGTCGCCGACGGCCCAGAGGGCGTCGCCGTGCCACAGCAGC
>DHLY01000009.1:1385-31965 GCA_002405525.1 Proteobacteria bacterium UBA4656
CGTGCCACAGCAGCGGCGCGCGCGCGCGCCGCCACGGCGGTACGCCGAGCGATTGCAGCGCGTGCTTGATCGACTGCGAGGGGCGGCGCGGCGACAGCACGATGCGCTCGCCGCCGGCGCGCGGTGCCACGCGCAGCGGCAGCGCCGCGATCGCGCCGTCGATGCGCAGGCTGCCCCCGCAGGGCAGGGCCAGCGGCGCGCGTCCGTCCCAGTCCAGCGACCAGCCACGTGGCGCGGGCGGGAGTGGCGCCATCGCGTACAGCGCGCCTCGCCACAGGCGCAGTTCGGCACCGGGCCAGCGCACCACGGGTTCCGCATCCGGGCGCGGCGCGGCCAGGCGGCGGCCCAGTTCCGCCAGCGCGCGCGCGTCCGGTGGCGGCAGGCCGCGCGACAGCAGCCAGTGCCGCAGCAGCGCCCCGCGCGCCGACTCCTCCAGCGCGTCGAGCCCGGCCGCGTCGAGCACGTCGGGGTCGGCCGCGCCGCGCCGCGCGAGTTCGGCGTCGAGCACGCGCGCCTCGCGCGCGGCGGCGGCATCGAGCAGGGCGGCGCTGCGCGACAGTGCGCGCGCGGTGTGCGGCCAGCGCGCTGCGAGCCGCGGCATCACCTCCAGCCGCAGGTAGTTGCGTTCGAAGCGCGGGTCGGCGTTGGATGGATCCTCGACCCAAGCCAGCCGCTCGGCCTGCGCCCACGCGCGGATCGCGTCGCGCGGCAGTCCCAGCCACGGGCGCGCCAGCCAACCGGCGGCGAACGGCCGCAGCGCGCGCATTCCACGCAAGCCCTCGGGGCCGGCGGCGCGCAGCAGGCGCAGCAGCAGGGTCTCGGCCTGGTCATCGGCGTGGTGGGCGGCGACCAGGATCTCGCCAGCGTGCAGGGCATCGGCGAAGGCCGCGTGGCGCGCCGCGCGCGCGGCGGCTTCCAGCCCGCCAGCGCCGCCCGCCTCGACCTGCACGCGCTGCACCTGCAGCGGGACGCTGAGCGCGGCGGCCTGCGCGCGCACCGCGGCCGCCCAGCGGGCACTGTCGGGATGCAGGCCGTGGTCGACGTGGATCGCGGACAAGCCGCGCGCGCGCGCCGCCGGCTCGGCCGCCAGCGCGTGCAGCAGTGCGGTGGAGTCGAGCCCGCCGCTGGCCGCCACCCGTAGCGCGCCGGGCGGCCAGGCGGCGAGCGCCTGCGCGAGCGCCTCGGGCGGGCCGGGACCGGCCATCAGGCGGTGCGGAAGGCCCCGTAGCGCCGCAGCCGCTGGTAGCGCTGTGCGACCAGCGCGTCCGGCGCGATGCCCGACAGTGCGTCGATCGCACCGAGCAGCCGCTCCTTCAGTCGCGCGGCCATCTTCGGCGGATCGCGGTGTGCGCCGCCCGGCGGTTCCTTGACGATCTCGTCGACCAGTCCGAGTTCCAGCAGTCGCGGCGCGGTGAGCCCCAGCGCTTCGGCGGCTTCGCTCGCGCGTTCGGCGGTCTTCCACAGGATCGACGCGCAGCCCTCGGGCGAGATCACCGAATAGGTGCCGAACTCGAGCATCAGGGTGCGGTCGCCCACCCCGATCGCCAGCGCGCCGCCGGAGCCGCCCTCGCCGATCACGGTGCACACGACAGGCACTGCGAGCCGCGACATCTCCAGCAGGTTGCGGGCGATGGCCTCCGATTGGCCGCGCTCCTCGGCGCCGACGCCAGGATAGGCGCCCGGGGTGTCGATGAAGGTCAGCAGCGGCATGCGGAAGCGTTCGGCCATCTGCATCAGGCGCAGCGCCTTGCGGTAGCCCTCGGGGCGCGGCATGCCGAAGTTGCGCTTGACCTTGGACTTGGTGTCGCGGCCCTTCTGGTGGCCAATCACCATCACCGCGCGACCGTCGAGGCGCGCCGGCCCGCCGACGATCGCAGCGTCGTCGGCGAAGGCGCGGTCGCCGGCGAGTTCGTGGAATTCGTCGAAGGCGAGGCCGAGGTAGTCCAGCGTGTAGGGGCGCAGCGGGTGGCGCGCCAGCTGCGCGACCTGCCAGGCGCTGAGCCCCGCGAAGATCTGCGCGGTGCGCGTCGCGAGCTTGGTGCGCAAGTTGCCGATTTCCTCCTCGATGTCCGACGCCGCTGCCTGCGAGGTGCCGCGCAGTTCCGCGATGCGCGCTTCGATCTCGACCAGCGGCTGTTCGAAGTCGAGGTGGCTGGTGTTCATGGCTCCCGGTCCGGGGCGGGTCTCGTGCGGGAAAGGCTGCAGGTTACCGCGCAGAGCCGGGCGCCGGCAAAGCCGGTCCGGGGGTCGCTTCCCGGGTCTCGTCGCACAGCGTGCGGCGATACAGCCGGCCGTCGCGGAACCAGTGCCAGGTGCGGGCGCGCGACCGCCCGTCGGGCGCCAGCACGATCAGTTCGACGAAGTGCGCGCCGGGCTCGTCCTTGCGCTCCAGGCGCAGCAGGATCGTTCCCTCGAGCGACGCCCAGGCGCTGCCGTGGAAGGCCGGCACGTCCCACCACAACCGGCCGTCGCGCAGCAGCGCGGGCAGTTCGACACGCTGTTCGCGACCATCGTCCCAGGTGAAGCGGTTGCGCTGCACGTAGGCCCAGGGGCCCGCGTCGGGAAACGTGCACTCGACGTGGCTTTGGTGCCGGTCGACCAGACGGCCTTCGCCGTCGAGGTGGCGGTAGGTGCCGGTCCACGTGCCTTCGTGGCGCAGGATTTCCGGGAAGTCGCGCGCGAGCGCCGCGCGCAGGCCGCTCATGGCCTGGCCTCGCGGCGCCCGAGCCACCAGGGCAGCAGGGCGAAGGCGAGCAGCGCCAGCGCATAAGCGACGCCGGACACGGGGTCGCGGCCGGCGAGGTTCTCGGCGACGGTCTGGTCGCGCAGGCCGAGCACCACGGTGAATTCGACCGCCAGCAGCATCGCCAGCGCCAGGGCCCCCATCGAGAGCCGCCGGCCGGGGTCGGATGGCACCCCGAGGCGGCCGCAGGTCGCGCGTGCCGCCAGCGCGCTGGCGGCGACCATCACCGGCAGTTCCAGCAGTTCGGCCCAGCGATCGCCCAGCGCCGGCGCCAGCCAGGCCACGCGCGCCACGCCGAGCGCGAAGCCGACCGCGAACACCAGCGCGAAGTAGACGAAGGCGGCGGCGAGGACGCGCATGGGGCTTGACTCCGGCCGGCAGCGACGGGTAGGACCGATACTGCAAAGGGTGCCACAGCGGGGCCGACGACGCGCGATGCCGTTTCCTTTCGACCCGATGCCCCCGGTATGGCTCGTGCAGTGCGCGGTCGCCGGCGTGTGGCTTTACGAGGGCCTGTGGTGCAAGGTCCTGGCCCGCAGCGCGCACGAGCACGAGGTGGTCTCCGAGGTGCGCTTCCTGTCGCCGTGGATGGTGTCGGTCTTCCTGCGCGGCCTCGGCGTGGTCGAGTGCGCGCTCGGCGCGTGGGTGCTGTCCGGCTGGATGCCGCAGGCCGCGGCGGTCGTGCAGACCGTGCTGCTGGTCGGCCTCAACACCGCGGGCCTGACGCTGGCGCGCGCGAAGATCCCCGACCCGGCCGGCATGCTGTTCAAGAACTTCGCCCTGCTGGTGCTGGCCTGGGCCTGCGCGGGCCTGCTGCTGCAGGAGGCCGGGTGAGCGGCGCCGGCACCGCGTGGTCGCGCGGCCGCTTCGACGCCGGCGGCGGGCCACAGTTGCTGCTGTTCGGCCGCATGTACGAGGACGACGCGGTGGAGCGCGCGGCCTTCGCTCCAGGAGGGTCGGTGTTCTGCATCGCCTCGGCCGGTGACATGGCGCTGGCGCTGTGCGCCGACCACGACGTGACCGCGGTCGACATCAACCCCGTGCAGGCCGATTACGCGCGCGCCCGCTTCGCCGGTGCGCCGCGCCGCACGGGGGCGGCCGAGCGCCTGATGGGCTTCGGTCGCGGCCTGCTGCCGCTGCTGGGCTGGAATGCATCGCGCATCGAGGCCTTCCTGCAGATGACGGACCCCGCGGCGCAGGCGCACTGGTTCGCCACCCACCTCGATACCTGGCGCTTCCGCACGGCGGTGGACGCCGCGCTGTCCCTGACCGCACTGGGCAAGGTGTACGGCAACGAACTGATGGCGATCGTGCCGCCGCGCTTCGGTGCGGTGCTGCGCGCACGCCTCGCGCGCTGCGTCGGCCGCCATCCGAACCGCGGCAATCCGTGGCTGCGCCTGCTGCTGACCGGGGACGCCGGCATCGCACCGCCGCCGCCCGCGCACGCGGCATCGATCGAACTGCACTGCGCCGACGCGCTGGCCTTCCTCGCCGACGGCCCGCCGGCGCGCTTCGATGCCTTCACCCTGTCGAACATTCTCGATGGCGCCAATGCGGCCTTCGCCGAACGCCTGCGCGCTGCCGTGCAGCACGCCGCACGGCCGGGTGCGGTCGTCGTGCGGCGCAGTTTCCGCGAGCCGGCCGCGGGCGACGATCCCCGCCACGACCGCGCGCTGGACGACCGCTCCGTGCTGTGGGGTGTGGTCGACGTGCGGCCGGTCGCCGACTGGCGCTGACCGGGCGCCCGTCGCCACCCGGTCCCGGCGGGCCGCCGACGCCATCAGCGCCCGGCCTGTTCGGAATCGCCCCGTCCGTCCATTCCTCCGTCCAGCACCCCACGGAAGACTGCGATGGCCCGTTCGATCCGCATCCGCGCGCTGGCCGCGCTGGTCGCCGCCGCGCTCGCGCCCGGCGCTGCCCGTGCCTGGGGTTTCGTCTACGAAGGCCGTCTCGACGACGGCGGCGCGCCCGCCAACGGCCGCTACGACCTGCGGCTGTCGCCGTTTGCCGATGCGAAATCGGGTGCCGCGCTGGCCGTACCGATCGTGTTCGAGGACGTGCCGGTGGTCGACGGCCGGTTCCGGATCGACTTCGACCTGCCGCTGGCGAGCGCGGGCGCGGCCTGGATCGAGGTCGGTGTTCGCGATGGCAGCGCCGTGGGTGCGTTCTCCACGATTCCCGGCCGCAGCGAGGCCGCCGCGGCGAAGGCGATCGGCGCCTGCTGGAGCAGCACCGGCGACAGCGCGACCAATCCGGCGGTGAACTTCCTCGGCACCACCGATGCGCAGCCGCTGGTGTTGCGGGTGCAGAACCAGCAGGTGGTGCGGTATGAGCCGAGCGCGTTCCTGTTCGGCGGGCAACCGGCGACGGCGAACGTGATCGCGGGCGCGCCACTGAACGGCGTGTTCGCCGGCGTGCGCGGCGCGACGATTGGTGGCGGCGGCCTGCCGCAAGACAGCGATCCGAACCTGTTGGATGAGGCGCCCAATCGCGTCAACGACGATTTCGGCACGGTCGGCGGTGGGATCGGAAACCTCGCCGGTGATCAGTTGATCGATGTCGCTTCTGCCGTCGGCGCTACGGTAGGCGGCGGCAGCTTCAATCGTGCGAGTGCGTTCCACTCGACGATCGGCGGTGGCGCGAGGAACCAGACTACGGCCGGCGGCTCGACGATCGGCGGCGGGACGGGCAACCAGGCCACGGGAGATACCGCGACCATCGCGGGCGGCGAGTCCCAGGTCGCCAGCGGTGCCTTCGCCGCCATCGGCGGTGGTGTCGGCAACTCAGCCAGCGCCAACGGCGCCGCGGTTGCAGGCGGACTGCAGAACCAGGCGTCGGCCCCGTTCGCGACGGTCGCCGGTGGTGCGCAGAACGTGGCCTCGGGCGACCGCAGTGTTGTCGCCGGAGGCGCCGCGAATCGGAGTCTTGCGCTCACGGCCACCGTCTCCGGTGGCGGATCGAACGCAGCAATCGGGACAGGTTCGGTGGTGCCCGGCGGGTCCTTCAACTGTGCGGGGGGCACATCATCGTTCGCCGCCGGGGGCGGCGCGCGGATCCGCTCGGGAACGAGTTCACCGCCGCCCAGCACGGGCGCCTGTTCCGACCTGCCTTCGAGCGGCGACTCCGACGGCGACGAGGATACTTTCGTGTGGAGTGGGGGCGGGACCCCCTTCGTCTCCACCGGCCCGCGCCAGTTCCTGGTCAATTCGCCCAACGGCGTGGCGATCAACGTCAACGATCCGGCCGGCAGCACGCTGCGCGTGGCCGGCACGCTGCGCGTCGACACGCTCGGCACCAGCGCCAGCACCACGCTGTGCCGCAATGCCAGCAACCAGATCAGCGGCTGCAGTTCGAGCGCGCGCTACAAGGAACACATCACCGACCTCGCGCTCGGGCTCGCCGTGGTCGAGCGGATGCGACCGGTGGCGTACGACTGGAAGGAGACGCACGAGGCCGACATCGGCTTCGTCGCCGAAGAGATCGCGGCCATCGATCCGCGACTGGTGACGCGCAACGCGGCCGGCGAAGTCGAAGGCGTGAAGTACGAGCGGCTGACCGCGGTGCTGGCGGTGGCGCTCAAGGACCTCGATGCACGACTCGAGGCAATCGAACGACAACTCGGCGTCGGCCGTGGGGAGCAACCGTGATGAAGGGGCATTCGATGGGACGCGTGGTCGGGCTGCTGGCATTCCTGCTGGCCTCGGCGGGTGTGACGGCGGCGGAACGCAGTGCCGCCGGTAACCGATTCCGCATCGAAGGCGCGATCACCCCGCGCGCGGTGAGTGACGACGGCCGCTTCGGCCTGCAGGCACAGGTCACTGCCACCGAAGGCAAGCGCTCGGCGGATGGCCGCTTCGCCTTGAAGGCGGTGAACGTCCCCGCCGGCGGCTGTGCGCCGGCGCCGGACGCGATGTTCGCCAACGGCTTCGAGCCTTGAGGCGCGGACCATGACGACCCTGTTCCCGCGCGCCGCGGCGCGGTCGCTCGCGCTCGCCGTGGCCCTGTCGCCGACTGCTGCCCTTGCCACCGGCTTCGTCTACGAAGGCCGCCTCGACGACGGCGGCGCGCCTGCCAACGGTCGCTACGACCTGCAGCTGTCGCCGTTCGCCGATGCGAAGTCGGGTGCCGCGCTGGCCGCCCCGATCGTGTTCGAGGACGTGCCGGTGATCGACGGCCGGTTCCGCATCGATTTCGACCTGCCGCTGGCGACCGCAGGCGCGGCGTGGATCGAGGTCGGTGTTCGCGACGGCAGCGCGTTGGGTGCGTTCTCCACGATTCCCGGCCGCAGCCAGGCCGCCGCGGTGAAAGCGATCGGCGCCTGCTGGAGCAGCACCGGCGACAGCGCGACCAATCCGGCGGTGAACTTCCTCGGCACCACCGACGCGCAGCCGCTGGTGCTGCGGGTGCAGAACCAGCAGGTGGCGCGCTATGAGCCGAGCAGCCAGTCGTTCAATGGCGCGCCGATCACTGCGAACGTGGTCATGGGCTCGCCGTTCAACGGGCTGTTCACCGGCGTGCGCGGCGCAGTGATCGCCGGTGGCGGGGTGCCGGTCGACAGCGATCCCCTCGACGTGGGCGAAGGCCCGAACCGGGTCAATGACGACTTCGGCACCATCGGCGGTGGCTACAGCAATCTCGCTGGCGACGACCTGATCTCGCCGCAGTCGGCGCTTGCGCCGGTGGTGGGCGGCGGAATCAAGAATCAAGCTGCTGCGTTGCTATCGACCATCGGCGGTGGCCTCGAAAACATCGCCAACGGTCAGCAGTCCACGATCGCGGGGGGCTCCAACAACACGACCAGCGGCCTCAACACCACGATCGGCGGCGGAGCATTCAATCTCGTCGAAGGCAGCGAGTCTGTCGTGGCCGGTGGCGGCAACAATGCGGCGACCGGCGTCGGGAGCACGGTCTCGGGTGGTTTCAGCAACGAGATCCTTGGCGGCAGCTACGGGGTCGTTTCCGGGGGGCGGGGGAACGAGATCGCCGCCGGTTCCGGCGGTGATGCGTCGGCCATCGCGGGTGGAGCCGACAACCTGGTGGCCGCCGGCGTCCGGTTGGCTTTCGTTGGCGGTGGGCGCGACAACGTGGTCACCGCACCGTTCGCCGCCAGCGTGCTGGGCGGCGCGGCGAACCAGGCGGCGGGTCAATACAGCACGGCATCGGGTGGACTCAACAACTGCGCCGGGGGCGCCCAATCCTGGGTCGGTGGCCTTCTGGCCAAGGTGCGCCCGCCCGTCGGGACATCCAGTCCGCAGAACGCCGCGTGTGCCGCGGTCGCGAATTCGGGTGACGCCAACGGTGACGAAGGGACCTTCGTTTGGAACGCAGGCCCCGGCGCGCTGACGTCGACCGGGCCCAACCAGTTCCTGATCGGCGCGCCCGGCGGTGCGGCGATCAACAGCAACGACCCGGCGGGCAACGCCCTGCGGGTCAACGGCACCCTGCGCGTCGACACCCTGGGCACCAGCGCCAGTACCACGCTGTGCCGCAATGCCAGCAACCAGATCAGTGGTTGCAGTTCGAGTGCACGATACAAGGAACACATCACCGACCTCGACCTCGGTCTTGCCGTGATCGAGCGCCTGCGCCCGGTGGCTTACGCGTGGAAGTCCACGCATGAGGCCGACGTCGGTTTCGTCGCCGAGGAAATCGCGGCGATCGATCCGCGGCTGGTGACACGCAACGCGGCGGGTGAGATCGAAGGCGTGAAGTACGACCGGCTGACGGCGGTGCTGGCCGCGGCGTTGCAGGAGTCCAATGCCCGCGTCACGATCGAGTTGGACGCTTTGCGCGCCGAAGCCGCCGATTTGCGTTCCGAAGCTGCTGAATTGCGTGACGCAGCCGCGCGTCGCGACGACCTGCAGGACGAGCGGCTGCGTTCGCTCGAAGCCCTCATCCGCCGCGCGCGTTGACCCCGGGAGTCCGCGATGAACCGCCACGCTGACCGTGTCAGTCGGATCGCCGCCGCCATCGCATTGGCGTCGTGCGCATCGGCGCACGCCGAGTCCTTCGTGTACGAAGGCCGCCTCGATGACGGCGGTGCCCCGGCCAACGGCCGCTACGACCTGCGGCTGTCGCCGTTCGCCGATGCGAAATCGGGGGCCGCGCTGGCCGCTCCGATCGTGTTCGAGGACGTGCCGGTGGTCGATGGCCGGTTCCGCATCGACTTCGAGCTGCCGCTGGCGACCGTGGGCGCCGCATGGATCGAGGTCGCTGTTCGCGATGGCAGCGCCGTGGGTGCCTTCTCCACGATTCCCGGCCGCAGCGAAGCCGTAGCCGCGAAAGCGATCGGCGCCTGCTGGAGCAGCACCGGCGACAGCGCGACCAATCCGGCGGTGAACTTCCTCGGCACCACCGACGCGCAGCCGTTGGTGCTCAGGGTGCAGAACCAGCAGGTGGTGCGGTACGAGCCGAGCGCAGCGCTGTTCAACGGCGCGCCGGCGACGGCGAATGTCATCGCCGGCGCAGCGTTGAACGGCATCTTTGCCGGTGTGCGCGGTGCGGTGATCGCTGGCGGCGGCCTGCCTGCCGACAGCGACCCGAACCTGTTCGATGAGGCGCCGAACCAGGTGAACGACGACTTCGGGACCGTCGGCGGTGGGTACGCGAACGTCGCCGGCGACCAGTTGATCAACACGCTCTCCTCGCATAGCGCCACCGTGTCGGGTGGCGCGCGCAACAGCGCGGTCGGGGTGTACGCCAGCGTCGGCGGTGGCAACTTCAACCGGACGACTGGGGAAGCCGCCACCGTCGCAGGCGGTGAAGGCAACGTTGCGACCTCGGGTGCGGCGGTCGGCGGTGGTACCTCCAACACGGCCTCGGGCGGTCTCGCGACGATCGGCGGAGGGCGGGTGAACACTGCGACAGGGCAGAACGCAACGATCGGCGGAGGCTCGGACAATAGCGCGACTGCCTTAAACAGCACCGTCGCGGGTGGCTTTTTCAACGTCGCCAGCGGCCAAGGGTCGGCGATCGGGGGCGGCGAGAGAAATGCGGCTTCCGGGCGGGAGTCGACCGTCGGCGGGGGCCGTAGCAATACGGCTGCAGGCCAACGATCGACCGCTTCGGGCGGCAGTGGTAACTGCGCTGGGGGCGAATACTCCTGGGTCGGCGGCGACAATTCATTCGTTCGCACCGCACTGGGCCAGTCGTTTCCTGCGAATTCCCCATGCAATGTGGTTGCAAACTCCGGCGATCTCAACGGCGACGAAGGCACCTTCGTCTGGAACGGCGGCGGTGGATCCTTTTTCGCCTCGACCGGCCCGCGGCAGTTCCTGGTCAATGCCATCGGCGGGGCTGCCTTCAACTCGACCGATCCCGCCGGCAACGCGCTGCGCGTGGCAGGCACGCTGCGCGTCGACACGCTCGGTACCAGCGCCAGCACCACGCTGTGCCGCAATGCCAGCAACCAGATCAGTGGTTGCAGTTCGAGTGCGCGCTACAAGGAACACATCACCGACCTCGAACTGGGTCTTGCCGTGGTCGAACGCCTTCGCCCCGTGGCCTACGACTGGAAGGAAACCCACGAGGCCGACGTCGGTTTCGTCGCCGAGGAAATCGCGGCGATCGATCCGCGGCTGGTGACGCGCAACGCGGCGGGCGAGATCGAAGGCGTGAAGTACGAGCGGCTGACGGCGGTGCTGGCCGCGGCGTTGCAGGAGTCGAACGCGCGCTTCGCGCTCGAACTCGACAGCTTGCGGGCCGAGGCGGCTCGCCGCGAAGCGCGACTCGACGAGCGCTTGCGGGCGCTCGAAGCCACCGCACGGCCCGTGCGCTGACGCCCTGGAGACCGAAATGAACCTTCCTCGACACCGCTTGAACCGGATCGCGGCTGCCGGCGTCCTGCTTGCGTGCGCGCCGGTGCATGCCACCGGCTTCGTCTACGAAGGCCGCCTCGACGACGGCGGTGCGCCCGCCAACGGCCGCTACGACCTGCGGCTGTCGCCGTTCGCCGATGCGAAGTCGGGTGCCGCGCTGGCCGCACCCATCGTGTTCGAGGACGTGCCGGTGGTCGACGGCCGCTTCCGCATCGACTTCGACCTGCCGCTGGCGAGCGTGGGCGCGGCCTGGATCGAGGTCGGGGTACGCGATGGCAGCGCCGTGGGGGCCTTCTCCACGATTCCGGGCCGCAGCGAGGCCGCCGCGGCGAAGGCGATCGGCGCCTGCTGGAGCAGCACCGGCGACAGCGCGACCAATCCGGCGGTGAACTTCCTCGGCACCACCGACGCGCAGCCGCTGGTGCTGCGGGTGCAGAACCAGCCGGTGGTGCGGTATGAACCGAGCGCGTTCCTGTTCGGTGGGCAGCCGGCGACGGCGAATGTGATCGCCGGCGCGGCGTCGAATGGCCTCTTTGCCGGTGTGCGCGGTGCGGTCATCGCCGGTGGTGGCATGCCGGCCGACAGCGATCCGAGTCTGTTCGGTGAAGCACCGAATCGCGTCAACGACGACTTCGGTACGGTCGGTGGCGGCTACGCCAACCTCGCCGGCGATCAACTCATCGATGTTCTTTCGGCGTTCTCGGCGACGGTCGGCGGTGGAAACCGCAACAACGCCGGTGGCGCCGTAGCGACCGTTGGTGGCGGCGAGGTCAATCACGCGATCGGCGTCGCCTCGACCATCGCGGGCGGCTCGTCGAACACCGCCACGGGCGCTTCCGCGACGATCGCAGGTGGCGGAGATCACACGGCATCCGGGCCGTGGTCGACCGTGGGCGGCGGGTCCGAGAACGTGGCCAGCGGGCAGAATGCGACGATCGCCGGCGGGCGGTCGAACGTCGCCTCGGCCTTCTACGCCACGGTGGGCGGCGGCCTCGACAACGAGGCGACCGACACGCAGGCGACGGTGTCCGGTGGCCGCAGCAATCTCGCCGCGGATATCGGCGCAACGGTTTCCGGCGGATCGCAGAACCGCGCGCTCGTCTCCAACGCGACCATTGTCGGTGGCGGCGCCAACGAGGCCGCCAACCCCGGCGCCACCGTGGCCGGCGGTTCGAACAACTGTGCCGGTGGCCAGGTCTCCTGGGTGGCAGGCCTCGAAGCGAAGGCGCGACCGGGAACCGGGATCGCGTTTCCGGTCGGCTCGGGATGTGCCGGAGTGCCCGTGTCCGGCGATGCGAACGGCGACGAGGGGACTTTCGTGTGGAGCGGTGGCACGACGAGCTTCGTCTCCACCGGCCCGCGCCAATTCCTGATCAACTCGCCGAACGGCGTGGCGATCAACGTCAACGATCCCGCCGGCAGCACGCTGCGCGTGGCCGGCACGTTGCGCGTCGACACGCTCGGCACCAGCGCCAGCACCACGCTGTGCCGCAATGCCAGCAACCAGATCAGCACCTGCAGTTCGAGTGCACGCTACAAGGAACACATCACCGATCTCGACCTGGGTCTCGCCGTGGTCGAACGCCTGCGCCCGGTGGCCTACGACTGGAAAGAAACCCGCGAGGCCGACGTCGGTTTCGTGGCCGAGGAAATCGCGGCGATCGATCCGCGGCTGGTGACGCGCAATGCGGCCGGCGAGATCGAGGGCGTGAAGTACGAGCGGCTGACGGCGGTGCTGGCCGGCGCGGTGCAGGAGCTCACCCGTACGCTGGCGGCGCGCGAGGTGGACGATCGGGCGCTGCGCGAGCGCCAGGACCGGCTGGAGGCGCGGCTCGACGCACTGCTCGGTGCGCCGAGCGGCGGCGACGCGTCGGCGGCCGCGCGCTGAGCGCGCCGCCGGCGGCTCAGACCGACAGTTGGCGCAGTTCCGGGTCCGGTTCGCTGCGCTCCCAGACCTGGTTGAAGTAGTTCAGCAGGCCGGCCTGCTGGCCGGGGGAGGCGGTGCGGCCGTCGCCTTCCCAGCGGCTGCCGATCGGACGCAGGAAAAAACCGCCGCTGTCGTTGAGCAGGAAGGCGGACGGGTACTGCCGGTCCTCCTCGGCCACCGGCGAGCGCAGGTGGATGTAGGTCGGCAGGCGCGCGGCGAGGTGCAGCAGGCGGTGGCCGTCGCGTACGGCGTCCTTCGGATCGTGGATCAGGATGCGCACCTCGGCGCCGCGGCCGGACAGGGCGACGCGACGCACCGCGTCGAGGAACACCTCGCGGTCGTACAGCAGGCGGTCGAGGTCGCGGGTGTAGATCCACAGCTTGTGGCGC
This sequence comes from Proteobacteria bacterium UBA4656, assembly GCA_002405525.1. Lineage (GTDB taxonomy): Bacteria > Pseudomonadota > Gammaproteobacteria > Xanthomonadales > Ahniellaceae > UBA4656. Next base: position 14,262 of record DHLY01000009.1, read on the forward strand.
GCCGCCGCCGCCAGTTCGTCGACGAAACGCCGGGCCTCCTCGTGGTTGGCGACCTCGACATGGCGGGCGCCTTCGGCGGTCGGCAGCGCGTCGCCCGCCCGCGGGGCGCGTTCGGGCGGCGCCAGCGCCAGCCGCATCAGCCGGTGCGGGATGCCGGCGTCCATGAACTCCGGGCCTTCGGCGACGAAGCCGGACTTCTCGTAGAACGGGATCGCATAGGTCTGCGCGTCCAGGGCTACCTCCGGCCAGTGCCGCGCGCGCGCCTGCTCGACCATGGTGCGCAGCAGGGCTTCGCCCACGCCCTTGCCGCGCCAGGGCTCGAGCACCGCCAGTCGGCCGATCTTGCGCCGGGGCGTCAGCCTTGCGCAGCCGATCGGTTGGCCGGCGGCGTCGCGGGCGATCGCGTGCAGGCTCGCGGCGTCGAGCGCGTCCCATTCTTCCTCGGGGGGTATCCGCTGCCCGACGATGAACACCGCGGTGCGCACCTCGCGCAGCGCGGCTTCGTCGGCCGCCCAGTTCGCCACTTCGATGCGGAAATCCTGTTCAAGCATCGTCGATCACCAGGTGGCCTGCGTTGTACAGGTCCGCGAGCACGCGAGCATCGGCGTCGGCAAGCCTGCCGAGGCGCGCTGCATCGAGCGTGCGGTGGTCCTGCAGCAGGCGCGCGAGGCGCAGGCTGGCGGGGAACGATTCGCCGGCGAACCACAGCGTGGCGCCGCGCGCCGCGCGCACGAAGGCGTAGCGGCTCCACGGGCTGCGGTACAGCGCCTGGCCGCCGGCGAGCGCGGCGCGCAGCGCGACGACGTCGGTCCGAGCCGGCGGCGGCGCCGGTTGATGCGCGCTTCGATAGCGGGTGATGAAGCGGGCGAACATCGCCGCGAAGGCGTCGTCGTCCACCGCATTGGCGCGCCGCAGCAGGGTGCGCACCCGGATCAGCGCGGCAGCGTCGATTTCCGCGGGATCGGTGGGCGCCGCGAGACCCGGGTCGGCATAGCGCAGGTCCTCGCCGAGGCGCTCGGCCGACTGCTCGGCGAAATCGACCAGCAGCTCGCCGGCCGCCGGCGCGCGCAGGCCGATCGACCACGTGGTGCATTCCTCCACGGCCTCGCCGAAGTGCGGCACCCGCGGCGGCAGGTAGAGCATGTCGCCGGGTTCGAGCACCCAGTCATGGCTGGCCGTGAATCGGCGCAGCAGCTTGAGTTCGACGTCGGGGCGGACGTCGCGCGGCGCGTCCGGGTCGGTGTCGATGCGCCAGCGCCGCCGGCCATGGCCCTGCAGCAGGAACACGTCGTACTGGTCGACGTGGGCGCCGACCGAGCCGCCGGGCGCGGCGTAACTGACCATCACGTCGTCGATCCGCCAGTCGGGCAGGAAGCGGAACGGCCGCAGGAGTTCCTCGACGTCGCCGATCAGCTTGTCGCAGTCCTGCACCAGCAGGGTCCAGTCGCGGTCGGGCAGGGCGGCGAAATCGGCCTCGGCAAACGGCCCGCTGCGCACCGCCCAGCCGTCGCGCGCGCGGTCGTGCACGATCAGGCGCGACAGCGCGATCTCCTCACAAGCCAGGCCCGCGAGGTCGTCGCCGGTCAGCGGCGGTTGGAAGCCGGGGAAGGCGCCGCGCACCAGCAGCGGTTGCTTGCCCCAGTAGCGGCGCAGGAACTGCGCCGGCGGCATGCCCAGCGGCTGGCCGGACCGCGCGTGGACCTCGACCGGCGGCGCCTTGCGGTCAGACATCGCGCGCGAGCCGCGCGGCCAGCCCGATGTAACTGCCGGGAGTCATCGCCAGAAGGCGCTCGCGCGCTTCGGCCGGCAGCGGCAGGCCGGCGATGAAGCCGCGCATCGCCTCGCGGTCGATGCCGTGGCCGCGGGTCAGTGCCTTGAGCTGCTCGTAGGGTTGCGGCAGGCCGTGGCGGCGCATCACGGTCTGCACGGCTTCCGCCAGCACTTCCCAGGCGCCGTCGAGGTCGGCGGCGAGGCGCTGCGGATCGGCACTCAACTTGCCGAGGCCCTTGAGCAGCGATTCCAGCGCCACCAGACTGTGGCCGAAGGCGGTGCCCAGCGCGCGCAGCACCGTGGAGTCGGTGAGGTCGCGCTGGAAGCGCGAGATCGGCAGTTTCTCTGCGAAGTGGCCGAGCAGGGCGTTGGCGAGCCCGAGGTTGCCCTCCGCGTTCTCGAAGTCTATCGGGTTGACCTTGTGCGGCATGGTCGATGAGCCCACCTCGCCGGCCTTCGTCGCCTGGCGGAAGTAGCCCAGCGAGACATAGCCCCAAGTGTCGCGGCACAGGTCGATCAGCACCACGTTGAGCCGGCGCAGCGCGTCGCAGCACTCGGCGACCATGTCGTGCGGCTCGATCTGGGTGGTGTACGCGGAGTACTCCAGGCCCAGCGATTCGACGAAACGGCGCGACAGCGCGGGCCAGTCGACGTCCGGATACGCCGCGAGATGCGCGTTCCAGTTGCCGACCGCGCCGTTGATCTTGCCCAGCAGCGGGGTGGCGGCGAACTGCGCGCGCTGGCGGCGCAGGCGCACCACCACGTTGGCCAGTTCCTTGCCCAGCGTGGTCGGGCTCGCGGTCTGGCCGTGGGTGCGCGAGAGCATCGGCAGCCCGGCGTTCGCGCCAGCCATCGCCGCCAGGCAGTCGATTGCGGCGTCGATCGCGGGCAGCATGACCTCGCGGCGCGCCTCGCGCAGCATGAGTGCGTAGGCGAGGTTGTTGATGTCCTCGCTGGTGCAGGCGAAGTGCACGAACTCCAGCGCCGGGCCCAGCGTTAGGTCGCCCGCGAGCCGTTCCTTGATGAAGTACTCGACCGCCTTCACGTCGTGGTTGGTCGTGGCCTCGATCGCCTTGACGCGCCGCGCATCGTCGAGGTCGAAGCGGCGATAGAGCGCGCGCAGCGCATCGCGTGCCGGCGCGGCGAAGGGTGCGACCTCCGGAATCGCGGGCTCGTCGCCCAGCGCCAGAAGCCATTCGATCTCGACCTCGACCCGGCGCCGGATCAGTGCCGATTCGCTGAACGCCGGGCGCAGGGGCGCGGCCTTTCCGGCGTAGCGACCGTCGAGCGGCGAGAGGGCTTGCAACGGGTCGAGGGACATGGCTCGAATGTGGCGGCGAACAGCGCGAGAATACCATCCGCCCCCCGGCGGCCGGCCGGCGCGCCCGCGGGCCGCCGTCGTCGCGGCTATAATCCGCACGCCCAGTTCCCCCTGCGTGGAGATCCCCGTGAGCAAGACCCGCACCGAGCGCGACAGCATGGGCGAACTGCAGGTGCCGTCCGATGCGCTTTACGGCGCGCAGACCCAGCGCGCCGTGCAGAATTTCCCGATCTCGGGACTGACCATGCCGCGCGAGTTCATCCGCGCTGTGGGCCTGGTCAAGTCCGCCTGCGCGGAGGCCAACGCGTCGCTGGGACTGATGAAGAAGAATGCCGCCAAGGCGGTGCGCGGGGCGGCCGCGCGCGTGGCGGCGGGCGAGTTCGATGGCCATTTTCCGATCGACGTGTTCCAGACCGGCTCGGGCACCTCGACCAACATGAACGCCAACGAGGTGATCGCGCGGCTGGCGTCAGACGCCTCGGGCCTGAAGATCCACCCGAACGACCACGTCAACATGGGGCAGTCGTCGAACGACGTGATCCCGACCGCAATCCAGGTGTCCGGCTGCGTGGCGACCACCCAGAAGCTGCTGCCGGCGCTCAAGCACCTCAAGGCCACCATCGACGTGCGCGCGCGGCAGTTGAAGCGGGTGGTCAAGACCGGACGCACACATCTGATGGATGCGATGCCGGTCACCTTCGGGCAGGAGTTGTCCGGATGGTCGGCCCAGGTCGGCACCGCGATCGAGCGCATCGAGGACACGCTCAAGCGCCTGCGCCGGCTGCCGCAGGGCGGCACCGCGGTCGGCACCGGAATCAACGCCCACCCGAAGTTCGGCCCGCTGGTGGCGCGCGAACTGACACGGCTGACCGGGGTGCGCCTCGAGGCCGGCGCCAACTGCTTCGAGAACATGTCGGCGCAGGACTCGGCGGTCGAGTTGTCGGGGCAGTTGCGCACCCTGGCTTGCGCGCTGATGAAGATCGCCAACGATCTGCGCTGGATGAACTCCGGTCCGCTGGCCGGCATCGGCGAGATCGAACTGCCGGCGCTGCAGCCGGGTTCGTCGATCATGCCCGGCAAGGTCAACCCGGTCGTTCCGGAGGCCGCCACCATGGTTTGCGCGCAGGTGATCGGCAACGACCTCACGATCACCATCGCCGGCCAGTCCGGCAACTTCCAGCTGAACGTCATGCTGCCGGTGATCGCCTACAACCTGCTGCAGTCGATCGAGATCCTGGCCAGCACCTCGCGCGCACTGGCCGATTCGGCGATCGCCGGCTTCAAGGTGAGGCCCGAGCGGATCGCCGCCGCACTGGTCCGCAACCCCATCCTGGTCACCGCGCTCAACCCGGTGATCGGCTACGAGAAGGGCGCGGCCACGGCCAAGCAGGCGTACAAGGAGGGCCGCCCGATCCTCGACGTGGCGCGGGAGGCCACCGGGATGAGGGAGTCCGAACTGCGCAAGTACCTCGACCCGATGGCGCTGACGCGCGGCGGCATCCAGGCCGGCGGCGGCGGGTCGGCCGGAGGCTGATCGGATTGGTCCGGGGCGTGGGGCGTGCGATGAAGCCGTGGATCCTTCTGGCATTGCTGGCCGCCGGGCAGGCGCTGGCGCAGGGTGCCGACATTTCCGGCGCGCAGTTGCTGTCCGGCAACGCCGACGCGCGCCTGCAGTCGCTGGCGCGCGAGGCGGCGGCCGCCAACCGCAGGCTCGTGATCAGCGCGCCTGAGTACTGGCACGAGATGATCCTCGAGCAGGTGCGCCGAGGCGGCGGCGATGCGCTGCAGGTCGAGGTCCGCGATTCTTTCGCCGAGGCGGTGATGGTTCGCTCCGAAGCGATCGCGCCGCCCGCTCCCGCGCCGCCCGCCGCCGCAGTGGCGTCAGCGCCGGCGAGCACCGCGCGTTCGCCCGCCCCGGCGCCGCGTCCGGCGTCGCCGGCACCCCGCCCGGCGCCGGCCGCCACCTCCCGCCCGGCGCCACCTTCCGCACCGGCTGTGCTGCGCCCGGTCGCGTCGGCTGCCGCGCCGGCGATCCCGACTGCGGGCGGACAGGGTCAGCCGCCGGCGCGGACGCCCGGGGCCGTCGCAGCCATGCCCGCGATCGCGCCGGCGGCCCCGCCCGTCGCTGCGCCCGCGACCACGTCCGGCAGTGCCGCGGCCGAGACGGCAGCGATCAGGCGCCGGTTCGAGCAGGGCCTCAACGGTGGTCGACCGATCACGCGCACCCTGGGCCAGACGTTGCTGGAGCCCGGCGACGTGCTCTATGTGCGCGGCGACGTGATCGCCGTGCAGCGCCGTGACAGCCTGCGCAGCCTGTTGTTCTGGCTCGAGGGCGGAATCGAACTGCTGCGCATCGAGCTGCGCGAGACCGGTCCCGGCCGCTATCTGGTCATGGATCGGATCCGCAACGTCGACAACCCGCGCCTGCGCGCGGTCCGATCGGACCAGCCCGTGCCCTTCGTCGCGGCCGATCCGTCGCGCCACGCCGGCGAGCGCGCGGAGCTGGAGCGTCGCTACAACGGCGGCAACGCCATCGCGGGCGCTCTCGGCCCGGCCGATCTGTCCGCGCGCGACGTCCTGTACGTCGGCGACTACCTCGCGGTGGTGGTGCGGGTCAACGGGCTCGAGCTGGAGCGCTACTTCCTGGTCGGCCAGGTCGACCTCGGGCGCGGCGAACTGCGGCGCGACGGCATCAACCGTTACCGGGTGCTCAGCGACTTCCGGCGCTGACCGGCGGCACGTTCGGTCAGGGTGGCAGCGCGCCGGCCAGGCGGGCCATCACCGCCATCCGCACGACCAGACCGTTGCTGACCTGCTCGAGGATCACCGACTGCCGTCCGTCGGCGATGTCGGAGGCGATCTCCACGCCGCGATTCATCGGTCCCGGATGCATCACGATCGCGTCCGGCCGGGCCAGCGAGAGGCGCCGAGCGTCGAGGCCGTAGTCGCGGAAATAGGCCGCCTCGCTGGGCACCAGCGCCTCGCGCATGCGTTCCTTTTGCAGGCGCAGCATCATGATCACGTCGGCGCCCGGCAGCGCCTCGTCGAAGTCGTCGAAAGCGCGCACCCCGGGGTCGAGGTCGGCCGGCAGCAGGGCGCGCGGCCCGCAGACCCGCAGGTCGCCGACCCCGAGGGTGCGCAGCGCGTGCAGGTTGGAGCGCGCGACCCGCGAATGCAGGATGTCGCCGACCAGCAGCACGGCCAGACGTGGAAAGTCCGCTCCCTTGCGGCGGCGGATGGTGTACGCGTCGAGCAGTCCCTGCGTCGGGTGGGCGTTGTCGCCGTCGCCGGCGTTGATGATCGACACCCCGTCGCGGACGTGGTGCGCGAGGTAGTCCGGCGTGCCGTTCTCCTTGTGCCGCACCACGAACAGGTCGCAGTGCATCGCCTCCAGGGTGCGCAGGGTGTCGAGCACGCTCTCGCCCTTGGTGGTCGACGACGTGGCGACGTCGAAGTTGACCACGTCGGCTGACAGCCGCGAGGCAGCCAGCTCGAACGAGGTGCGGGTGCGGGTGGACGGCTCGAAGAAAAGGTTGACCACCGTGCGACCGCGCAGCACCGGCAGTTTCTTCACCTTGCCGCCAGTGGCGGCGGCGATCGCGGCGGCGGTGTCGAGAAGGTCGACCAGAACCGCGCGCGGCAGGCCGTCGAGCGTGAGCAGGTGACGCAGCCGGCCGTCGGCCGTGAGCTGCAGCGACGGGCCGTCAGGCGGCATCGACCACCTCCAGGCGCAGCGGTTCAGGGCCCCGCAGCTTGACCATGCGCCGCGGCGGCAGGTCGATCCGCGCGCCGAGGGCGCTGGGCTCCACCGGCAGTTCGCGGCCCTCGCGGGCGACCAGCACCGCCAGCGCCACCGACGCCGGCCGGCCCCAGTCGAAGATCTCGTTCAGCGCCGCGCGCACCGTGCGCCCGGTCCACAACACGTCGTCCACCAGCACTAGGTGACGGCCCTCGAGGTCCCACGGGAGGTGCGAGGGGCGCACCGCGGGATTGAGTCCGGCGCGGCCGAGGTCGTCGCGATGGAAGCTGATGTCGAGCGTGCCGACCGGGGCGCCGGCGCCGACTGCGGCGTGCAGACGGTGCGCCAGCCACACGCCTCCGGTCTGGATGCCGAGCAGGCGCGGATCGTCGATCCCGCGGCCATCCAGGTAGCAGCGCAGGTCGGCGGCCAGTCGCGCCACCAGGGTCTCGACGTCGGGCAGGTCGATCGTGATCACGGGGCGGCTCCGGGTGCGGCGGGGGGCGGGACGGTGGCGGCGAGGAAGTTCTCCACGATCACCTGCGCCGCAATCGAGTCCAGCTGGCCCGCGTCGCGCTGCCGACGCTGGCCCGCAGCGCGCATCGCGGCAAAACGGCGCGACGCTTCGATCGAGGTCATGCGTTCGTCCTGCAGATGGACTGTGAGCCCGCTGCGCTCGCCCAGCTCGCTCGCGAAGCGTCGCGCCAGCAGCGCCGTGCCCTGCTCGCCGCCGTCGAGGGCCAGCGGAAGGCCGACCACCAGCGCCGCCGGTCGCCATTCGCGCAGGGCCTGGTCGATCCGCGGCCAGTCGGGACCGGCGGTGTGCTGCGCCACCACCGGCAGGGCCATCGCGGTGCCGGTGATCCGCTGCCCGAAGGCCATGCCGATGCGCCGGGTGCCGAAGTCGAAGCCGAGCACGCTGGCCGGCGCCGATGCGACCGGCTCAGGCATGGCCGGCGTAGTCGGAAAGGCGCGAGGGATCGACGCCCACCAGGCGCGCGGCCGCCTCCCAGCGCTGGTCGGGCGGGACGTCGTAAAGCAACGCCTGGTCGGCGGGCGCGGTCAGCCACGCGTTGTCGCGCAGCTCGTGCTCCAGTTGCCCGGCGGCCCAGCCGGCGCAGCCGAGCGCGAGCAGGGAGCGCCGGGGGCCGGTCCCGGCGGCGATCGCGGCCAGCACGTCGCGCGAGGTGGTGATCGACAGCCGCGGCGTCACGTCGAGGGTGGAATCCCATTGCCCGCCCGGATCGTGCAGCACGAAGCCGCGCTCCGGCTGCACGGGGCCGCCGGCGAATACCGGTGCCCCGGTCACCGCCGGATCGTCGCAGCCGAGATTCATCTGGCGCAGCACGTCGCCCAGGGTCAGCGCCGCGGTGCGGTTGACCACGATGCCCATCGCGCCGTCGTCGTCGTGCTGGCAGATGTAGGTCACGGAACGCGCGAAGTTGGGGTCCTGCATCGCCGGCATTGCGATCAGGAAGTGGTCGGTGAGCCAGGTCGCTTTCGCCATGCCCCTCATTCTAGCGCGCGGTCCGTCTGCGGGCCGCACTCCGGCGCGGTCATTCGTTGCGCAGCACGCCGCCGGGCAGGAACTGCCAGGTGCGCGTGATGTGCAGCACGTCGACGTCGTCGCGGGTCTGCGGCAGGGGGGCGAACGGCTCCGCCAGGCGCACGATGCGCTGCGCGCCCGCATCGAGCGCCGGGTGGCCGCTGGGCTGGATGACGTCGATCTGTTCGACCCGTCCGTCGCGGCGCACCGCCACGGTCATCACCAGGTCGCCGGCGATCCGGCCGTCGCGCGCTTCCTCCGGGTAGTTGAGATTGCCGATGCGCTCGACCCGCGCCACCCAGGCGCGCATGTAGGCGGCGAACTCGTACTCCCGGGTATTGGCCGATATGAACTTGCGCTTGGGGCGCTTGGCGTAGGCCTCGGACTGGCGTTCGATCTCGGTCGCCAGGCGCGCCATCTCGAGGCTGCGTTCGATCAGTTCGCGGCCGCTGGGCAAGTCGTTGGCCGGCACTTCCGCCCGCTGCGGCTGCGTTCGCCGCACCGCCAGCGGCGAGCGCGCGTCGGTGGCGAGCACCGCCGCCGGCTCGCGCGGCTGCGGACGCGGCGCCGACGCGCGCAGTTCCACCGGGGCAAGTCCGGGATCGGGCTTCGGCACCGGGCTCGACAGCGGCTGTCGCGGGCGTTTGCTGTGGTCGTGTTCGCCGCCGCCGCGCTGGGCGGCATTGGCAAGGAAGTCGGTTTTCTCGGGCTGCTCGACGCTGCGCGACTGGACCAGGATCACGTCCAGGCTCGGCAGGCTGGCGGCCGGCTCCTCGTAGGCGAAACCCACCCCGAGTACCAGCACCGCGTGCAGCACGATCGAGAACAGGAAAGTGACCCGGACCCGCTCGCGCGGGCCGATCTGCGGCGTCCCGGTCGCCGGTCCGGCGTGCGGGCGGCTCACCGTGCGCCCTCCGCGCGCAGGGCTTCGAGGCGGTCGAACAGCAGACTGGCGATGCTGATCCCGAACCAGGCGTCCAGTTCGCGGATGCCGGTGGGACTGGTGACATTGATCTCGGTCAGGTAATCGCCGATCACGTCGAGGCCGACGAACCACAGGCCGCGACGGCGCAGTTCGGGCGCCACTTGTTCGCAGATCCAGCGGTCGCGGTCGGACAGCGGTTGGCCTATCGCCTTGCCGCCGCGCGCCATGTTGCCGCGGAAGTCGGTGCCTTGCGGGACGCGCGCCAGCGCGTACGGGACCGGTTCGCCGTCGATCAGGAGGATGCGCTTGTCGCCCAGCGTGGCCTCCGGAACGAAGCGCTGCGCCATCGCCAGCTCCCGGCCCTCGTGGGTCAGGGTCTCCAGGATCACGTTCAGGTTGGGGTCCCCGGCGCGGGTCTTGAAGATGCCCCGGCCGCCCATGCCGTCGAGTGGCTTGACGACCGCGTCGCCGACCTCCTGGACGAACGCGCGCAGGGCGGCGGGGTCGCGCGCCACCAGGGTCGGCGGCGAGCACTGCGGGAACCACTGGGCATAGAGCTTTTCGTTGGCGTCGCGCAGCGACTGCGGGCGGTTGACCACCAGGCACCCCTGCTGCGCCGCCAGGTCGAGGACCAGGGTGTCGTGCAGGAAGGCTGCATCGAAGGGGGGGTCCTTGCGCGCCAGCAGCAGGTCGAAACGGCCCAGCGGATGCCAGTCGGGCTCCCCGAGGCTGAACCAGGACCCGGGATCCTCGCGTACCCGCAGCGGCACACAGCGGCCGATCGCGCGGCCGTCACGCACCGCCAGATCGCCCTGGCCCAGCAAATGCAGGCGATGTCCACGCCGCTGCGCCTCCAGCAGCATGGCGAAGGTCGAGTCCTTCTTGATCCGGATCGCACCGATGGGATCCATCAGCACGCCGACGTCGAGCGGCATCGGAAGCTTCCCGCGCCCCGGTGCGGGGCGACCTGTGCGCATCCTATCCCAGCCGGACAGCGCGCGCCGACGACGGGAAAACCAATTTTTTCCAGTAGGTTGCGGGATTTACTTGACATGGTTTCGGACCTTGGCTAAACAGCCGGTGGGGTCCGGGAGGCCGGGGACTCGCGACCCCTCCGGTGCGGCTTCGCGCCATAATCATCTTTCGAATGGGGCCGACATCCGGGTGATCACGATCGTGGAAGCGATGCACAAGGAATCCAGCCTGACCGGCCTCAAGGTGATGGTCATCGACGACTCGAAGACCATCCGGCGCACGGCCGAAACCCTGCTCAAGAAGGAGGGTTGCGACGTGGTCACCGCCACCGACGGTTTCGAGGCGCTTGCCAAGATCACCGACCAGCAGCCGCAAATCATCTTCGTCGACATCATGATGCCGCGCCTGGACGGCTACCAGACCTGCGCGCTGATCAAGAACAACCAGATTTTCAAGGCCACCCCGGTGATCATGCTTTCCTCCAAGGACGGCATCTTCGACAAGGCCAAGGGGCGGATCGTCGGTGCCGAGCAGTACCTCACCAAGCCGTTCACGCGCGAGGAACTGCTGGGCGCGATCCGCAGGCACGTCGAATCCCGTGCATGACCGCCGGGCGGCCGCAGGGGAGTCGGTTCCGATGGCGCACATCCTGATCGTCGACGACTCGCCGACGGACGCGAAGGTGCTCTCGGGCATGATCGAGCGTGCCGGTCACCGGGTGAGCACCGCGGCGAGCGCGGAGGCGGGCATCAGCCTGGCCCGGTCGCAACGCCCCGACCTCATCATCATGGACGTCATCATGCCCGGCATCAACGGTTTCCAGGCCACGCGCAGCCTGTCGCGCGACCCCGACACGTCGTCGATCCCGGTCATCATCGTCACTACCAAGGGCATGGACACCGATCGCACCTGGGGACTGCGCCAGGGCGCCAAGGACTTCATCGTCAAGCCGGTCCACGAGAAGGACCTCATCGATCGCATCCACACCCTGCTGCCCAATTGAGCATGACCGAAGCCGCCGCCAGCACGCCGTTCGAGATCCTGCTCAGCTACGAGCGGGCGGCGCAGGCGCATGTGGCCGGTGCGGCCGAGGCCGCGGAAGCCCCCGGGCTGTGGCGAGGTATCGGATTCCGGATCGGCGAGCGCCATCTGGTCAGCGCGATTGCCGAGGTTTCCGAAATCCTGAACATGCCTCAGTTGACCGCGATCCCCGGGACCAAGCCGTGGCTGCTGGGGGTGGCTAACGTGCGCGGCAACCTGGTCGCCGTGGTCGATCTGCGCGGGTTCATGGAGGGCTCCCGGACTCCGATCGGCGATCGCTCGCGCGTGCTGGTCGCGCGCCAGCCCGGCGGCGCGGTGGGTCTGCTGGTCGACGAGGTGCTCGGCCAGCGCAGTTTCACCGATGAGAACACAGCTCTCGTCGAAACCGTGGCGGAGGACCGCTACGGCCGCTTCGTGACCCGGCGGTACGATCTTGACGGCGCCGCATGGGGGGTTTTCAGCATGGCCGCGCTGGTCAAGACGCCGGAGTTCAGCCAGGCCGCGGCGTAGACGCATCCGCGCCGCGCACCGCGGCAGCCAATCGGGGATAGGTGATTCATGAGTACGACGACGGATTCCATCCGAGCCGCCACCGGCCTGCGCAACTGGGCGGGGCTCGCGGTCGTGTCCCTGCTGCTGCTCCTGGCCAACGTGCTGTGGGGCAACCGGATCAACGACCAGGAGCGCAAGGCGACCGGCCTGGCCAGCGACGTGCAGGTGCGGTCGCAGCAGATCGCGACCTTCGCACAGTCGGCGGCCGGTGGCGAGGTCGACGCGTTCGACGAACTGAAGGCCACGCGCGACGCGATCGAGAACAGCATCCTCGCCCTCAAGGGCGGCGATCCGGGAGCCGGGATGCCCGGCTACGCCGACGCCGCGCTGGTCGGCCAGCAGGTCGAGGAACTGGCCGACGATTGGGCGCCGATCCGTACCGCTGCCGACACCATCCTCGGCCGCCAGGCGCTGGTGCTGGAGATGACCGAGACCGCGGAAGACTTCAATTCCCGCATTCCGCAGCTGACCCAGCGGATGGAGGAAATTGTCCGTGCGCTGACCGACAGCAATGCCCCGGCGGGGCAGATCTACATGGCGACCCGCCAGATGCTGCTCGCCGACCGCATGCTGCGCCGCGTGTCCGACATCCTGCGCGGCGGCGACCTCGCGGTCACCGCGGCCGACCAGTTCGGTCGCGATGCGCAGATGTACGGCCGCGTGCTGGACGGGCTGCTCAACGGCAACTTCGACATGAACATCCGCGCGCTGACCGACCCGCAGGCGCGCGCGGTGCTGGACGAGGTGGTGGGCATCTTCGGCGAGGTGGGCGCCGACGTGGACAAGATCCAGGGCGCTTCGACCGAGTTGTTCGAGGTCACCGAGGCGGCCGACAGCGTGGTGATCGACTCGCAGGCCCTGCTCGAGCAGGGCAAGACGGTGGCCGCCGCCCTCGCCCAGTTGCCGAGCCAGCGCCACCACCTGCCCGGAGGCAACTGGCTGAGCATCGCCCTCGGCGCTGCCGCAGCCGTTTTCCTGTTCTTCTCCCTGGCGTCGTATCAGGCCGCGCAGCGTCGCCAGATGCAGGCCACCACCGACCTCAACCAGCGCAATCAGGAGGCGATCCTGCGCCTGCTGGACGAGATGGGCAGCCTCGCCGAGGGCGACCTGACGGTGAAGGCGACCGTCACCGAAGACATCACCGGCGCGATCGCGGACTCGATCAATTTCGCGGTCGAGGCATTGCGCTCGCTGGTGACCACGATCAACGAGACGGCGGTCCAGGTGGCCGCCGCCGCGCAGGAAACGCAGGCCACGGCGATGCACCTCGCCGAGGCCGCCGAGCACCAGGCGCAGCAGATCACCTCCGCTTCGGCGGCGATCAACGAGATCGCGGTGTCGATCGACGAGGTGTCGAAGAACTCGGCCGAATCGGCGGACGTCGCGCAGCGTTCGGTGGCGATCGCATCCAAGGGCGCCGCGGTGGTGCGTCAGACCATCCAGGGCATGGACTCGATCCGTGACCAGATCCAGGAGACCTCGAAGCGAATCAAGCGCCTCGGCGAGTCGTCGCAGGAGATCGGGTCGATCGTCGAGCTGATCAACGACATCGCCGAACAGACCAACATCCTCGCGCTCAACGCCGCCATCCAGGCGGCTTCGGCCGGCGAGGCGGGTCGCGGCTTCGCAGTGGTCGCGGACGAAGTGCAGCGCCTCGCCGAGCGTGCCTCCGGCGCCACGCGGCGCATCGAAACCCTGGTGCAGACGATTCAGTCCGACACCAACGAAGCGGTCAGTTCGATGGAACAGACCACCGCCGAGGTGGTGGCGGGCGCGCGCCTGGCCGAGGATGCCGGCCTCGCCCTGGGCGAGATCGAGAAGGTGTCGTCCGACCTCGCGGACCTCATCCAGAACATCTCCGAGGCCGCGCGCCAGCAGTCGGCGGCGGCGACCAACATCTCGGCCACCATGAACGTGATTCAGGAGATCACCGCCCAGACCTCGGTTGGCGCGAGCCAGACCGCCGAGTCGATCGGAAACCTCGCCCAGCTCGCCGCCGACCTGCGCCGCTCGGTCGCCGACTTCAAGCTGCCGGGTTGATGGCGGACGGGACCGGGAGCGCGCGGGACATGCGCGAGACACCTTCCACGCGGACGCAGCCGGCCCCGGCGCCGTCGATGGACGACGCCACGTTCGCGCGCTGGGTCGATCTGCTCGAGCGTCGCACCGGCGTGGTAGTGCCGCCCGGTCGCAAGGGCTTCCTCGTCGCCGCATTGCGCAGCCGCATGCGCGAGGGCGGGAAGTTGAACTACGAGGCCTACCTGGAAGAGGTGCTTGATGGTCCGCGGGGGGCCGTCGAATGGACCATGCTGGTGGACCGCCTGACCGTCCATCAGACGCATTTCTTCCGCCATCCGCCCTCGCTCGACCTGGTCGCGCGCGACTGGCTGCCGGGTTACCGTGCCGCCCAGCCCGACGCGCCGATCCACGCCTGGAGCGTGGGCTGTGCCACCGGCGAGGAGGCGTTCACGCTGGCGATGGTGCTCGATCGCGCAATGGCTGTCGGTGGCAGGGGCTACTACGGCGTCACCGCTACCGACATCAGCGCCGCGGCGCTTGCGGTGGGGCGCGGGGCGACCTACCCGGTGGCCAAGCTCGAGGAGATCCCTCCCGACTACCGCACCGAGTACTGCGCCCCGGCCGGCGGGGCATTCGCCGCCGACGGCGCTCCGGGCGCCCCGCGCGGCTTCGCGGAGGCCGACTCGTTCGTCGTCACCGAGGCCCTGCGCAAGCGCGTCGGTTTCGTGCAGTTCAACCTCCTCGACGCCGAGCGCGCGCCGCTGAAGCGGCTGGACCTCATCTACTGCCAGAACGTGCTCATCTATTTCGCGCGCGAACGACGCGCGGAGCTGCTGCGCGCGCTCGCCGGCCTGTTGCGGCCCGGTGGCCTGCTGGTGCTCGGCGCCGGCGAGGTGATCGGTTTCAGTCATCCCCAGTTCACCCGCCTCGGAGGCCCGCAGACGCTGGCCTTCAGGCGCAATCCGTGACCTGCGAAGGCAGCGGCCGACGGGCAAGACCATGCGACTTCAAGAAGACCTCGACTTCACCACCCTGAGCTGGGTCAAGCAGGAGCTCGACGCGACGCTCAAGCAGGCGCGCCAGGCCCTGGAGGCGTACGTCGAGGATCCGGCCGATGCCAGCCTGATCCGCTTCTGCGCCGGTTACCTGCACCAGGTGCAGGGAACCCTGCGCATGGTCGAGCTGTACGGCGCGGCGATGCTGGTCGAGGAGATGGAGCGGCTCGCGACTGCGCTGCTCGAGGAGCAGGTGCGCCAGCGCGAGGACGGCTACTCCGTGCTGATGCGCGGCATGGTGCAGCTGCCCGACTATCTGGAGCGACTGCAGGGCGGTCACAAGGACATTCCCATCGTCCTTTTGCCGCTGCTCAACGACCTGCGAGCCTGCCGCGGCGAGAAACTGCTTACGGAGAGCGTGCTGTTCTCGCCCGATCTCGCCGCCCCGCTGCCCGTCTCGGCCGCCGGCGCCGCGGCGCCCGTGCCGGACCTGGAGCTCAGGGCGCAGGCCGCGCGCCTGCGGCACGGCTTCCAGGTCGCCCTTCTGCGCTGGTTCCGGAACAACCGCGTCGAGCAGGCCCTCGAGGGCCTGACCCGCACCCTGGACAGTCTGCTCGCGGGCACCAACCAGGAAGAAGCTCGCCGGCTGTGGTGGATTGCCGGCGGCGTGGTCGAGGCGCTGCGCGAGCGTGCGCTGGAGCCCAGTACCGCGCTGAAAAGCCTGTTCGGGCGCGTCGACCGCGAGATCAAGCGGCTGGTCGATCTCGGGGAGGCCGGATTCCGCATCGAGCCGCCGCGCCAGTTGGCGAAGAGTCTGCTCTACTACGTCGCGCACTCCACCGCGACCAACCCGCGGTCGGCCGAGGTGAAGCGAACCTACCGGCTGGACAACCTGTTGCCAACCGAGCAGGAGCTCAGCCACGCCAAGGGCGCTCTGGGCGGGCGCAATCGTGTCCTGCTCGACACGGTCTCGGTGGCGATCAAGGACGACCTGCTGCGGGTCAAGGATGCGCTCGATCTGCATCTGCGCAAGCCGGGAGCGGCTGCAGCCGACCTCGGCGCGCAGGCGGAGGTCCTCGACCGGGTCGCCGATACGCTGGGCATGCTCGGCCTCGGCGTGCCGAGGCGCTTGGTGCAGCAGCAGCGCACGATGCTTGCCGGAGTCGCCGCCGGCAGCCGCCCGGCAGACGAAGCCGGATTGCTCGACATCGCGAGCGCATTGCTTTTCGTCGAGTCCTCGCTGGACGAGAACATCAACAGCCTCGGCGCCAGCGCTGACCTGGCGCAGGGCGGGCCGGTCGCGGTCGGCGGTGACACCGGACTGCCGCAGGCCGAGGTGCGCCGCATTCTCGACGCGGTGATGAAGGAAGCGCACGAGAACCTGCGCAAGGCCAAGGAGGACGTGGTCGCCTTCATCGAGGCGCCCTGGGATCACGCGAAGGTGGCGCGCGTACCCGGCCTCCTGGAGGAAATCGCCGGCGCGATGCGGATGCTTGCGCTCGAAGCGCCGGCCGACCTGGTGGACTCGCTGTGTCGCTTCATCGAGGTCGAGCTGCTGCGCTTGAAGCGGGTGCCCAGTCAGGAGCAGATGGACAGGCTCGCCGACAGCATCTCGTCGATCGAATACTACGTCGAGGCCGCGCGAGAGCAGCGCGTGGGCCGCGAGCGCATCCTCGACGTGACCCGCGCCAGCCTGGAGTCGCTCGGCTACTGGCCGGTGCCCGCCGATGCGCAGGCGACCGCGGCCAGCGAACTCGACGAGATCGCCGGCGCGCAACTGGAGGCGTCCGCACCCGACGAGGACGATGCGGTCGTCGAGCCGCCCTTGACCACCGGGAGCACGACCCCCGGCGCTGCCGCGCCCGACGGGGCGATGCCGAGCCTCGACGAGTTCCTCGCCCGCCTCGAGCGCGGCGGGGCGCCACCGCTGGTCGACGACGCGGTGCCGGCGAAGGTTGAACTCACCAGCGCGGTCGAAATCAATACCGGTGTCGACGCTGGCGCACCGCCGGTCGACGGGTTCGCGGGACCCGAGGCGCCGCCGACTCAGGATCTCGGCGGTTTGCGGCTCGTGGAGACCGAGCCGCGGGGGGCACTCGACTCCGACGCCGACCCGGAGTACGTGTGGGTCGAGGACGAAAGCCCCGGGCCTGCGCCCGAACCGGCCGCCGCGCCGGCGTTCGAGGCGGTGTCGGCCGACGAGATCGACGACGAGATTCGCGAGGTGTTCATCGAGGAGGTGGTCGAGGAGATCGACAACCTGCGCCGCCAGCTGCCGCTGTGGCGTGCCGCGATCGATGACCTGGAGCCCTTGAAGCCGATCCGCCGTTCGTTCCACACCCTCAAGGGCAGCGGCCGACTGGTCGGCGCGCGGGCGCTTGGGGACTTCTCGTGGAAGATCGAGGGCATGCTGAACCGCGTGCTTGATGGTTCGATCCGGCAGGGACCGGCGGTGGTCGATGTTCTCGAACACGCGATTGAGGCGCTGCCCATGTTGCTGGCTGCGCTGCGCGGCGAGACGGCACAGCCGGTGGACCTCGTGGCGATCGTGGCTGTTGCCGATCGGGTGTCGGCCGGCGAGGATGCGCGGGTGCCGAGAACCGCGAGCTCGCCTCGCCTTCGCCGCGTGCAGGTGCCCCGTCCGGCAGCGATCGCGAACTCGGATGGCCTTCCGACCGCGGTCCACCTGCCCGCCTCCGAACTGGCCATTCCGGTGTCCGGTGCCGCCGTCGAGCCTGCGCCGATCGAACCCGCGGCGATCGAACCCGCAGCCATCGAACCCGCGGCCATCGAAACCGCGGCCATCGAAACAGCGGCCATC
>DHLY01000009.1:32351-51877 GCA_002405525.1 Proteobacteria bacterium UBA4656
CATCGAACCTGCGGCCATCGAACCCGCAGCGATCGAACCTGCGGCAGCCGCACCCGTATGGGCCGAATCCGCGGCCTTGAAGCCCGCCGCAGAGGTGCCTATCGCGCGGACGGGTTCGTCGGGACCGGCCATGCCTGCGCTCGATCCCCTGCTGCTCGAAATCCTGCGCAGCGAGGTCCTCGGACACCTCGAATCCATCGATGCCTGGCTTGCCGGCGCGCGCCAGGCGCCGTCGCCGGCCTCGGAATCCTTGCTTCGATCGGTCCATACCCTGCATGGCGCGGTCTCGATGGCCGATCTGCCGGTGGTGAGCGCATTCGTCGGACCGCTGGAGGGCTACATCAAGCGTCTGCGTGCGTCCGGCGAGCGGGTCGATGCGGCAGGCGTGGCGGCAATCGGCGACGCTTCGGAGATGGTCGCCGACGTGGTGGCGCTGCTCGATCGCCCGGGTGCCCCGTTGCCCGACGGCGCGCCGCTGGTCGCGCGCCTCTGCGCCCTGCGCGACGGTCTGCCGGAGCCGCCGCGCGCGCGGGGCCTGTTCGGTCTTGCCGATGACGAATCCGTCGAGTCGGAAGTCGATGCGCCTGCGGATTCCGTTCCCGAGGCCGGGGGCACCGCGGCGGAGGAGGACTGGCTGCTCGAAGCCGGGCCGGCGGCCCCAGCCGAGCCGGAGACGGTCGATCAGGCGGGGCTGGAGGCGGTTGAGTTCTCCGACCTCGAATCACTGCTTGCTGCCGTTGCCGCGGCCGAACCCGGCGCCGCCCACGCGGCGGCTGCCGCGCCCGCACCCGCGCTTGTGGCGGCACGCGAGCCGGGTGCGGTGCTCGAGGAAGAATCCGATCACGCCCCCGTTCTGGCCGCCGGCCAGACTGCGCCAGCATTCACCGACGAGGCGACGGCCGTGCCCGAAGCCGGCACCGCGGTCGAGTCCTTCGTCGCCCCGCCGCCGACGGACGGGCCGGGAGTGCAGGCCGCGGCCGCTTCAGAGCCGGGTCAGATCGACCTCGCGGCCGCGTCGTCCACTTTCGGCGCCGACAACGAAGATGTCGACCCCGAGGGGCCGCTGCAGTTGCCGGAGATGGACGAGGATCTTCTCGAGATTTTCGTCGAGGAGGGCAACGACCTGCTCGACAAGGCGGACATTCTGGTGGCGCGCCTGCGCGAAGCACCCGCCGAACATGAGGCGGTCGTAGATCTGCAGCGCCAGCTGCACACGATCAAGGGCAACGCGCGCGCCGTGGGGCTTGCCGGGGTCGGCGATCTCTGCCATGCGATGGAGTCGCTGATCGAAACCGTGGTCGGCGAGCGGGGGGTGCTCGACCGCCCCGCGATCGAGCACCTCGAACGCGCCTTCGACCGCCTGCACCGGATGCTAATCCGCGTCGCGCGACGCCAGGCCGTCGGTGTGCCGACGCGGATGATCGAGCGTTTCGAGGCCCTGACCCGCGACGAACTGGGGGCCGGCCTGCCGACGCCAACGGACGCGCCGCACACCGAGATCGCCTCCGAATCCCGTGCCGCGCCGTCGGCGCCTCCGGTCGCCGCGCCGCCGGCCGCGCCTGCGCCGCCCGCCGCTGCCCCCAAGCCCATCCCGGCTCCCGCGCTTGCGGCGCAGCGCGTGGCAATGCCCGAGCCGCCGGTCGACGAAGACACCCTCGGGCGCGCGCCTCAGGAGATGATCCGCGTCCGTTCGGACCTGCTCGACTCGCTGGTCAATTTCGCCGGCGAAGTCTCGATCTACCGCTCGCGGCTGGAGCAGCAGGTCGCTTCGTTCCGCTTCAACCTGGTCGAACTGGAGCAGACCACTCAGCGTTTGCGCGACCAGTTGCGCAAGATGGAGATCGAGACCGAAGCGCAGATCCTCTCGCGCTACCAGCGCGAGGCGGAAGCGAGCGGCCAGGAGTTCGATCCGCTCGAACTGGACCGCTTCTCGACCCAGCAGCAGCTCTCGCGCGCCCTCGCCGAGTCGGTGTCCGACCTGCTCGCGTTGCAGAGCGCGCTGGACGAACTGACCCGCGGCTCGGAAACGCTGCTGCTGCAGCAGCAGCGGGTGTCGTCCGAACTCCAGGAGGGACTGATGCGCACCCGCATGGTGCCTTTCGATTCGGTGGTGCCGTTGCTGCGTCGGCTGCTGCGCCAGACCGCCGACACGGAGCGCAAGCGTGCCGGACTTCGCATCGAGGGAGCGCAGGGCGAAATGGACCGCAACCTGCTCGAGCGCATGAAGGCGCCCTTCGAGCACATGCTGCGCAACGCGATCGCGCACGGCATCGAACCACCGGGCGAACGGGTCGCCGCCGGCAAGCCGGAAGAGGGCACGGTGCGCATAGCGGTCAGTCGCGAGGCGACCGAAGTCGTGATCCGCGTGTCCGACGACGGTCGCGGCATGGACCGCGACGCGATCCGCCGCAAGGCGATCGAGCGCGGCCTGATGCGGCCCGACGCGCAGCTTTCCGACCGCGATCTGTTCGCGTTCGTGACCGAGACCGGATTCTCGACCGCCGAGCGGCTCACCCAGGTCGCCGGGCGAGGCGTCGGCATGGACGTGGTTGCGAACGAGATCCGCCAGCTCGGTGGTTCGCTGTCGATCGACAGCCAGCGCGGCGCGGGAACCGAGTTCACCATCCGGCTGCCGTTCACGCTGGCGGTGACGCAGGCGATCCTGGTCCGGCTCGGCGATCAGGTGTTCGCGGTCCCGATGTCGTCGGTGCAGGGCGTTGCTCGCATCGCGCGCGACGACTTCGATCGCCGCATGGCGCAGGCGCTTCCGTCCTTTGCCTATGCGGGCGAGCCCTTCGCCATGCACGAGCTCAATGGCCTGCTCGGCATGCCGCCGCAGCGCGCGACCGACGAAGCGCAGTTGCCGTTGTTGCTGGCACGGGCCGGCGACCAGCGCGCCGCGATCCGCGTGGATGGCGTGCTGGGAAGTCGCGAAATCGTGGTGAAGGGCGCGGGACCGCAGGTGAGTTCGGTGCCGGGGATCTTCGGCGCAACCATCATGGGCGATGGTTCGGTGGTGATGATCCTCGACCTCGCCCCGCTGGTGCGCCGCAGCGCGGCCCTTCGTGCCGAGATCGCGATCGAGGCCGAGCTGGAGGACGCGCTGCCGGGGCTGGTCGCGCCTGCTGCGCCCGCCGTTCCTGCCGCGCCGGAGCCACGTCGCCAGTCGCTGGTGATGGTGGTCGACGACTCGATCACCATGCGCAAGGTCACCAGTCGGGTGCTCGAGCGCAACGACATGGAGGTGGTGACGGCGAAGGACGGCATCGACGCGGTGGAGAAGCTGCAGGACCGTGTGCCCGACCTCGTGCTGCTCGACATCGAGATGCCGCGCATGGACGGATACGAGCTCGCGACCTACATGCGCAACGACCCCCGACTGCGAGGCGTGCCGATCATCATGATCACCTCTCGAACCGGCGAGAAGCACCGCCAGCGCGCCTTCGAGATCGGCGTCGATCGCTATCTCGGCAAGCCGTACCAGGAGGCGGACCTGCTGCGCAACGTCGAGGAAACCTTGAGGTCGTCCCGTGCCATCCACTGATCGCCACCAAGAGGTCCTGGTCGCCCTGCTCTACGCGCAGCAGGGTCTTCAGCCGCATCTGAAGGATGCGCTGGACCGGCTCGGCGCGCGGGTCGTGTATGACGCCGCGGCGGCGCGCTTCGACCGTTCGATGCTGGATGCCTCCGGTGCGCAGGTGGTGCTGGTCAATCTCGAGCCGGAGGCCGACGAGGAGATCGACGCCCTCGGCACCCTTCTCGCCGACGGCGCGATGCGCCTGGTGTTCAACGACGCCGAGGTCTCGAGCCGGCTGCAGGGCTGGGACCAGGCGCGCTGGGCGCGTCATCTGGCTGCCAAGATCCGTGGCGGCGGCGACCTGGATCCACCGCGGCCACCGGGAGCGCAGCCGGTTCCGGCACGCAACAGCGCACAGCCGGCGCGGCGGCGCGGCGGCGGAGCCCAGGTCATCCCCTTCCGACTGGAGGGTGAGGAGCTGGATCGCGCGATGGCAGCCGACACCGCGGAATCGCTGCGTCGCACGCGTGCGGCTCTGGTCACCCCTGAGGAGCCGATCACTCCTGAACTGGTCGACCCTCACGCGCGCCAGCCGTCGCGCCATGACGCGACCACTCTGGTTCTGCCGCGCGCCGACCTCGAGCGGGCGCTGATCGCCGAGCCGCCATCGCATCACGACGCACCGACCCTGGAACTGGGTGGCGAAGCCGTTTCCGCGGCCGGCGCCGCGGCCGCCGTGGACCTGCAGCGCAATCCGGAGTTCGCGCAGACCTTGCGCGACTTCGGGCTGGTCGACGCGGCGCCGGCAACCGGCGATCCTGCCGACCCGCCGGCGATGCGCTTCACCGCGGAGTTCGACGAAGCCCACGACGCGCTGCAGTCCGGCGTGCTGGAAGACGACCCCACGCCGTCCCAGCGCGAGACGCCGCCAGCCGGCCTCGACGACCTGCTGCTCGACGTGTCAGCCCCTGTGATTCCGCCCCCCGCGCCGGCACCGCGAGGCCAGTCCCCCCGGCCCGCCGTGAGGGCCCGCTCGCTCGACGAGTTCGAGTTCGCCGGCCTCTCGCTGGAGCCCCTGCCCGGGGACGAGGGCGCCGCCGCGCCGCCTGAACCCATCACCGGCCGCGCCCATTTCACGATCGACGAGAACGAGCGCAACACGGCCGTGCTCGAGCCGGTGGCGGACGCGCCGCCGGTCGTTGTCGAGGACTTCGATCCCGGGGCGCTGATCGACTACGTGCCATCGACGCCGCCCCCGTCGCGATCCGGGACCCGCCCTGCGCCGCCGCCCGCGGTGCCCGAGGCGGAGGAGGGCGTGCGCAATGTCTGGGTGCTCGGGGCGTCGATCGGCGGTCCGGAGGCAGTGCGCGAATTCCTGGCCGCGCTGCCGGCGGACGTGCCGGCGCTGTTCCTGCTTGCCCAGCACATGGGCGCCGATTTCTTCGATCTGATGGTGCAGCAGCTCGCGCGCGCATCCCGCCTGCCGGTGCGCACGGTGCTCGATGGCGATGTCTGCCGCCACGGCTCGGTGCTGGTCGTGCCGCTGGCGGAACGACTGCTGCTGGAGCCCGATGGTCGGGTGAGCGTCCAGGCCGCCGACGAGCCGTCGCCCTACAGGCCTTCGATCGACCGAGTGCTGCGCGACATTGCTGACCGTTTCGGCCGCACATCCGGGGCGATCGTGTTTAGCGGCATGGCGCGTGACGCGGTCGCCGGCGCCATCCACATGCGCGATTGCGGCGGCACGGTCTGGGTACAGGACCCCGCCACCTGCGTGATCAGTTCGATGGTCGACGGCGCGCAGGATGCCGGCGTGGTTTCGTTCGTCGGCTCGCCGGCCGAGCTGGCTCAGGAGTTCGTCGCCGAGATGGCGCGCCGCGCCGCCGCCGCAACCGCGTGGAGCGCCCCATGACCGACACCCCGCGCGACATTCGCGGCCTGCTGATCACCGTGACGGGCGGGCGTCTGCTGCTGCCCAACGCCAACGTGTCCGAGATCATCACCGCCGCCACGCCGGAGCCGGTGCCTGGGGCGCCGCCGTGGCTGCTGGGGCGCGTGCGCTGGCGAGGCTGGCGGGTGCCACTGGTGTCCTTCGCACTGCTGGCGAGCATCGCCGAGCGCGATGGCACGCTGAGCGCCAAGGTGGTGGTGCTCAAGGCGCTCGGTGCTCGCCCACGGATGCCGTTCATCGCCCTGCTGTGCCTCGGATTCCCGCGCCTCACCACGGTGTCGCCGGAGCTCCTGGTGCCGGTCGACGAGGATGGGGAGGGCCGGCCTGGCGTGCGCATGGGCGTGTTGGTGCGCGACGATCCGGCGCTCATCCCGGACCTGCCGGCGATCGAGTCGCTGGTCGCAGAGGCGCTCGACGCGTCCGCTGCGGCCTGAGAGGCTGTTTTTTCACAGTCTCTCAGGCGAGGTCGCCGTCGCGCGCCTGCAGCGCGGCGAGCAGCGCGGGCCCCGCCGTCTCGGTGCGCAGCACGCGCGGGCCGAGGGTCAAACGCCGGAAACCGGCGGCATCCAGCGCGGCCAGGTCGCGGTCCGACAGTCCGCCCTCGGGACCGACCACGGCGACCACGTCGTCGATGGCAACCGGAAGCTCCGACAGACGCAGGTCGCCGTCCGGTGCGAGGGCCAGCCGCAGCGGGCCGGCGGGCAGTTGCGACGCCCAGTCGGGAAGGGCGCGCGGCGCCTGCAGATCCGGCACGTTTGCGCGGCCGCACTGCTCGCAAGCCGACAGCACCACGCCGCGCCAGTGTGCCACCCGCCGCGCCTCGCGCTCGGCGTCGAGCCTGACCTCGGTGCGCTCGCTCACCAGCGGCACGATGGCCGCCACACCGAGTTCGACCGCCTTCTGGATCACGCCGTCCATCTTCTCGCCGCGCGCGATGCACTGCGCCAGCGTCACTCGAAGCGGCGACTCGGCTGCCGCCGGCGGTCCGGCCTGCGCGCAGGCGAACAGCACCTCGCGCCCCTGCAGGCGAAGCGTGCCGGCATAGTCGTGACCGTCGCCGTTGAAGCAGGTCACGGCGGCGCCATCGGGCAGGCGCAGCACGCGGACCAGGTGCTCGGCCGCGAAGCGCGGCAGGGCGACCGTGGCGCCGGGTGCCAGCGGCGTGTCGACGAAGGCGCGAACCCGGCGCATCAGAGTTCCAGCGCCGCCGGGTCGAAGGACTGCGCGGTCACCGCGACCTGCGTCGGACGCGCGTCGTCGGTGGCAGCGAGGATGCCTGCACGCGCGGTGTCGACCATGAAGCGGATCTGGTCCGCGGTGATGCAATACGGCGGCATGAAGTACACCACGTGGCCGAGCGGGCGCAGCAGCGCGCCATGTTCGAGTCCGTGGCAGTAGACGCGCAGGCCGCGCCGATCCTGCCACGGGAAGGGCGTTCCGGCGGCGGGGTCGGCGAGCAGATCGAGCGCGCCGATCAGGCCGCGGCGACGCAGGTTCGCGACGTACGGCAGGTCGGCCAGCGGCGCCATCGCGGCCTCCAGCGCGGCGCCAAGCGCGGCCACGCGATCGAGCACCGGTTCCTCGCGGAACGTGGCCATCACCGCGCGCGCGGCGGCGCAGGCCAGCGGGTTGCCGGCGTACGAGTGCGAATGCAGAAAGGCGCGCCGCGTGCGGTACTCGGCGTAGAAAGCGTCGTAGACGTCCTGTGTGGTCAGCACCGCCGACAGCGGCAGAAAGCCGCCGGTCAGGCCCTTGGAAAGAACCAGGAAATCGGGCGTGATGCCGGCTTGCGCATGGGCGAACAGCGTGCCGGTACGGCCGAAACCGACCGCGATCTCGTCGGCGATCAGGTGCACGCCGTGGCGGTCGCAGGCCGCGCGCACGCGGCCGAGCCAGGCTGGATCGTGCATCAGCATGCCGCCAGCGCCCTGCACCAG
This sequence comes from Proteobacteria bacterium UBA4656, assembly GCA_002405525.1. Lineage (GTDB taxonomy): Bacteria > Pseudomonadota > Gammaproteobacteria > Xanthomonadales > Ahniellaceae > UBA4656. Next base: position 39,757 of record DHLY01000009.1, read on the forward strand.
CGGCTCGACGATCACCGCGCAGATGGTGTCGCCATGTTCGCCCAGCAGCGCGTCGAGTCCGTCGGCGGCGCGCACGGCGGCCTGCGCGGGCGTCTCGCCGCGACGCGGGGCGGGGCAGGGCGCGAAAGTCGGCGCATTGAGCAAAGCGTCATAAGTCTCGCGGTACAGCGCCACGTCGGTGACCGACAGCGCGCCCAGGGTCTCGCCGTGGTAGCCGCCCTCGATGGCGACGAAGCGGGTGCGTTTCGGATGGCCGGCGTTGCGCCACCAGTGGAAGCTCATCTTCAGCGCGACCTCGATGCCCGAGGCGCCGTTGTCGGCGTAAAACACGCGCTTGAATGGCGGCCCGGCGGCGGCCAGCAGGTCCTCGGCAAGGCCGACCGCCGGTTCGTGGGTGACGCCGGCCAGCATCACGTGCGCGACCCGGTCGAGCTGGTCGCGGATCGCGGCCGACACCCGCGGATCGTTGTGGCCGAACAGGTTCACCCACCAGGACGAGATGGCGTCCAGCCACCGCCTGCCGTCCGCGGCGTGCAGCCACGCTCCTTGCGCGCGCGCCACCGGAAGCAGCGGCAGCGACTCGTGGTCGTGCATCTGGGTGCACGGGTGCCACAGCACGGCGAGGTCGCGGCGGATGAGGTCGGCGTCGGTCATGGGTGCACAACCGCGCCGGGGACGGGTGGTGGGCGCGGAACCAGCCTATAATCGCGGTCGTTCCCGCAGTGCACAAGGTTCGAGCATGACACGCCGGTTTCGACCTGCAAGCCGCGGTTTCACCCTGATCGAGATCGTGGTCGCGGTGGCCATCCTCGCGATCCTCGCTTCCATCGTGGTGCCGCGCGTGCTCGGCCGGGTCGACGACGCCAACATCGCCAAGGCGCGCACCGAGATCAGCGTACTGGGTTCGGCGCTGAACCTTTACAGGCTCGACAACTTCGCCTATCCCAGCAGCGATCAGGGACTGCAGGCCCTCGTCGCGCAGCCGGGCGGGTCGCCAGAGGCACGCAACTGGCGCGCCGGCGGCTACCTCGAGGGCGGTCGCGTGCCCAGGGACCCGTGGGGCCGCGACTACCAGTACCTCTCGCCCGGTCAACGCGGCGAGTTCGACGTCTATTCGCTCGGTCGCGACGGCCGTCCGGGCGGCGAGGGCGTCGACGCCGACATCGGCAACTGGACGGAGTGAGGCACCGCCCGCGCACGGTGCCGCCGCGTGCCCCGCGCGCAGCCGGGCGCGGGATGAGCCTGATCGAACTGCTGGTCGTGGTGGCGGTGCTGGCGGTGGTCGCCGGCATCGCGGCGGTGGGCCTTGCAGGCATCGGTGGATCGCGCGAAGTCGAACGCGAGGCACGCCGCCTGCAAGCCCTGGTGTCGCTGGCCTGCGAGCGCGCCGCGCTCGGCGGCCGCGAGCACGGCATCGGGCTAGGGCGCCGCGGCTACGCGTTCCTTCTGCCTACGCCGGACGGCTGGCGCGCGATCACCGAGGGTGAACTGCGGCCGCGTGCCCTGCCGCGGGGCTTCGCGCTGGCGGCCACCCGCGACGATCTGCTGCTGGAACTCGAAGACACGCCCGGCGCCGAGCCGCAATCGGTCTGCGCGCCCGGCGGCGAACTGCTGCCTTTCGAGGTGCGCATCGCGCTCGACGGCGCGCGCGGCTGGACCGTGCGTGCGCTGCCCGATGCGCGCGTCGAGGTGGTGGCCCCGGAGGCCGCGCCGTGAGGATGCGCGGCTTCACCCTGCTGGAGGTGCTGGTGGCACTGGCCGTGGTCGCGCTGGCGCTGGTGGCGCTGGTGCGTGCCACGGGCCTGTCGGCGGCTGCGCTCTCGCGCGAGCGCGAGGTCACGCTGGCGACCTGGGTGGCGTCCAACGTGGTCACCGACGTGCGTCTGGCCGAACGCATCCCGGAGGCCGGCCGCCGCGAGGGCAGCATGCGCATGGGCATGCGCGACTGGTACTGGCGGCTGGAGGTGCAGGGCACGGATGACCCGGCGATCCGGCGCCTCGAGGTCGGCGTGTTCGAGGACGCGGCGCGCACCCGGCCCGTCACCTCGCTGACCGGTTTCGCGGGGGCGCGATGAGGCGCACGCGCGGCTTCAGTCTGCTCGAGGTGCTGGTCGCGGTGGCGATCTTCGCGGTGCTCTCGGTCGCGGCCTACGGCGCGCTGGACGCCACGATCCGCGCGCGCGCGCAGGCCAGCGAGGCGGCGGCGGCGCTGGCTGCGCTGCAGTCGGCCGTGCTCGCGTTGGAGCGCGACTTGCGCGAGGCCGCCCCGCGCCCGGTGCGCGGCGCGGTCGGCGAACGCCTGCCCGCGCTGGCGGGCGGCCCCGCGGGTTTCGAGGTCACCCACGCGGCTTTCGCCAGCCCGTCCAGCGAACCGTCCGCGCGGCTCGCGCGCAGCGGCTGGGGGATCGCCGACGGGGCGCTGAACCGCGCGCGCTGGCCCGTGCTCGACCGTGCGCCCGCCACGCGGCCGGGCACGCGGCCGATGCTGGAGGCCGTTTCGACGCTGCGCCTGCGCTACCTCGATGGCCGCGGCGGCTGGCGCGACACCTGGCCGCCGCGCGATGGGCCGGAGGCCCTGCCGGAGCGCCTGCCGCGCGCGGTGGAGTTCACGCTGGAAGGCGAGTTTTTCGGCCGGGTCGTGCGGCGCGTCGCGCTGGTCGCGCCCGCTGACCCGGGGGCTGCGCCGTGATCCGCCGCGCGCGCGGCGTCGCCCTGCTCACCGCCCTGCTGGTGGTGGCGCTGGCCGGCGCGCTGGTGGCGGCCCTGCTCGACGACGGCGGCATCGCGCTGGCGCGCACCGCCAACGTGCAGCGCGCTGCGCAGGCCGACGCGCTGGCGACCGGGCTGGAGGACTGGGCGATCCAGTTGCTGCGCCGCGACCTCGCCGTCGACGACGTCGACGCGCGCGGCGACCTCTGGGCGCAACCGCTGCCGCCCACGCCGGTGCCCGGTGGTCGCATCGGCGGCCGCATGCGCGACCTCGGCGGCTGCTTCAACCTCAACAACCTCGCCGGGCCGAACGGCGTCGACGAGGTGCAGCTCGAACTCTTCCGTCGCCTGCTCGGCGCGCTCAAGCTCGATCCCGGTATCGCCGACGCCGCCGCCGACTGGGTGGACGCCGACCTGATGCCCGGCGCGATCCGCGGCGCCGAGGACGCGAACTACCTCGGCCTCCCGCGGCCCTATCGCGCGGCCAACGCGCGCTTCGCGGACGTCAGCGAACTGCGCCTCGTGCGCGGCGTGGACGCGGCGGCCTGGCGCGCGCTCGCGCCGCACGTCTGCGCGCTGCCCGAGCGCACGCGCATCAACCCGAACACCGCGACGGCGTCCCTGCTGCAGGCGCTCTCGCCGCGGCTCGACGGCGGCGGGGCGCGACGCCTGTTCGCCGACGGCGGTGCGCGCCACCGCGACTTCGAAGCCTTCCGCACCGCGCTGGAGCAGGCCGGCGTCTTCGATCCCGCTGAGCAGGCGGCGGTCGAGCGCCTTGTGGTCTTCTCCAGCCCCTATTTCCTCGCCCAGGCCGAGGTCGTGCTCGACGGTATTCCCTTCAGCTACACCAGCGTGATCGAACGCCGCGACGCGCGGCGGATCGCAGTGGTGGCGAGGGGGCGGGGCCTGCCCTGAGCCCTGTCCGCTGGGCTGCCGGCCGCGTGCTGACTCCGTCCCCGCCGGCTAGAATCCCGTGAGCCTTGGCTCCCCCGACAGCGCATGCCCTCCCGCCTCCTGATCCGCTATCGCGCACCTGGTCAGCCGCTGGCGTGGCTTGCCGAGGATGTGCGCGGCCGCCTCGGCGAGGTGCGCCACGGCGATCGGCCGGACGCTGCGGCGCTGGCCGCCGCCGGCGAGGTGCTGGTCCTGGTCCCGGCCGAGGACTGCCTGCTGCTGGAGGCCGAGGTCGCCGCGCGCGGCGGCGAACAGCTGGCGCGTGCGATCCCGTTCGCGGTCGAGGACCAGCTCGCCGAGCCGGTCGAGGCCCTGCACTTCAGCGCACTGCCGCATCCGCGCGGGCATGGCCAGCTGGTCGCTGCGGTGCGGCGCGAGCGACTGCGCGGCTGGCTCGACGACCTGGCCGCGCGCGGCGTCCGGCCGGACCGCATGCTGGTCGACGCCCTGCTGCTGGCGCCGGTGGCCGACGGTGCGCGGGTGCTGGTGGACGACGACCGTGCCCTGGTGCGCGCCGGTGCGGCGCGCGCCTTCGCCGCCGCGCCCGATGAACTGCCGGACTGGCTGGCGCTGGCCGACCTGCCGCGCGACGCCGACGGGCGCACGCGCCTGCACGTCGCGGGTTCGCGGCTGCCGGCGCTGGATGTGGCACGCTTCATCGTGGAACGCGACGCGGCCGCCGCCGAACCGCTGGTGGCCCTCGCCGCCGGCCTGCGCGGCGCAATCGCGCCGGATCTCCTGACCGGTGTCTACGCGCCACGCCACCGGGGCGATCCGTTGCGACGCCTGTGGCGGACGGCGGCGGTACTTGCAGGCGCGACCGTGGTGCTGGCCTTCGGGACCCTGCTGCTGGACCATGCGCGGCACGCGCGCAAGCTCGCCGCGCTGGAGTCCGATATCGCGGCCGTCTTTGCCGGCGTCTATCCGGGCGCGGCCCTGCCGGCCAACGCAGTCGACCGGGTGCGCGCCGACTATCGCGCGCTGGGTGGCGCGCCGGCCGACGGCGGCGCGCTGCAGGTGCTGGCCGAGGTCGCTCCGGTGCTGGGCCGCGCGCCGCAGGTCTTCCTCAAGGGCATCGAATACCGCGGCGGCGCGCTGGAACTGGTATTGCTGGCGCCAGGCATATCGGCGCTGGACGCGGTGCGCGAATCGATCGCCGCGCTGCCCGGGCTGGGCGCCGAACTGGCGGCGGCCAGCGCCGGCGAGCGCGGCACCGAGGGCCGCGTGCGCGTGACCCGGAGGTCCTCATGAGGGCCTGGTGGTTGCGTCAGACCGCGCGCGACCGTGGCGTCATGCTGGTCGGCGCTGCCGTGGTCGCCGTGCTGTTGCTGTGGGCCTTCGTCTGGTACCCGCTGGCCGCCTCGCGCGACGTGCTGGCTGCGTCCGCCGCGCAGGCCGAGGCCGACCTCGCCTGGATGCGCAGCGTGGCGCCGGAACTGTCGCAGCGCCGGGCCAGCGGCGCGATGACCGGGCTCGACCGCGCGGGCCGCTCGCTGCTGGCGCTCACCGATGGCACGGCGCGCGAGGCCGGTCTCGGCGGCGCGCTGGTGCGCATCGAGCCTGCGGGGGTGGGCCGCGTGAACCTGTGGTTCGAGCGCGTGCCCTTCGATGCGCTGGCGACGTGGCTTGAATCGCTGTCGCGCCGCTACGGCGTCGCGGTCGACGAACTGCAGGTCGAGCGTGCGGTCGACACCGGTACGGTGGATGCGCGCATCGGCATCTCGGACGCGGCGGGAGGCTGACCGACGCATGCGCGCCCTGCGCTGGATCCTCGCGGCCATCGGGCCGCTCGCCTTCGCCGCCGGCTTGCTGGCGTGGTTCGCGCCGGCCGAACTCGCCTTGCGCTGGTTCGGCGACCGGCTCGGCCCGGTGCGCCTGCAGGGCGTGAGCGGCAGCCTGTGGCAGGGCAGGGCGGAGCAGCTGGTCGCCTTCGACGTGGCGCTTGGACCGGTGGCCTGGACGCTGGAACGTGGCGACGCCCTGCGCGGGAGCGTGCGTGGCACGCTGGATCTTTCCGGCACCGAGGTGCGCGCGCGCGGGGCCTTCGCGCGCGCGGGGGGCGGCTGGCGGCTCGATGGCGTGCGCGCCGAACTGCCCGCCGCGCTGCTCGCTCCCGCGCTCGACATCCCGGCGCTCGGCCTGCGCGGGCGGGTTGTGGTGGATGCTCCCGAAGCCATGCTGCGCGACGGCCTGCTGGTCGGCGCGCGCGGCCGCGCGGAGTGGCGCGATCTCGGCGTGACCGGGGCCGCCAACGCGACCTTGCCCGGCGTGCGCATCGACTTCGGGTCGGCCCCCGACGGCGCCATCGTGGCCGAGATGAACGATCTCGGCGGACCGCTCGACATCGAAGGCGAGGTGCGGCTCAAGGACGGCGCCTACCTCAGCGAAACCCGCCTGCGCCTGCGCGAGCCCGATCCGCAGCTCGAGGAGGCGCTGAAGTTCATCGGCCAGCGCACGGCCGACGGCGGGTCCTACCTGCGTATCGAAGGCCAACTGCACCGGATCACGCCATGACCTTGCTCGACCCCGGGTGGCTCGACGACGCGCTCGCCACCGCGCGCGCGGCTGCGGACGCCGCCGAATCCGTGGTGGCGCGCTACTACCGGCGCGGCATCGCGGTGGAAGCCAAGGCCGACGCCAGCCCCGTCACCATCGCCGACCGCGAGGCCGAGACGGAGATCAAGCGCGTGCTCAAGGCGCGCTATCCCGACCACGGCTATTACGGTGAGGAGCACGGCATCGAGCGCGGCGACGCCGATTTCCTGTGGCTGATCGATCCCATCGACGGCACCAAGAGCTTCGTCCGCGGCTATCCCTTCTTCTCGACCCAGATCGCGCTGATGCACCGCAGCCAGATCGTGCTCGGGGTGTCCAGCGCCGGCCAGTTCGGCGAGACGGCCTGGGCGCGCGCCGGCGGCGGTGCTTTCCTCGGTGGAGAGCGGATCGCGGTGTCGATGGTCGACCGCGTCGAAGACGCCGCGCTTTCTTTCGGCAACCTCAAGACCCTGTCCGCCGACCAGCGCTGGCTGCGCATGGCCGCGCTGGTGCGCCGCGCCAACCGCACCCGCGGCTACGGCGATTTCTACCACTACCACCTGCTGGCCCGCGGGGCGATCGACGGCGTGGTGGAAAGCGACGTCAACATCCTCGACATCGCGGCGCTGGTCTGCATCGTGCGAGAAGCGGGCGGGGTCTTCACCGACCTCGAGGGCCGCGAGGTCGGACTGGACACCACGTCGGTGCTGGCCGCCGCGCCAGGTCTGTACGACGCGCTGAAGGCGTCATTCGTCGACTGATCGGGCCGAGTCCCGGTAGGAGCGGTGCGCGCGTCGCGATCTCGCGTCGGAACCATCGCGCTTCACGCCGCGCGCCCACCCCGCCTGCCACGCCGAAGCATCGCGGTGGGCCATTGCGCTGCGGGATCGGCGCGTGCGCCGCGACCGTTCAGGCCTTGAAACCGACCGCGGCGCCCCGGCGGCGATTTGCACCGCCCGGATCCCGCGCACGGCGCGACAACGCCCCCGGCCCTACAATGCAAGAATGAAGAAGTTGCCCACCATCCATGCCACCCGCGTCCTCGGCCAGGGCGGGCGTTTCGCGGTCGAGCAGATCGACCTCGAGTTCAGCAACGGTGCCAGGCGCACCTACGAGCGCATGCACGGCGCGGGTCGCGGCGCCGTGGTGGTGGTGCCGCTGCTCGACGATGAGACCGTGTTGCTGATCCGCGAGTACGCTTGCGGTCTGCACACCTACGAGCTCGGCTTGCCCAAGGGTCGCCTCGAGCGCGGCGAGGACGTGCTGGAAGGCGCGGGGCGCGAGATCAAGGAGGAGATCGGTTATGGCGCGCGCCGGCTGCGCCACGTCGGGCGCCTTTCGCTCGCGCCGACCTACATGAGCCACCAGACCCAGGTGGTGCTGGCGCAGGACCTGTATCCGGAGCGACTGCCCGGCGACGAACCGGAGGAGCTGGAGGTGGTGCCTTGGAAGCTCGACGATCTCGCGCGTCTGGTGCAGCGCGAGGACGTGACGGAGGGACGTTCGATCGCGGCGCTGTTCCTGGTCCGCGAGCTGCTGCGCGCAGGGTCGCTGTGATCGCGTCCGACCTCGAGGCGCTGCGCGGCGTGGCGGCGGCCATCGCGCGCGGCGCGGGCGAGGCGATCATGGCCGTGTATGCCGGCGATTTCGCGGTCGAGCGCAAGGCCGACCGCAGCCCGCTGACCGAGGCGGACCTCGCCGCGCATCGCCACATCGTTGCCGCGCTCGGCGCGCTGACCCCGGAATTGCCGGTGCTGTCGGAGGAATCCGCGCACATCTCGTGGAGCGAGCGTCGGGACTGGCGCCGCTACTGGCTGGTCGACCCGCTCGACGGCACGCGCGAGTTCGTCAAGCGCAACGGCGAGTTCACGGTCAACATCGCGCTGGTCGAGGATGGCGCGCCGGTGCTCGGCGTGGTGTACGCCCCGGCGCGCGGCGACATGGTGCACGCGGTGCGCGGTGGGCCGGCACTGCGCGAGATGCCGGGCGGTGGTGAGCCGCTGCGTGCCCGCGCTGCCGGCGTTCCGCTGCGGGTGGCCGGCAGCCGCTCGCACGGCGATCCGCGCGTCGCCGCATTTCTCGATCGCGCCGGCCCGCACGAGATGGTTCCGCTGGGGTCCTCGCTCAAGTTCTGCCTGGTTGCGGGGGGCGAGGCCGACGTCTATCTGCGCTACGGCCCGACGTCGGAATGGGACACTGCGGCCGGGCAGTGCATCGTCGAGGCCGCCGGCGGCGCGGTGACCGACCTCGGCTTCGAGCCGCTGGCCTACAACCGGCGCGAGTCGCTGCTCAACCCGGACTTCGTCGCGGTCGGCGATCCCGGCATCGACTGGCGGTCCCGCTTCGCCACGCGCTGAACGAACCCGGCGGCGCCCGTCCCGCCGGACGGCGCTGGCGCCCGGGACTTGCCGCGGGGGGCGGGCGCGGCGACCATGCCGCGGTCCCCGATCGCCGCCGTTCCCATGTCCGACATCCAGCGCCTGCTCGCCATCATGTCCCGCCTGCGCGATCCGGTGGCGGGTTGCCCGTGGGACCGCGCGCAGGACTTCGCGACCATCGCGCCATACACCATCGAGGAGGCCTACGAAGTCGCCGATGCGATCGAGCGCGGCGACCTGGACGATTTGCGCGACGAACTCGGTGACCTGCTGCTGCAGGTCGTCTTCCACGCGCAGCTGGCGCGCGAACGGGGTCGCTTCGGCTTCGACGACGTGGTGCAGGCGATCTGCGACAAGATGGTGCGCCGCCATCCGCATGTGTTCGGGCCCGACGGCGGCCCGGCGGCGGCGGCGGCGCCGGTCGACGATGCGCGAGCCCAGGGCGAACGCTGGGAAGCGATCAAGCGCGCCGAGAAGGGCGCCGGCGCGCCGGCCTCGGCGCTCGACGGCGTGGCCGCCGGCCTGCCCGAGCCGGTGCGCGCCGCCAAGCTGCAGGCGCGGGCAGCCACGGTCGGCTTCGACTGGCCCTCGGTCGCCCCGGTGCTGGACAAGCTGCACGAGGAGATCGACGAGGTGCGCGCCGAGCTCGCGCGTCAGCCGCGCGATCGCGATCGGCTCGCCGACGAGATCGGCGACGTGCTGTTCGTGTGCGTGAATCTCGCCCGTCACGCAGGGGTGGACTTCGGGCATGCGCTGCGTCGCGCCAACCTGAAGTTCGAGCGCCGGTTTCGCGCCATGGAGACGATGGCAGCGGTCGACGGCGTCCCGCTGGCCCGTCTGCCGCTGGCGGCGCAGGAAGCCTACTGGGATCGCGCCAAGCGCGCCGGGGCGTCGGACGCGGACGACCCGGGCGCCTGAAACGCAGGCCTCGACGGCCAGGACAGCCGCCGAGGCGGGGCGCCTGGCTGACCCGGGCGTGAATCATGCGCGCCAGCACATGGCCTGCGGCAGCGCGTCCTTGCCGGTGCCGGACGCGCGATCTGAAGGACGCGCGCGCGATCGGTTCTCCCGGCCGGCTCCGCGGGGAGGCGACGGCCGCCTGCAGAGGGATCGCGACCGTCGAACCGCCGGTTCCCGGCGTGCCCGGTCGCGACCGCGGGCCCGATCCCCGCGCGGCAGCGGGCGGCTGCCGCGCCGCCGTTCGCTCACAGCCTGCGGTAGTTCTCCTCGAGGTTGCGGCGCAACGTATCCAGCGCAGCGGTCGCATCATCGCCGCGCAGCTCCAGGGCAGCGATCCGGTAGTTGAGGAAGTTGCGCACCACCGGGTTCTCGGTCTTCGCCAGTTGCTCGCGGAAGAAAATCGGCAGTTCCTGGATCCGGCCGTCGCGGCGATACAGCCGCTCGATCGCGCGTAGGTTGAGCAGGACCGCCACCGCGGGGTCGTGGCGCAGGGCGTGGGCGAGCCGTGCGGCGCGCATCGGTCGCGGCGCCGCGCGCGCGGGAGCGGCGTGGTCGCGCAATCCGGTCAGCGCCGGGCGGTCGGCTTCGGTGGGCGCGGCCTGCCGGGCGACTGCGGGGCCGATGCCGAGCAGGCAGGCGATGGTTGCGGAAGCGAACAGGATGGGCGTGCTGCGGATCATGTGTCGGGCTCCGGGTCGGTTCGTGGTCCTCACAGCGATCAACGCACGGCGCGTTGTGACGTTGACTTGCGGTGCGTCGTGCGCCGCCGGAGAATGTCGGGGCACCCGCGCCGGAGTTGCCGCATGAGCGCCCAACCCCAAGCATTCGCCTCGTTCCGGGAGTTCTATCCCTACTACCTGTCCGAGCACGCGAACCCGGTCTGCCGCTGCCTGCACTACCTCGGCAACACGCTGGCGCTGGCCTGCCTTGCGATGCTGGCGGGCAGCGGCAATCCGTGGTGGCTGCTTGCCGGCCTGGTCGCCGGGTATGGCTGCGCCTGGATCGGTCACTTCGTGTTCGAGAAGAATCGGCCGGCCACCTTCAGGCATCCGCTCTACAGCTTCGCCGGCGACTGGGTGATGTTCGCCGAGATGCTGCGCGGCCGGATCCGTTTCTGACCCCCGCCCGCCGGTGACCCCATGCATAAGATCGTGCTGCCTCTCGTCGGCCTGGGCGCCTTCGGCATCACCTTGCTCGCGCTGCTGCTGTTCGGTCCTGGCGGAGTCAGTGGCGCGGCCGATCCGTTCCTGGACGCGCTTGCGCGGCGCGACTTCGTGGCCGCCGCCGCACAGCGCTCGCGCGCTTTCCAGGAAGCGGTACCGCAGGAGGACTTCGAGCGCTTCCTGTCCGAGACCGGGGTCGGTCGGTACGCGTCCGGGCGATGGTCGGGCTGGCAGATCGAGGACGGGGTCGGTACGGTCGATGGCAGCATCACGACCGCCACCGGCGAATCGCTGCCGTTGCGACTGCGCTTCCTCAAGGAGGACGGCCAGTGGCGGATCGACGCCATCCAGCCGCTGCGCGAGGCCGAGGGGGAAGCAGCCCGCGGGGTGCCCACGCCGGTGCAGTCGGTGGGCCTGGTCCGCGACGCAACCACCCTGTTCGCCCGCGGCGTGGCGGCCGGCGACTTCTCGGCCCTGCGCGAGGCTGCCGCACCGGAGTTCAAGGCGCAGGTCACGGTCGCCGACCTCGACGCGCAATTCAAGCCGTTCGTGGACGCGGGCATCGATCTGCGCCCGCTGGAACAGGTTCCGCCGAACCTCAGCGCCGAACCCTCGGTGGACGATGCCGGCGTGCTGCGCCTGGTCGGCTACTACGCGGTCGACGGAGCCAAGGTCGATTTCGACTACCGGTTCGTTTACCGCTTCACCGGCTGGCGGCTGTTCTCGCTGCAGGTCGAGGTGGCTCCGGAGTGAGCCGCGGCGCCCGGCATCGCGGCATCGGCGGTCAGCGTCCTCGGAGGTGGTGGAAAAACCCACATCCTGTGGGCTTCCAGTCGCGAATCCGGCACAGATCCGGACTCGATCCCGCGAACCATGCACTGGTGTGCGTGACCCGCGCGCGGACCATCCAAGGCCCACCTGAAAGGCTGTTTGTCACAGCATCTCAGGGCGGCGAGGGCCGGCGCCGCGGCCGGGAGCCGGGTGCTTGCAGTCGAAAGGGCATCCCGCCATCGACGCCGGGTACCGATGGTCGGTGGAATTCCCGCGCCGTCCGTTCATCCTTGCGGCGGCCTTCACATTCCACCGACTGCTGTCGGCGTCTACTCTTCACTTATGTGAACCGGGCGATCCCGCGCCGGTCGCAGCCGTGAGGAGTCCCCCATGAAATCCCGCGAAGAAAGCGTCGGCCTGATCCTCCTGATCGAGGACAATCGCGGAATCGCCGAGATGGTCGGCGAATTCCTCGAGCGCCGCGGCTACAGCCTCGATTATGCCTCGGACGGTGTCACCGGCCTGCGGCTGGCAACCCAGAACTCGTACGACGTGATCGTGCTCGACCTCATGCTGCCCGGCATGGACGGGCTGGACCTGTGCCGCAAGCTGCGCCAAGACGCCAAGCGATCGACCCCGGTGCTGATGCTG
>DHLY01000009.1:52010-57993 GCA_002405525.1 Proteobacteria bacterium UBA4656
CCGCGCGCGACACGCTGGAAGACAAGCTGGTCGGCCTCGACGCCGGCGCCGACGACTACCTGGTCAAGCCGTTCGAGATCCGCGAACTGGAGGCGCGCGTGCGGGCCCTGATCCGCCGCGATCGCCGCCAGGTGAGCGCCGAGGTGCTGCGCGTGGGCGATCTGGTGCTCGACACGGCCACCCTGCGCCTGCAGCGCGGCGGCCGTGATCTCAGCATCTCTCCGATCGGGCTGAAGCTGCTGACGATCCTGATGCGCGAATCGCCGCGGGTGGTGAGCCGCCGAGACATCGAACGCGAGGTCTGGGGCGATCTGTTGCCGGATTCCGATACCCTGCGCAGCCATCTCTACAACCTGCGCAAGGTGATCGACAAGCCGTTCGACAAACCGCTGCTGCACACCATTCACAGCGCCGGCTACCGGCTCGCCGACCTCGACGAGGACGTGCCGGGCGCCGCGCGCAGCGCCTGAGCAACCGCCGGCGCGGCGCCGTGCGCGGCGCCGCGTCGGTCGTCCCTGCCGCAGCCTCCTTCCCACGCCCTTGGCCGCGAATCCCACCAAGCCGCCGTCCGTCCTGCCGGGCGCGCAGGGCAGAGACGGTGGCCTGCGCGGCCGCCTTTGGGTCGCCTTCGTCCTGCAGATCGCCGCCATCAGCGTGGCCACGCTGCTGTCGGTGTACGGCGCCTGGGTGGTGCTGCGCGACGTGCTGATCCAGAACGCGCTGATGCAGGAAGCGCAGCACTACTGGGAGCGCCTGGCCGTCGATCCAGGCGCCGAAGTCCCCGACACCTACAACATGCATGGCTATCTGGGCCGTGACGGCGACCTGGCGTCGGTGCCGGCCTCGCTGCGCGAGTTCCTGCCGCGCTCGTACCATGCGGTGACCCTGCGCGGGGCGAGCGCGCTGGTCTACGTATCGGAACCCGATCCGGCGCGCCATCCCGGACTGCAGGGCCGCCTGTATCTGGTGTTCGAGCAGGAGCAGGTCGACCGGCTCGCGCTGTGGTTCGGGTTCGTGCCGCTGACCATGGTGCTCGCGGTGATCTACATCACCACCTGGCTGACCTACCGGGTGTCGCGGCGCGCGGTATCGCCGGTGATCTGGCTGGCCGGGCAGGTACGCGCCTTCGACCCGAAGAAACCCGACCTCGCCTCGCTCGAACCGGGCAGCCTGCCGGCCGATGCCGACGAGGACATCCAGGTGCTGGCCGGTGCGATCCATTCCTTCGCCTCGCGGCTCGAAGAGTTCATCGAGCGCGAGCGCAACTTCACCCGCGACGCCAGCCACGAACTGCGCAGCCCCATCACGGTGATCAAGGTGGCCGCCGACATCCTGCTCGAGGAAGAGGCGCTGTCCGAATTCGGCCGGCGTTCGGCGCAGCGCATCCGGCGCGCGATCCGCGACATGGAGGCACTGATCGAGGCGTTCCTGATCCTCGCCCGCGAGGCCGACGTCGGCCTGCCGGAGGAGGATTTCGTGGTCGGCGAACTGATCGAGGAAGAGGTCGAGCGCGCGCAGGACCTAGTGCAAGGCAAGCCGGTCGAGGTCCGCTACGTGCGCGAGGCGGACTTCGCGCTGCACGCGCCGCCGCGGGTGCTGGCGGTGATGGTGTCCAACCTGCTGCGCAACGCGTGCCTGTACACCACCGAGGGCGCGGTCACGGTGACGCTCGGCCGCGATTTCGTGCGCGTGGAGGACACCGGTCCGGGCATGAGCGAGGAGGTGCTGGACAAGGTCGGGCGCCTGCCGTTCTTTCGCGGCGACCAGGCCACCGCCCGCGGCGGCCACGGCGTGGGTCTGACCATCGTGCGCCGCCTGTCGGACCGCTTCGGCTGGCCGGTGGAGATGTCCAGCCGGCTGGGGGTGGGCACGCGCGCCACGATCCGGTTTCCCAGCCCGCAGCCGCTCTGAACGCCGCTGCGGCGGCGCCCGGCTGCTACCAGTGGAACATACCGTCGATGCAGGTGACGCTGTGGCCGCCGACCTCGATCCCTCCGTCGGCGCCGACCCGCACCGCCACCACGCCGTCGCGTCCCACTTCGCGGCCCTGGCTGGCGGCGTAGGCGACGTCACCCGCGGGAAGCAGGCCGTTGGCGCTCAGGAAAGCGGCCACCGCCGCCTGGCCGCTGCCCGTGACCGGATCCTCCGGGATGCCGTCGGCCGGCGCGAAGCAGCGCACCACCCACGGTAGCGCCGGATCGGGCGAGCGGCCGAACACGGCCACGCCGACGCTGTCGTGCTCGTGCGTGAGTTCGGCCAGGCGGGCGAAGTCGGGGCGCAGGCCACGCACCCTGGCCTCGTCCTCGAGGTCGACCACGGTCCAGGTCGGGCCGACCGTGACGTTGCGCGGCGCCGGATGCTGGTTGACGGTCACGCGCAGGGCCTTCGACAGCGCCACGATCTGGGTCAGGTCGGGGTCGGCGAAGCGTGCCGTCGGGGCGCGCACGAAGATCCGCCGCGCCGCGCCTTCGCCGTCGACGCGCAGCGGCAGCACGCCGGCCGCGCACGCCATCGCCAGCGCGCCGGCTCGCGGCACGGCGAGGCCCGCGTCGATCATCGCGTGCGCCGTGCCGATGCTGGGATGGCCGGCGAAAGGTAGCTCCTGGCGCGGGGTGAAGATGCGCACGCGGTAGTCGGCGCCGGTGGCGTTCGCCGGCAGCACGAAGGTGGTCTCGGAAAGATTGGTCCAGCTGGCGATCCGCTGCATGGCCTGGTCGTCGAGCCCGCGGGCGTCGAGCACCACCGCGACTGGGTTGCCGCGGAACGGCGCGGTGGTGAAGACGTCGACCTGCTGGAAACGGACCTTCGGCATGGCGGCCTCCTCGCTGGGCCGACGATGATCGCAGGCCGATCCGGGTCGCGAAAGGTTGCGCTCGGTGTTCGCGATCAGCGCGCGGCCACCGGGGCGAGCAGACGCCGCCGGTCCGGTGAATCCGCAGCGAGCGCGACGTCCAGCACCGGTATCGCGGCGGCACGCAGGCGCGCGGCCTCGGCTGCCCGGTCGGGGCCGAGGACTTCGGCGAGGTCGAGTTCGGCCAGCGCCACTGCAGGGTGGCCTGTCGGCAGCGCATCGCGCAGGGCGGCCCGCGCTGCCTCGAGCGCAGTCACCCGCGTCGCCGCGTCGCCGCGCGCCGCCGCTGCGGCCGCCAGCGCGCGCTGCGCCGCGGCGACGGTGCGCGCCTGCGCCCGGCTGCGGGGTGTCGCGGCGGCCAGCGCTTCGGCTTCGCGCGTCGCCGCCGCGACCTCGCCGCGGGCGAGCAGAATCTCCACGGCCAGAGCCTGCGAGACCAGTCGCTCGGGCGAACCCGGCGGGAGGATCGCCTCGCGTGCCGCACGCGCGGCCGCGGCCAAGGTCGCCGCCTCGTCGACCCGGCCCGCGCGCAACAGGACGCGCGCGAGGTTGTGCCGCGCTCGCGCCACCGCTGGCGAGGTTTCCGCGAGCACGCGCAGCCGGATCGCGAGCGACTCGCGGTAGCCGCGCTCGGCGGCGGCCAGATCGCCCCGCTCCTCGTCCAGCGAGGCGAGGTTGTTGATCGTCTGCGCGGTCGTCACGCCGGCTGCGCCGGCCGCTCCCTCCAGGTCCAGCGCGATCGCGGGCCGGTAGGCCTCGGCCGCCTCCGGCCAGCGCCCGAGGTCCTGGCGCACCGAGCCGAGTTCGTTCCAGAGCCGCGCGTATTGGGCGGAGCGCGTGCCGAGCCGGCGTTCGATGTCCGGCAGCAGGTCGAGCAGGCTGCCCTCGGCCTCCGCGAAGCGCCCAAGGGCGGCCAGCGCGGTCGCCGACGCGAACCGCGAGTTGAGGGTCGAAGGGTGGTCGGCGCCGAGCAGGGCGGTCTTGCGCGCAACCGCCTGCCGGTACCAGTCGAGGGCGAGTGCGGGTTCGTCGCGGGAGTCGGCCACCCAGCCGCGGTTGTGCAGCACCGACGCGAGGCCCTCCCGCCCCGCTTCGCCGGACTGCTCGAACAGGGCCTGGGCGCGTTCGAAGTCGGCCATCGCTGCATCGCTGCGACCGAGCCGCTGCTGGGTCACGCCGTGCGTCATCAGGGTGTGCGCCAGCGTCTTCGGGTCCTCGGTCCCGCGCGCGGCCGCACGGGCCAGCGCCTGCGTGATGTAGGGTTCGGCGCTGTGCGGATCGAGCAGCGCGTTGTGCGCCTGTGCGATCGCGACCTCGATCTCCACCAGGGCGTTGGCCTGGGTCGGATTGCGCAGGTACTCCTCGCGCGCGGCGGTCAGCAGCGCGATCGCCTCGCGCGGGCGCTCGCCGTTGCGGTAGATGTCGCCCAGCGCGCGCTGCAGCGCGGCGCGCGCGTACGGTGAGCTGGTTTGCACCGAGTCCAGCCGTGCGCGGCCGCGGTCGAGCAGTTCGGCGGCCGTGATCTGCGCATCTCCGCCGCGCATCGGGTCGAGTTCGCCGAACAGGCCGGTGACGAAGGCCAGCACCTCGCGCGAGGTGGCCGCCTCGGACTCGGCCTGCGCCTGCGCGGTCTGCGCGCGGTCGCGTTCGACCGCCAGCCGCGCGGTGAAGGTCGCCGCGCCCGCCACCAGCAGCGCGCCGAAGACCAGGGCCGCGCGATGCCGCCGGGTGAACTTGGCGAGCTGGTACCAGCGATCGCCGGCCCGCGCCGTTACCGGGCGGCCGTCGAGCCAGGCCTCGACGTCCTGCTGCAGCAGAACGGCCGATGCGTAGCGCCGGTTCGGATCGATGCGGGTGGCGAGACGCACGATGGCGTCGAGGTCGCCGCGCACCATCGGCGCGAAGGCCCGCGCGGCGGGGTCGGCGCTGCGTCGCGCGGCTTCCGAGGCGCTGTCGACGGTGGTGGTTGCGGACTTCACCGGGTCGCTGCGTGAGGCCACGTCGCCGCCGAGCAGCACGTACAGGATCAGCCCGAGACCGAAGATGTCGGCGGCGGTGGTGACCGGCTCGCCGCGCAGCTGCTCGGGACTGGCGTAGGCCGGGGTGATGGCATGGGTGCGGGTGCGGTCGCCGCCGGGCTTGGCTTCGAGCAGCTTGGCGATGCCGAAGTCGAGCAGGACCGGCACGCCGTCGACGCGCACCATCACGTTGCCGGGCTTGAGGTCGCGGTGCACCACCAGCCGCTGGTGGGCGAACGCGACGGCCCGGCAGATCGAGGCGAACAGCCGGATCCGCGCGCGCAGCGCGGGCCCGCGCGCGAGCCACGCGGGCAGCGGTTCGCCGTCGACGTGTTCCATGACCAGGTACGGCTCCCCGCCGTGGCTGGTGCCGCCATCAAGCAGGCGCGCGATGTTCGGGTGTTCGAGGTCGGCGAGGATCTGGCGTTCGCGCCGCAGCCGTTCGCGCGCGGCCTCCGACGGGAAGCCGCGGACCACCTTGATCGCTGCGCGCTGCGCGAATTCGCCGTCGTCGCGGACCGCCGACAGCACCACGCCCATGCCGCCCTCGCCGAGTTCGCCGGTGATCCGCCATGGGCCCATGCGCTGGCGCCGGTCTGCGCCCGGCAGCGTGGCCGCGGCAGCGCCATCGACCCGTCGCCGCAGGTCGTCGCAGGTGCCATGGTCATCGTGCGCAGCGAGCAGGCTGCGCAGCTCGTCGCGCTCGGCGGCAGGCAGGGAATCGAACGCCGCATCGCGCTCCGGGTGGCCGGGCGGTGCGGCGGCCGCGCGGTCGAAGGCTTCGCGCACGCGCGCAAAGTCGATCCCGGTCATGGATGCAGCTCGCGCCGCAGCCAAGACCGGCCGAACGCCAGGTCGCGTTCCACCGTGGCGTCCGAAACACCGATCACCGGCGCGATCTGGTGCGCGCGCATGCCGCCGAAATAGGTCATCTCCACCACCCGCGACGCGCGCGGGTCGCGTTCGGCCAGTCGCAGCAGGGCCTCGTGCAGTTCCAGCATGCCGTCGTCGTCGACCGCGGCCTCGACGGTGCCGCCCAGCGTCACCGCCACCGCCCCGGCGCCCCGCTTGTCGGCCATCCGGCGGCGTGCGGCGTCGACCAGCACCGCTCGCA
>DHLY01000009.1:58214-63901 GCA_002405525.1 Proteobacteria bacterium UBA4656
AGTGTCGCCGGTCCGGAGTGCGCGAGGCGTGCACCGGCCATCCGCTTGAGCAGCAGGTAGACCTCACGGCTGAGCACCGCCTCCGCCTCGACCTTGCCGGCGCGCTAGGCGGCGATGGTTTCGCCGAGGTCGATGGACGGGCTTGACATTCGAGTGCGGCCGATGCAGACGCCGCCGATTGTGCCCCAGCGCGGACGCCGTGGTCCATGCGAAGGCGCGGTGCGGGCGCCGACCGCCGGCTGCATGCTGCGGCGGGTCCGGATTCGGTATCTTGGTGGACCCCGCCCAGGCTGCTGCCCCGCGACCGATGCACGACCACCCCGCCCCAGCCCCGCGCTATGTCGTCCTCAAGTTCGGGGGCACCTCGGTCGCGGCGCGGCCGCGCTGGGACAACATCGTGGAACTGGTTCGCGCGCGCCGCCGCGAGGGCCTGCGCGTGGTGGTGGTGGTGTCCGCGCTGTCGGGCGTGACCAATGCCCTGCAGGCGATCATCGACGCCGCCGCGCGCGGCGAGTCGCTGGACGCACGGGCCGCCGCGCTCGCCGATCGGCACCTGAAGTTCGTCGCCGAGCTCGGCCTGCCGCAGGCACCCATGCTGCACGAATGGCTGGCCCGGCTGGCCGCCTTGTGCGCCGACCCGCAGCGCGAAGGCGCGCAGCTGCCCTGGCAGGCCGAGATGCTGGCGCTGGGCGAACTGATGAGTTCCAGCCTGGGCGTCCATTTCCTGGAACGGTGCGGCGTCGAGGCCGAATGGCTGGATGCGCGCGAGTGGCTGCGCGTGGCGCCGGTGCCCAATGCCAGCGCGTGGTCGGCGCGGCTGAGCGTGAACTGCCACTGCAGGCCGGATCCCGGCATGGTGTCGGCGCTGGCGCGCCGCGCGCCGGTGCTGATCACCCAGGGCTTCATCGCCGCCGATCGGGAGGGCCGCACGTGCATTCTCGGCCGTGGCGGCTCGGATACCTCGGCGTCCTACTTCGGCGCTCTGCTGAGCGCGCAGCGCGTCGAGATCTGGACCGACGTGGCCGGCATGTTCACCGCCAACCCGCGGCAGGTGCCGGGCGCGCGTCTGCTGCGCCGGCTCGACTACGAGGAAGCGCAGGAGATCGCCACCACCGGCGCCAAGGTGCTGCACCCGCGCTGCCTGAACCCGGTGCGCGAGGCCGGCGTGCCGCTGTGGGTCAAGGACACCGATCGGCCCGATCTGGCCGGCACCGAGGTCGCTGCCCGGGCCCATCGCGGTCCGGCCAGCGTGAAGGCGGTCAGCGCGCGCAGCGGCATCACCCTGGTGTCGATGGAAAGCGTCGGGATGTGGCAGCAGGTCGGCTTCCTGGCCGATGTGTTCACGATCTTCAAGCGCCACGGCCTGTCGGTGGACCTGATCGGGTCCGCCGAGACCAATGTCACCGTGTCGCTCGACCCCAGCGAGAACCTGGTCAGCACCGACGTGCTGGGTGCATTGTGCCGAGACCTGGAGGCGATCTGCAGGGTGAAAGTCATCGCCCCGTGCGCGGCGGTGACCCTGGTCGGGCGCGGCATGCGCTCGCTGCTGGCGCGATTGGCGCCCGTTCTGGCCGAGTTCGGCGCTCTCGACGTGCGTCTGATCACGCAGTCGTCGAACGACCTCAACCTGACCTTCGTGGTCGACGAGGTGGTAGCCGGACCGCTGGTGCCTCGCCTGCACGCACTGCTGGTCAAGGCGGAGGCCATGCGCTTCGACGACGAGCAGACCTTCGGCCCGTCGTGGGAGTCGCTGTATGCGGCAACCGCCTCGCGCCTGCGACCGGTGCCCTGGTGGGCGGCAAGGAGCATCGAACTGCTGGCGCTCGCCGCGGGCGGAACGCCGCGCTACGTGCTGGCGATCGACGAGGTGCGCGCCGCAGCACGCCGGCTGCGGGCGGCGATCCCGGCGGTCGACCGCTGGTTCTATGCGATGAAGGCCAACGCGCAGCCGGCCGCGCTGGCGGCGCTGGTGGACGAGGGCTTCGGCATCGAGTGCGTGTCGGCGAACGAGATCGACGCGGCGCGCGCCGGCCTGCCCGATCTGCCGGTCGAGCAGTTCCTGTTCACGCCCAACTTCGCGCCGCGGGCGGAGTACCAGAAGGCGCTGTCGCTGGGCATCCGGGTCACACTGGATGGACTGCATCCGCTGCAGCACTGGCCGGAGCTGTTCCGCGCGCAGGAGGTGGTGCTGCGCCTCGATCCCGGCCACGGCGCAGGCCACCACGACAAGGTGGTGACCGGCGGTGCATCGTCGAAGTTCGGTCTGCCGTTGTCCGACGTGCCCGAGTTCCTGCGCCTGGCGCGCGATGCCGGTCTGCGCGTGAGCGGCATCCACGCCCACCTCGGCAGCGGGATCCTGGAGGCCGACCATTTCCGCGAGACCTACGCTGAACTGGCGAGCCTCGCTGAACAGTTCCCGGACTGCACTCGGATCAACGTCGGCGGCGGGCTCGGCGTGCCGTCGCGACCGGACGAACGCGCGCTGGACATCGAAGCCGTCGGGCGCGCGCTGGCCGAGGTCAAGGCGCTTTACCCGCAGTATCGGCTGTGGATGGAACCCGGCCGCTACCTGGTCGCCGAGGCCGGCGTGCTGCTGGCGCGGGTGACCCAGTCCAAGCGCAAGGACGGATATCTGTACGTCGGCGTCGATACCGGCATGAATTCGCTGATCCGCCCGGCGCTGTACGAGGCCTGGCACGAGATCGTCAATCTGAGCCGGCTCGGCGAGAAGGCCGACGTGGTGTGCGAAGTGGTGGGGCCGATCTGCGAGAGCGGGGACGTGCTCGGCAGCCATCGACGCCTGTCGGCGCCGCGTGAGGGGGACGTGCTGCTGGTCGCGCAGGCCGGCGCCTACGGCTCGGCGATGTCGTCGCACTACAACTTGCGCGAGCCTGCGCCGGAGGTGGCACTGTGAGCGGCTTCGATCCGCGCGCGGTGCGCGCGTTCCGCTTCGTGCGCTTTGGGTTCGACGCCGCCAGCGGCACGGCCGAACTGGCCTACGCGCTGGACGATCGCGTCGAGTTCGTTGAGCGCATCGGCTTTCCCGACGCGCCGGCCCTGCCCGACGCGCGCCGCGCGGCTTTCGACCAGGCACTGCGCCTGCTGCACCTGCTGGCCGGCGTGAGCTATTACAAGGCCGCGGTGCCGCCGGACATCCGCGTCGAAAGCGGTCCGCTGGACGAGTCCACGGCCGCGCTGTGCGAGCAGGTCTACGAGCACGGCCTGGCCGAATTCGCTTGGCAGAACCGGATCGATCTCGCGGGACGGGTGAGCTTCCCGCGCGGCGGGACGGCGCCCTCCGCGCCGATCGCACTGGGACTGCCGCGCTCCAGCCTGGTGCCGATCGGCGGCGGCAAGGACTCCCTGGTCACGGTGGAACTGCTGCGTGCTGCCGGCGAGCCCGCGACCGCGGCCTGGGTCGGGCAGTCCGACCTGATCCGCGCCTGCGCCGAGCGCACGGGGTTGCCGCTGCTCAACCTGCGGCGCGAGGTCTCCCCCGCACTGTTCGAACTCAATCGCCGCGGCGCGCTCAACGGCCACGTGCCGGTCACTGCAATCAACTCTGCGATCCTGGTGGTCGCGGCGCTGCTGTACGGCCACGACGCGATCGTATTCTCCAACGAGCGTTCGGCGTCCGCCGCGACCTTCGAGACCGACGGACGCGCGGTCAACCACCAGTGGAGCAAGAGCCTCGCCTTCGAATGCCTGCTCGCCGACTGGCTGCGCGAACACGTGGCGTCCGACCTCGCGTACTTCTCCCTGCTGCGCCCGCTGTCGGAACTCGCCGTCACCCGGCGCTTCGCGCGACTGTCCC
Organism: Proteobacteria bacterium UBA4656; assembly: GCA_002405525.1. Taxonomy (GTDB): domain Bacteria; phylum Pseudomonadota; class Gammaproteobacteria; order Xanthomonadales; family Ahniellaceae; genus UBA4656. The sequence continues at coordinate 62,029 of DHLY01000009.1, forward strand.
GGTACCACCCTCTGTTCTCGTCCTGCAACCGCAACTTCAAGATCGCCGGCGAGCGGCCGACCTCGCGCTGGTGCGGGCAGTGCCCGAAGTGCCACTTCGTGTTCCTCGCGCTGGCCCCCTTCCTGCCCAAACCGCAGTTGACCGCCATCTTCGGCCGCAACCTGCTTGACGACCCGGCGCTCGCGCCGGCATTCGACGCATTGCTGGAATGGCGCGCGCACAAGCCCTTCGAGTGCGTGGGCGAGGCGCGCGAGTCGCGCGCGGCGCTGGCGACTCTGGCCGGGCGCGCCGAGTGGCGCGAGGATGCGCTGGTCGCGCGCTTCGCGCGCGAGATCATGCCTGCACTACCGGCCGCCGATCGCGCGCTGGAGCCCCTGCTGGCCCCGGCCGGGCCGGACCGTATTCCTGCGCGGCTGCGCGGTGTCCTCGATGCGCCTGGCTGAACTCGAAGGCCGGCGCGTCGCGATCTGGGGTGCGGGCCGCGAGGGACGCGCCGCCTGGCGCTGGCTCGCGGATCGCCTGCCCTTGCGGCCGGCCGTGGTCTGCCCCGCCGCCGAGGCCGAGACCGCGCGCGCCTTCGCCGTCGGCGCCGAAGTGATCGCGGGCGAGGCGGGCGTCGAGGCGCTGCGCGGCTTCGACGTGGTGGTGAAGTCGCCGGGCATCAGTCCCTATCGCAGTCCCGCGCCCGAAGCCGAGGCTGCGGGTGTGCGCTTCACCTCCGGTACCGCGTTGTGGTTCGCCGCGCATCCCGGCGCGCGCACCATCGCCATTACCGGTACCAAGGGCAAGAGCAGCACCACGGCGATGGTGGCGCATCTGCTGCGCGCGGCCGGCCGGAGCGTGGTGCTGGCCGGCAACATCGGTCTGCCGCTGCTCGAGGCGCCCGATGCCGCTGTGCCCGACTGGTGGGTGATGGAGGTGTCTTCCTTCCAGGCGCGCGACCTCGGGGGCGTGCCCGAGATCGCCGCCGTGCTGAACCTGCATCCGGAGCATCTCGACTGGCACGGCACGGTCGAGTGCTACTACCGCGACAAGATGCGCCTGCTCGGCGCGCCGGGCAGACGCCCGCGCGCGAGCGTGCTGTGGTGCGACCAGGTCTGGCCGGATGGGACGCTGCCGGAGGCCGGCGTCCACTGGTTCGGCGGCGCGGACGGCTGGCATGTCGCCGGCGGTGCGATCCGGCGCGGCGCCGATGACGTGCTGCCGCTGGATGCAATCCCGCTGCCCGGCGTCCACAATGCGCTCAATCTGTGCGCCGCGCTGGCGCTGCTGGAGGCCGCGGGCGAGGACGCGGCGGCGCTGGCGCCGTGCGTCGCCGGCTTCCGCCCGCTGCCGCACCGCCTGCAGCCACTGGGCATGCGCGACGGCCTGGACTGGGTCAACGACTCCATCGCCACCACGCCGCAGGCCACGCTGGCGGCGCTCGCCCACCATCGCGGCCGGCCGACGGCGCTGATCGTCGGCGGTCATGACCGCGGCGTACCGTGGGACGACTTTGCGCGCGCCATGCGCACCGAGCCGCCGCGCGCCGTCCTCGCCATCGGCGCCGTAGGGCCGCGTGTCGTGGCAGCGCTCGGCGCGGTGGACCGCGCGCGCTGCGTGGTCGAGGGCGCGGCCGATCTCGCCGCCGCCGTGGCGCGCGCGCGGACGCTGCTGCCGGCGGGCGGCGTAGTACTCTTGTCGCCCGGCGCGCCTTCGTTCGGCGAGTTTCGCGACTACGACGAGCGCGGCCGCCGCTTCGCGGCGCTGGCCGGCTTCGATCCCGATTCGATCAGCCACATCGAGGGCATGGGCGGATGAGTGCGAGCCTGTATCGCGTATGGGACCTGCCGACGCGGATCTTCCACTGGGTGGTGGCGCTGCTGGTGCTGGC
>DHLY01000009.1:64114-100339 GCA_002405525.1 Proteobacteria bacterium UBA4656
GCATCGTCTGGGGCTTCGTCGGCAGTGACAGCGCGCGCTTCGCGCGTTTCCTCGCCGGGCCCTCGCGGGTGGCCGGCTACGCGCCTACGCTGGCCCGGCGCGAGCCGTCGGCGCACGCCGGCCACAATCCGCTCGGCGGCTGGGCGGTGGCGGCGATGCTTTCGGTGCTGCTCATGCAGTCGGTGACCGGGCTGTTCGCCAACGACGATATCTCGCTGTACGGCCCGCTGTCGGAGCGCGTGAGCGCCGACACCGCGGGCCAGTTGACCTCGATCCACAAATCGCTGACCGACGTGCTGGTGGTCCTGATCGGTCTGCACCTGACGGCGGTGACGTGGTACTCAGTCTGGAAACGCGAGCGGCTGGTGCCGGCGATGTTCACCGGTCGCAAGGCACTTGCGGCCGAACCCGCGGTCCGTTTTGCCGGACACGGGCGCGCGCTGCTGGTGTTCGCGGCCTGCTCCGGCGTGGTGTGGGCGGTGGTGGAGTTCGGGTCGCGGTGAAGCGGGGGGCGGCCCGGGGTCCGGGCCTCAGGGCCCGGACCGGCGACGCGGCCACGACCGCGCCGAGCGCGGCTTCGCTCGCCCGGCGGCGGCGGACGATGCCCCGCTGCTCAGTCGGCCTTGTACTCGTCGTGGCAGGCCTTGCAGGTGCCACCCGTCTTCGAAAACTGCGCCTTGATCGCGTCCTGGTCACCGCCGCGGGCGGCTGCCGCAAGGGCGGCCGCTTCGCGGCGGAAGTCGTCCATCTTGGCGTCGAAATCGGCGCGATTGGTCCAGATCTCCGGTTTGGCGTCCGTGGCCGCGCCGGTGTCCGAACCTGGCGGGAAGCCTTCGTCGGTCATCTGGCTCAATTGCGCCACGCGCTCCGCACGGCGCGTGAATTCGGCAGCGTCCCAGGGGCGTCGTTCGCGCACCATGTCACCGAGCCCGCCGAAGTTCCAGCCGATGAGACCGAACACGCTTTGCCGGTAGCCGATCACGCGGTCGGGTGGCGGCGCACCCTGCGCGTACACGGCGGAGGCGGCGGCGAGCAGGCAGGCGGCGAGTGCGGTGCGGGAAGCGGTCATGACGTGGCTCCTGGACGGGGGAGGCCCAGTGTAGGGTCGAGCGCCCGGTGGGGTGCAAGGGGGCTGGCGTCGGTTCGGCGCGGCGCGACGCTCGCTCCGGCGCGTGGCTCCCGAGCCGTCGTCCCGTCCGGGGGCGGCGCGCGAGGGAAGCTGCGCGCCGCGGATCAGTGGTCGCGGTCGATGGCGTAGCGTGCCAGCGTGGCCAGTGCGTCGGCCCATGGTGAGCGCGGCAGCGCCGCCAGCGCGGCTTCGGCGCGGTCGGCATGCAGGCGTGCGCACCGGCGCGCGTACTCGACCGAGCCTGCAGCGTGGATCGCCGCCACGATTTCGGGCAGGGCGCCGACGTCGCCGGCTTCGATCGCGGCGCGGATGCGGTCGGCGGCCGGCGGCGCGGCGTGCGCCAGCGCGTGGATCACCGGCAGGGTGGCCTTGCCCTCGGCGAGGTCGTCGCCGAGATTCTTGCCCAACGCATGCGCGTCGGCCACGTAGTCGAGCACGTCGTCGGCGATCTGGAACGCGAAGCCGAGGTCGAGGCCGTAAGCGGCCATCGCCTCCTCCTGCTCGCGTGGCAGTCCGGCCAGGATGGCGCCGAGGCGGCCGGCGGCGGCGAACAGCACCGCGGTCTTGCGCTCGATCACGCGCCGGTAGGCGACCTCGTCGGTATCGGGATTGTTGAGGTGCATCAACTGCAGCACCTCGCCCTCGGCGATGGCGTTGGTGGTGTCGGCCATGACCTGCATGATGCGCATGCGGTCGAGTTCGACCATCAGCTGGAAGGCCCGCGAGTAAAGGTAGTCGCCGACCAGGATGCTCGCCGCGTTGCCCCAGATGCTGTTGGCGGTGGATCGGCCGCGGCGCAGGTCGGACTCGTCGACCACGTCGTCGTGCAGCAGGGTGGCGGTATGGATGAACTCGACGATCGCGGCGGCCTGCAAGTGTTGCTCGCCGCGGTAGCCGGCCGCGCGCGCGGCGATCAGCACCAGCATCGGGCGCAGACGCTTGCCGCCGCCGGCGACGATGTGCTCGGCCACCTGGTTGACCAGCAGCACGTTGGACGATAGGCGGCGGCGGATGAGCGCGTCGACCGCGTGCATGTCCGCTCCCGCCATGGCCTGCACCTCGGGGAACCGCGGCAAGGACGCTGGCGCGGACAGGGGGGAGGATGGGCGCACGGGGGGCCTGGGCGATGTCGAAGGCCGGGATTATAGGCCTTGGCGGCGCCGCGGCGGCGTGCAGGGCGCAGGGGCCGCTATGCTACCCTGCAGCCGCCGCCGGGCGCGGCCAGCAGCGCGCCGTTTTCCTACAGCGCGGCGCGTCTTCCGCCGCTGGTCGAGGGTGCCCCGGTGCGGTCAGATGGGCACCGCGGCCGCCGGCCGTCACCACCCCATACGCAGAGGAAACCAACGCCATGGCACGAGGCGTCAACAAGGTCATCCTGGTCGGCACGCTCGGCGCCGATCCCGAAACCCGCTACACCGCCGGCGGCGGCGCGATCACCAAGATCCGCATCGCCACCAACGAGTCGTGGACGGACAAGCAGACCGGCCAGAAGCAGGAGCGCACCGAGTGGCATCGGGTGACGTTCTTCGGGCGCTTGGCCGAGATCTCCGGCGAATATCTCAAGAAGGGCCGCCAGGTCTACGTCGAAGGCTCGTTGCGCACCGACAAGTACACCGACAAGGACGGCATCGAGCGCTACAGCACCGACGTGATCGCCAACGAGATGCAGATGCTCGGCGGGCCCGGCGGGGAGCGTGGCGAGGGCGGAGGCATGGAGCGTGCCCCGCGCAGCACCGGCGGCGAACGCGCGCAGCGCCCGCCGGCGCGCACCGGTGGCGGCGAGGCGCGACCGGCGCCAGCGCAGCAGGGCGGTGGGTTCGACGACGACGACATTCCGTTCTGATCCTGGCCGCGGGGGAGCGGCTGCTCCGCACCCCGCAGCTGCCCGGTCGTCGTGCGCATCTCCAACGAAGCCCGCTTCCCGCTGCTACTGCTGGCCGTCTTCGCGGCGGTGCTCGTACTGCTTGGCATCGAGCCGAAGTACCGCCAGGACTGGCTGCTGGAGAACGTGCTGGTGTTCATCGCGGTGCCGGCGCTGGCTCTGGCGTGGCGCGACCTGCGGTTCAGCCATGCGGCCTACGCCTGCCTGTTCGCCTTCCTGCTGCTGCACCAGGTCGGTGCCCACTACACCTATTCGGAAGTGCCCTATGACGCGTGGTCGGTCGCCTTGACCGGCCATTCGATCGACACGGCGCTTGGCTTCGAGCGCAATCACTACGATCGCGTGGTTCATTTCCTCTACGGCGTGCTGCTGATGCCCGCCACTGTGGAGTTGTTCCGTGCCAAGGCGCCGCCGAGCGGGGTATGGGAGATCCTGATGCCGGTATTCTTCCTCATGTCCCACTCGGTGCTTTACGAGATGATCGAGTGGCTCGCCTCCGAGGTTTTCGGCGGCGATCTGGGGCAGGCCTACCTTGGCACCCAGGGCGATGTGTGGGATGCGCAGAAGGACATGGCGCTGGCGGCTGCGGGCTCCCTGGTGGCCCGGCTGGCGTTGTGGGCGGCAGAATCGCGCGAGCCTCGCACGCGGGATTGATCCCGGTCATGGCGCGCCGTGCGCGGTGCATGCAATCTGGCCCCTCGCGGCGGGACCGCGTGGAGACCGACATGGCGACCTGGATTCTGGTGGCGGACGAGGGGCGCGCGCGCCTGCTCGAGGCGGAGCGTGCCGACGGCGCGCTGGTGGAGCGACAGTCCTTCGTTCATGAGGAGGCGCGGCAGCACGCGCGCGACGTGGTCGCGGACCGCCTGCCGCGCGCGCATGAAAGCGTCGGCGGCGCGCGCCATGCGATCGAGCCCCGCACCGACCTGGAAACCGTGGAGGCCAGCCGTTTCGCGCGCGAACTGGCCGCCGTGCTGGAACAGGGGCGTACGGCGGGGCGGTACCAGGGACTGGTCCTGGTGGCGCCGCCGCGGTTTCTCGGTGTTTTGCGGGGTACCCTGTCCGAGGGTGTGCTGCGGCACGTGACTGGCTCGCTGGACAAGGACGTGACCCGCGATCGGATCGACGCGATTGCGGAGCGCGTGCGCCCGATGCTCTGATCCGGGCCGGGCGCCGCCGCCCGCACGTCTGCGACGAGCTCGCGGTCGCGGCGATGCGCCCGCCCGGCGGCCGCGCGGGTCGAGGAGGGACCGCGGCCGGGAGCGGGCGCAGCGACGGGGATTCGGGACGCCCCGCCCCAGACCGATGGCCGTCTCGGCGCCAGTCCGATCGACGAGGTCCCGCGGCGTTGGCGGACCGCCGCGCAGGGCGCTGCCGGGCCACATCGATTCACTCCGATTCCGCATTGCCCTGGCAGAGATGGCGGTTGAACCAGTCTGCCGCCGCCGCGGCGACCTCCTCCAGCGCACCGGGCTCCTCGAACAGATGGCTTGCATCGGGCACGATGCGCATTTCCGCCGGCCCACCGGCCGCCGCGAGCGCCTGCCGGTTCAGCGAGAGCACCTCGTGGTCCGCGCCGCCGACCAGCAGCAGCAGCGGGGCGCGCAGCTGCGCCAGCGCCTGCGGCGACGCGAGGTCGGGCCGGCCGCCCCGGGAAACCACCGCGGCCACCGGTATCGCCGGATCGGCGGCTGCTTCGATCGCCGCCGCCGCGCCGGTGCTGGCGCCGAACAGTCCGACCGGCAGCCCGCACAAGGCCGGCTGCGACTGCGCCCAGGCCAGCGCGCCGCGCACGCGGCGCGAGAGCAGGCCGATGTCGAAGCGCTGCGCCGCGAACCGGTCCTCCGTCGGCGTCAGCAGGTCGAGCAGCAGCGTGGCGAGCCGCCGCCGCTGCAGCACGGCGGCGACCCGGCGGTTGCGCGGACTCAGCCGACTGCTGCCGCTGCCGTGGGCGAATACCACCAGGCCGCGGGCATCGTCCGGCAGCGCGAGATCCCCGTCCAGCACGACATCATCGAGCGCGATGCGCACCGGGCCCCCCGCGTCGTGGTCGGCGGGCGCGGGACGGTCGGTGTCGGCATCGACCGGCTCGTCCTCGAGGCAGGCCGCGACGGCGTCGTCGGACACCTGCTCGAAATGCCGGTACCAGGATCCGACTGTGTCGAAGGCGCGCGGCGCATGCAGGCAGGCAATCTCGTCGCAGTGTGCCTGGATCTCCGCCAGCGAATCCGCCGCCGCCACCGGCACCGCACAGACCAGCCATGCGGGCCGCCGCCGCCGCACCGCATCGAGCGCCACCCGCATGGTGGCACCGGTGGCGAGGCCGTCGTCGACCACGATCACCGTGCGGCCTGCCGGGTCGCACGACGCACGGCCCGGCGACCAGCGTGCTCGGCGGGTGCGCATGGTGCGGCGCTCGGCGGCGATCGCGCGCGCGAGGTAGCCCGGATCGGCGCCCGCCGCCGCGGCATGCGTTGCGACCCAGGCGTGGCCTGACTCGTCCACCGCGCCGACCGCGAACTCCGGATTGTCGGGTGCGCCGAGCTTGCGCACCATCACCACGTCGAAATCCGCGCCCAGTAGGCGTGCGATCTCGCGGCCCATCGGCACCGCCCCGCGCGGGATGGCCAGCACCAGCGGATGGCGGTCGCGCAGGTGAGCCAGCGCCGGCGCCAGCTGCGCGGCGGCGTCCAGGCGATCGGCGAACGGCAGGCGCAGCATCCATCCGACCCTCGCGCCGGTCCGGGGCGGCGCGTCGAAGGCAGTGGAACGCGCCCGACCGCGGTCGGTCTTGACCGCGGTCAATCCGCAGCAGCGGACGCTAGGGAAACCTGCGCACCCGCGCCGGCCGGCGTCGCCGCCGCCCCGGCCGAGGGCGCTGCCTCCGCGCCTTCGCTGCCGCCAGTGCCGTCGGGGTCGCTTTCCTCCGGGGCAGATGGGCCGTCGATGTCGTACTCGTCGAGTTCCTTGGCCTGATCCTCGGCCGCCTGGTTGAGCAGGATGATGCTGATCCGACGGTTGATCGGGTTGGACGGGTTGGCCTTGTCGAACAGCGTGGTCGAGGCCAGGCCCACGACGCGGGCGAACTTGGCGTCGCCGAGGCCGCCGCCTATCAACGCGCGGCGCGCTGCGTTGGCGCGGTCGGCGGACAGTTCCCAGTTGGTGTAGCCGGCATCGCCGCGGCCGAACGGGGTGATGTCGGTATGCCCGGTGAGCGCGATCCGGTTCGGCACCCGGTCGAGGTACTCGGCGAGTTCGTCGAGGATCTCGACGGTGTAGGGTTGCATGCGGAACGAGCCGGAATCGAACATCGGCCGGTTGTGGCGGTCGACGATTTGCACCCGCAGCCCCTCCGGCGTGATGTCGATCAGCAGCTGGTCCTTGAATGGCGCCAGCGCCTGGCTGGAGTCGATCGCGGCTTCCAGCTCGCGCTTCAGCGCCTCCAGTCGCCGGCTGTCCGCGTCCGCCATGGCCTTGCGGGTCTCGTCTTCGGTCAGCTCGCGGGCCTTGCCGTCGCCCTGGCCCGGTTTCGAATCCGCCTCCTCGAAGACGCGCACCATCTTGTCAGCGGCGCCGCCGGGCCCCATCACCCCCGGCATCATCGTGGCCGCGGTTCCCTCGACCATCGACGGACTCTTGAAATAGTCGGCGATTCCGCCCAGCACCTCCTGCGGCTGGGTCGTGACCAGCCACATGACGAGGAAGAAGGCCATCATCGCGGTCACGAAGTCTGCGTAGGCGACCTTCCAGGCGCCGCCGTGGTGGCCGTAGCCGGCCACCTTCTTCTTGACGACGATGATCGGCGGCAGTTCGCCGTTGGCGCTCATGGCTCGTCGGCTCCGTCGGCGTGCGTCAGCGCGCGGCCTTCAGTTCGGACTCGAGGTCGGCGAAGGACGGGCGGATTCCGGAGAGCAGCTGCTTGCGCGCGAATTCGAGTGCCACCTGGGGCGCATAACCGCGCACTGTCGACAGCAGGGCGATCTTGACGATGTCCAGCGGCTTGGCGTCCTCGTGCGCGCGCTGCTCCATCGCGGCGGCCAACGGGCCGACGAAGCCGTAACCGAGGAGGATGCCGAGGAAGGTCCCGACCAGGGCGGCGGCCACCTTGGCGCCGACCACCGACGGCGGCGCGGAGCCGACCACGCTCATCACCTTCACGATGCCCAGCACCGCTGCCACGATGCCGAACGCCGGCAAGGCGTCGGCCACCTTCTGCAGCGCATGGGCGGGCGCGGCAGCCTCGTGGTGGTGGGTTTCCAGTTCGGCTTCCAGCACCGCCTCCAGCTCGTGCGCGGCCATATTGCCGCCGATCATCAGGCGCAGGCAGTCGGTCATGAAGTCGACCAGGTGGTGGTCGGCCAGCACTTTCGGATATTTCTGGAAGATCGGACTGTCTGCGGGGCTGTCGACGTGCGATTCGATCGCCATCAGCCCGTCCTTGCGCATCTTCATCAGCAGTTCGTAGAGCAGCTTGAGCAACTGGATGTATTCCTCCCGCCCGAACCGCGGAGCCTTGAGCAGGGCCAGCGACGCCGCCATCGCGGCCTTGGCGGTCGTCATGCTGTTGGCGGCGATGAATGCGCCCAGCGCGCCGCCACCGATGATCAGCATCTCGATCGCGGCCGGCTCGACGAGCGCCATCAAGTGACCGCCGGCGATCAGATAACCGCCGAAAACGCAGCCGACGACCATGATGAATCCGACGATGATCAGCACCTTTCGCTCCTCGACCGGCATCCGCGCCGGCGCTCGCGTTCAGCCGATGTCCACATATCCGCGCTCGACCGCGCGCTCGAGAGCGGCGAAGGCATCGCGGGCCTCGGCGAAGGCGCGGCGCCGCAGTCGAAGCGATTCGACGGCCTGCACCTGGTCCGGGGCGCTCTCCGTGGCCAGCGCCTCGGCGAGGTAGTCGGCGCGCAGCCGCGCCACGAAAGTGGCGAAGGTGACGAAACGTTGGCGGTCGAGGTCCGGGATGCGCTCGTGGATGATCCGCCGATTGGCGTCGCGGATCGCCATTTCCACTTCGCTGAGGAAACGCTGCTGCTTGCGCAGCCGCGCGCTGTCGTCGTCGAACACATTGCACCTCCACGGCGGCCGTCGGCCGCTGTCCCGGCGCCTGCCTTCAAGAGCGGTGCCAGCCCCGCGGCGGACTGGTGACGCCGGGCGCGTCCGCGGCGATAATCCGGCGATGAAGACCGTCCTCGTCACCGGCGGCGCTGGGTTCATCGGTGCCAACTTCGTGCTCGACCTGCTGGCCCGGGGCGGGTACAGGGTCGTCAACCTCGACCTGCTGACCTACGCGGGCAACCTGCAGACGCTGGCGCCGGTGAGGGACTCGACGGACCACGTGTTCGTGCGCGGCGACATCGGCGCTCCGGCGCTGGTCCGGCACCTGCTGGCCGAACACCGCCCGCAGGCGATCGTCAATTTCGCCGCCGAGAGCCATGTCGACCGTTCGATCGACGGTCCGGCCGCCTTCGTGCAGACCAACGTGGTCGGTACCCTGAACCTCCTGCAGTGCGCGCTCGACCACTGGCGCTCGCTGGGGATCGGCGAGCAGGACGCCTTCCGATTCCTGCACGTGTCGACCGACGAGGTCTACGGTTCGCTGGGCCCGCTGGGGAAGTTCACCGAGCAAACGCCCTACGCGCCTAACTCGCCCTATTCGGCGTCGAAGGCGGCTTCGGACCATCTCGTGCGGGCCTTCCACCACACCTACGGCCTGCCGACGCTGACCACCAACTGCAGCAACAACTACGGGCCCTTCCAGTTCCCCGAGAAACTCGTCCCGCTGATGATCCAGAAGGCGCTGGCGGGGGCATCGATGCCGGTGTACGGCGACGGGCGCAACGTTCGCGACTGGCTGTACGTGGTCGATCACTGCCGGGCGATCCAGCGCGTTCTGGAGGTCGGCCGCCCCGGCGAGGTTTACAACATCGGCGGCGACGCCGAACGCGAGAACATTCAGGTGGTGCGGGCCATCATCCGCCTGGTCGACGAACGGCGCCCCTTGCCCGCCGGCGCCAGCCGGGAGTCGCTGCTCACTTTCGTGCGCGACCGGCCGGGCCACGACCGTCGCTATGCGATCGACGCATCCAAGATCCGCCGCGATCTCGGCTGGCGCCCGACCGAAACCTTCGACAGCGGGATCGCACGCACCGTGGACTGGTACCTCGCCAACCAGGAGTGGGTCGGGCGGGTGATGGACGGCTCCTACCGCGGCGAGCGGCTCGGCGCCGCGTAGTGGCTCGACCGGCGCCCGGCAGCCGCGCGGTGTGCCGCGGGCCGTCGGGCGGAGCGGTCGCGCGGGATGCCGCCCTGGCAGGCTGTCGAGAAGATCCTCCCCTGCGTTTTCTCGACGTCGTGCGTCCGCCGCATGTCCGGACTCGCGCCCACCGAACCGATCGCTTGCGCGATTGATTCGCGAGCGCGGCATCCCTGCCGCGCGCCCGCCGGGTGTTTCCCGACAGCCTCCCAGGGAGATTGCGCAGAGGCTCCCTAAGGGATGTTGAGAAAGCGCGTTCCTGCACTTTCTCAACGTCGCGAGTTCGGCACAGGTCCGTACTCGCTCCCGACGAATGAATCGCTGACGCGATCGACTCGCGGGCGCGGCATCCGTGCCGCGCACTCGCAGGGTGTTTCTCGACACCCTGCTAAAGCGGCTCGCCTGCGTCCGGCAGGTCGCGCAGCAGGCGGAACAGTTCACGCGCCGCGGCCGGAGGCTTGCCGCGCGCGGCTTCGTCGTGGGCGCGACGAAGCAGGGCGCGCAGATGCTGGCGGTCGGCCGCGGGATGCTCGGCGAGGAAGTCGGTGAGCGCCTGGTCGCCCTCGCGCAGCAGGCGGTCCCGCCAGGTCTCCGCGCGGTGCAGGCGCGCGGTCTGCGCCCGCTCGGCCAGGCGGTCGTGGTCCAGCGCGGCGCGGATCGGCGCCAGTTCGTCCTCGCGCCGGCGCAACTGCTTGGCGAGGAAGGCAACCTGACGCTTGCGCGCGATGTGCTGGCGCACGGCGCGCGTGGTGGCCACCAGTTCGCGCAGGTCGTCGGCCATCGGCATCCGTGCGAGCTGGGCGTCGCTCAGATCCGCCAGCGCGTGCGCCAGCGCCAGCACGTCCAGCGCCTCGCGGCGGCGCTCTCCGCGGCTCGGCGCATCCGGGTCGGCGCGGCTCCAGCGCCTGCGCGGGTGCGCCTCGTGCGATGATTCGTCCTCGATCTCGTTCATGGGCGCGCCCCGCCGGCCGGCGCCGGTCGCCGAAGGATACGCAGTGCAGGCCATCGCCACCAGCAACGACTCTCTCGCGTCCCACGACCGGCTCGCCGATCTCGCCGTCGACGTGCTCGCGCGTTGCCGCGCGGCCGGCGCCAGCCAGGCCGAAGTCGGCATCGACGACGAGCGCGGGATCAATGTCAACGTGCGGATGGGCGAGGTCGAAACCATCGAGCACACCCGCGACCGCGGCCTGTCCTTGACCGTGTACTTCGGCCGCCGCAAGGGTTCGGCCAGCACTGCCGACCTCGCCCCGGCCTCGATCGCCGCCACCATCGAGTACGCCTGTGCGATCGCCCGCCACACCGAGGAGGACCCCTGCGCCGGACTGGCCGACCCGGATCGCATGGCGACCGGGTCCCCCGACCTCGACCTGTGGCATCCCTGGGCGCTGTCGCCCGAGCGCGCGATCGAACTCGGCATCGCCTGCGAGGCCGCCGGCCGCGCGCTGGACGCGAGGATCGGCAACAGCGATGGCGCCAGCGTGTCGAGCGGCGACAGCGTGTCGGTGTACGCCAACAGCCACGGCTTCGTCGGCCGTGAGCGCGCCACCCACCACAGCGTGTCCTGCGCGCTGATCGCCGAGGACGACGCCGGGATGCAGCGCGACTACTGGTACAGCTGCGCGAGGTCGGCCGCCGACCTGGAGGACGTCGAGTCGGTCGGTCGCCGCGCCGCCGAGCGCACGCTGCGCCGGCTCGGCGCGCGCTGCCTGTCCACCCGCGAGTGCCCGGTGCTGTTCGCGCCGGAACTCGCGCGCGGCCTGGTCGGGCATCTGGTGGGAGCGGCCAGTGGCGGCGCCCTGTACCGTCGCGCCTCGTTCCTGCTCGATGCCGCGGGCACCCGCCTGTTCCCGGGCTGGTTCTCGATCCGCGAGGAGCCGCATCTGCCGCGCGGACTCGGGTCCTGCGCCTTCGACAGCGAGGGCGTGGCGACCGTCGCCAACGACCTGGTGCGCTGTGGCGTGCTCGAGCGCTACATCCTGTCCAGCTATTCCGCGCGCAAGCTGGGCCTGTCGAGTACCGGCAACGCGGGCGGCGTGCACAATCTGCGGGTGTCGCCCAATGCCGGCTCGACGGCTCAGATCCTGCGCGACATGGGCCGTGGCCTGCTGGTCACCGAACTCATGGGGCAGGGCGTCAACACGGTCACCGGCGACTACTCGCGCGGCGCGGCAGGCTTCTGGATCGAGGCCGGCGAGCCGGCGTACCCGGTCGAGGAGATCACCATCGCCGGCAACCTGCGAAGCATGTTCTCCGGGATCGCCGCGGTGGGGGCCGAGGTCGACCGGCGCTCGCACATCCTGACCGGGCCGATCCTGGTCGACCGCATGACGGTGGCGGGCGAATGACCAAGGCAGCCGACCGCCGCATCGCCTTCGCGCTGCACGGCGGTGCGGGCGTGATCGACCCGGAGGCATTTCCTGCCACGCGTCGCGCGGCCGCGGCAGCGGCCCTGCGCGACATCGCGCAGCGCGCCGTCGCGGCCCTGCGCGGCGGCGCGCGCGCGATCGACGTGGTCGAGCACGCGGTGGTGGACCTCGAGGATTGCGAACACTTCAATGCCGGCCGCGGTGCGGTGCTCAACCGCGACGGCGAGGTCGAGCTCGACGCAGCGATCATGGACGGGCGTGACCGCAGCGCGGGCGCCGTGTGCGCCGTTCGCTGTGTCAAGAACCCCGTGCGCGCCGCGCGCGCGGTGCTGGACGCCGGCGAGCACGTGCTGCTGGCGGGCGCCGGCGCCGACCGCTTTGCGTTGCAGTGCGGGCTGCCGGTCGCCGGCCCGGACTGGTTCGTGCTCGACGACCGCCGCGCGCAGCTCGCCGCGGCGCTGGCCGAAGGACGCATCACGCTCGACCACGACGAGCGCTGGTCCGATGCACAGCGCGTCAGCGGCACGGTGGGCGCGGTGGCGCTGGGCGCCGATGGCCACCTCGCCGCGGCGACCTCCACCGGCGGAATGACGAACAAGGCCCCTGGCCGTGTCGGCGATTCGCCGCTGATCGGCGCCGGCACCTTCGCCGACGACGACACTTGCGCGGTGTCGGCGACCGGGCACGGCGAGTTCTACATCCGTCGCGTGCTCGGGCATGACCTGCACGCGCGCATGCTCTACCTCGAACAGCCCCTGCACGTCGCCGCCGAGGAAGCACTGGCCGAGGTGGTGCGCATGGGCGGCACGGGCGGCCTGGTCGCGGTCGATCGCTCGGGTACCGTGGTCCTGTCGTTCAACAGCCCCGGCATGTACCGCGCGTGGCTGGCCGACAACGGCACGATCCGCGTCGGCATCTACCGCGAGCCGGAGCCCGATTCGGGCTGAGCGGTCCGCCGTGCGCGGCGACCCCGCAGGGGCACTCGACGCGCAGGCCGCCTCACTACCCGATGTCGAGCCAGACCCGGCGATGGTCTCGCGGCCACCCTGGCCGACCTCGAGGCAGCGGCGCTGGAACAGGTCGGCCGCGCGCCCCTCGGGGCGGCGAAAACGCAGGGTAACGGGGCCCTGTGCGCGCTGTCGCGCCGGAACGCCGGCTGGTGGCCAATTGTCGGTCGGTTCAGCGCCATGGCCTAAGATGCGGGTCGTCCGCGGAACACGCCCGCGCCGCACTGGAGCCGCCGATGCGACTTGTCCTGCCATTCCTCGCAGCGGGCCTCGCACTGCTGGGCACCGCTGCCCCGGCCGCGGCGCAGTACGGCGGCGTGCTGCGGTGCGAGTCGCGTGACTTCCGCGACAACTATTGCCCGGTCAACACCCGCGGCGGGGTGCGCCTGCTGCAGCAGGTCAGCCGCGCGGACTGCTGGGAGGGCGAAACCTGGGGCTACGACCGGCGCGGTATCTGGGTCACCCAGGGCTGCGCGGCCGATTTCGAGGTCGGCGGTGGCAGCGATCATGATCGCGGCTGGTACAGCCGGGACGGCGACCGCGGGCGCGGCGACTACCGCTGGGACGACGGTCGCGGCGACGAGCGCGGTGCGCAGCGCGTGTTCTGCGAGTCGCGGGACTTCCGCTACAACTACTGTCCGGTCCGCGTGCCTCGCGACGTGGACCTGGTGTACCAGCAGAGCAAGTCGGAATGCCGGTTCAACCGCTCCTGGGGTTGGGATCGCGGCGGCATCTGGGTTGACCGCGGTTGCGCGGCGGAGTTCGTCGTCCACTGACCGTCGGCGAGCAGTGCGCGCCACACGGACGCAGGCGCGTCCACAGCGTCGCCAGCCACTTCCCGCCGGCGATCGCCGGCATCCCGTTGTGCAGGGGCCGCGCGTCGCCGCGGCGGTCTGCGAGCAGCCCGAGGCGTTCGCGCGTTCGGGGTGGCGAGCGCCGCGGTGCAGTCCCGGCGCGCGGCTTGCCACGGTGCGAGCTGGTGCATGGCGGGGACTCGCCTGCGGCATCGGGCGCGCCGCGCTTCGGGAACCGCCCGCGTCAGCAGTCGCGGATGCGCCGCTGGCGCGTCCACAGTGTGCCGAGCCACTTCACGCCGGCCAGCACCGGCATGCCGGCGTGCAGGGTGCGCGGGTCCGGCTCGCCGCCGGCGGTGAGGTTCACGAAGTGCACCACGCGACCGGTCCGCGGCACGATCCGCACGCCGAGCAGCGGAAAATCGGTCTCGCCGCCGGCGTCGACGTCGGCGAGGTAGGCGAAGGCGGTGTGCACCCGCTGGCCGGGCTGGTCGGGACGCGGGCTGTTGCCCGGGGCGCTCGGCGGCAGGTAGTCGCGGTGCGGGCGATACTCCTGCCCGGGCAGGTAGCGCAGCAGGTCGAGATGTTCCGCGTTGGCCAGCGGCACCCCGAGCTTGGACACCATTCGCCACTGCAGCCAGCGCAGCGCGAAGTCTTCCTGGAACGTGTAGAACGAATGGTCGCTGCTCGTGCGGTGCTCATGCTCGACGAGTTTGCGCTCGTTGCCCGGGATCGTCACCGAGCGGTGCAGGAAGGGTTCGCCGAGCGCGATCATGAGCTCGCACTCCTCGGTCGAGTAGACGTCCTCCCAGGTCTCGACCAGCGGGTCGGCGCAGTGCACGCGGGTGGATGACGGACCAGGGCAGGGCAGCTCCAGTGCGGGCAGCGTGTCGACCGCGGGCGCTGGCGCCGGCGGCGCCGGATCGGCATCGCCGAGCAGGGCGCGCGCGCGCGGCAGGCCGCGTCGCGCGGCCTCCGCCAGCCAGGTGTCGGCCCCGGCGTCGCTGCGCGCGCGCAGGCGGCGCCCCCAAAGGTACTGGCTGACCGCGTCGCCCAGCGTGGCGGCGCGTGCGAGGCAGGCGTCGCCCGCGGCGGGATCGGCCCCGGACATGCGCGCGAGGAGCAGCGCGACGGCGCGCAGCGCCGGCGGGAAGTCACGCAGAGCGGCATCGCGAACGCGCGCCGCCATCGCTGGCGCGTCGAAGCGCACGTAGAAATCGCTCCAGCCGAGCAGGGCGAGCTGGCAGGCCGCCTCGCCGCCGCCCGCGGCTTCGGCGCGTTCGAGCAGCGCGACCGCCGCCCGCGGCTCGGCCGGGATGCCGATGCCGAACAGATGCAGCAGGCCGAGTTCGGTCAGCGCGCCGGCATGACCGCGTTCGGCGGCGTCGCGCCACAGGCGTCGCGCGCGGTGCCACTCCTGCCGGCCGGCGTGGACGCGGCCGAGCTGGAACTGCGCCTCGGGGTCGCCGGCGTGGGCGTGGCGATACAGCGTGTCGACATCGATGGAGGCGTTCATGGGGTGCGGGGCTTGCGTCGCTTGGTGGCTGCCGACTCGCGCGCGGCACCTTTCAGGGCGGCGGCCTTGCGCGCCGGCTTGCGGCGCGGCGCGTCGGCCGGCACGCCGAGGCCGAGCAGACGCGGCGGCTCCGGCAGCAGTTTGCCCAGCTGATCGAGCCAGATACGCCCCGCGCTGGCGGCCGCATCCAGTGCGGTCTTCGTGGCGTCCGTGGCCCAGCGCACGAGACGGCGCTCGTCGACCAGGGTGAACTCGCGCAGCAAGCCCGGCCAGTCTCCGGGGCTGGCCTGTTTCATCCGACACAGCGCCCGCGCGCGGGTGCCGATGGCCCAGGTGAGCGCCACGTGGCTGGCCGCCGCGGTGGCGACCTGCGCCACCGGCAGCGCGCGCCCGGCCAGCCCGCGGCCGAGGATGCGCTCGGCGCGCCGCGCGAAGGAGCGCGCCACCTCCACCCCCGCATTGCGCACCCCGCTGTGGGTGGCGGCGATGGCGAGCAGGGCAGTGCGTTCGGCTTGAGGGGGCAGGTCGACCTCGTACAGGGCGAAGGTCTCCGCGACCAGTTCCGCCTGCAGGGTGGTGACCACGGTGGCGTCCGCCAGTGGCCCGAGCACCGCACCCGCGACTTTGCCCACGCCGGGGATCAGGCCCAGCAGCGCGCTGACCGTGCCCACCACGCCGACCTGCACGCACTTGGCGTTGACCATCACCGCGTGCAGTTCGTCGTCGGCGAGGTCCGGATGGCGTTCGCGGAACGATGCCACGCGGCGCCGGGCGGCGCGGTGGTCGACGCGGTCGACGCCGCGCCAGAGTTCGGCGGCGATGCGGGTCAGGCGGTTGGCGGTGTCGAGCATTGGGGGGGGTCGCGGGGCGGGCCGCGGCATTGTCCACCGTCGGCCGGTGGCACGCCACGGGGCGGGCGGTAGACTGGCCCGATGGTTGCCGCCCCCGCCACGCTCTTCGTGCTGCTGCGCCACGCGCGGGGCCACCGTGGCCGCGTCGCCGCGGCGAGCGCCTGCTCGGTCCTGAACAAGCTGTTCGACATCGCGCCCGAAATCCTGATCGGCATCGCGGTCGACGTGGTGGCGCGGCGCGAGGAGAGCTTCCTCGCCGGGCTGGGCCTGGTCGATCCCTGGCTCCAGCTGTATGCGCTCGGCGCGCTGACCTTCGTGGTGTGGGTGCTGGAGTCGGTGTTCGAGTACCTGCACCTGCGCCTGTGGCGCAACCTCGCCCAGCAGTTGCAGCATGGCCTCCGCCTGCAGGCCTATGTCCACCTGCAGCGGCTCGACGTGGCCTGGTTCGAGCAGCGCAGTTCGGCTGGCGTGGCCTCCGTGCTCAACGACGACATCAACCAGCTCGAGCGCTTCCTCAACGTCGGGGCCAATGAACTGATCCAGGTGGTGGTGACCGTGGTCGCGGTGGGCGGGGTGTTCTTCGCCATCTCGCCGCAGCTCGCCTGGGTGGCATTCACGCCGATCCCGGTGATCGTGCTCGGCGCGTTCTGGTTCCAGCGCCGGGTGGCGCCGCGCTACGACGCGGTGCGCGAGCGAGCCGGGCGACTGGCGGGCCGGCTGTCCGCCAACCTCGCCGGCATCGCCACCATCAAGTCCTTCGCCGCCGAGGCGCGCGAGGCGGACGCCGTGGCCCGCGAGAGCCTGGACTACGTGGCCGCCAACCGGCGCGCGATCGCGCTCGGCAGCGCCTTCATTCCGGTGATCCGGATGGCGATCCTGGCCGGCTTCCTCGCCACTTTCGTCTGGGGCGGGGCGATGGTGCTCGACGGCACACTGCGCGAAGGGTTCTACGCGGTGCTGGTGTTCCTCACCCAGCGCCTGCTGTGGCCGCTGACGCGGCTGGCCGAGACGGTGGATCTCTACGAGCGCGCGATGGCGTCCACGCGCCGGGTGACCGCGCTGCTCGACGAACCGCTGCCGCCGGCCGCGCCGCCCGGCGAGCCGCTGCGCGTCGCGGGCCGCATCGCTTTCGAGGGCGTGCGCTTCGCTTACGACGACGGGCGGCCGGCGATCGACGGGCTCGACCTCGACATCCCGGCCGGGCGCACGGTCGCCTTCGTCGGCGCGACGGGCGCCGGCAAGAGCACGGTGTTCAAGCTGGTGCTGGGCCTGGTCCGGCCGCAGCAGGGCGTGGTGCGTATCGACGGACGACCGCTGCCCGACTACGACGCCGCGCAACTGCGGCGGCAGATCGGCTGGGTCAACCAGGACGTGTACCTGTTCGACGGCAGCGTGCGCGACAACATCGCCTATGCGCGCCCCGACGCCGGCGAGGCCGAGGTTGAGGCCGCCGCGCGCGCCGCCGAGGCGCACGAGTTCATCGCGGCGCTGCCGCAGGGCTACGCCACCCGCGTCGGCGAGCGCGGCCAGATGCTGTCCGGCGGCCAGCGCCAGCGCCTGTCGATCGCGCGCGCCCTGCTCAAGGACCCGCCGGTGCTGCTGCTCGACGAGGCCACCAGCGCGGTCGACAACGAGACCGAGGCCGCGATCCAGCGCTCGCTCGCCACCATCGCCCGCGGCCGCACGGTGCTGGTCATCGCGCACCGCCTGTCGACCATCGTGCACGCCGACCACATCGTGGTGCTCGATGCCGGCCGCATCGTCGAGCAGGGCACGCACCAGGACCTGGTCGCGCGCGGCGGCGTCTACGCGGCGCTGTGGCGGGTGCAGACGGGCGCGGCCTGAGCCGCGCCGCGCTCAGCCCACGAACGGCTTGAGCGCCGCGTCGGGCGGGAACTCGGCGCGCGCGGGGATCGTGGCGGCCTGCAGACGGTTCGGCGATTTCGGCGACGAGCGGTCGTAGGCGGCGTCGGCCGCGCGCTGCGCGCCCTTGTGACCGACGCGGATGATGCACCCCGGTTCGTAGAACGACGAGTGCCGCGTCCACTGCGCGTAGCCGGTCTTGGCTTCGGCGGCGATGCCCTTGCGGCCGGGGCCGGGGCCGGGGAACAGGGGCACCCAGGCGCCTTCCTTCGCATCGGCGGCGATGCAGAGATAGTACTGCTGTGCCGACAGTTCGGTGCCGGCGGGCAGCGCCGCCTGCGCGCCGTGGGTGGCGAGCGTCCTGGGATCGAGCTGCAGCACGAGGCCGGGCGCGTGGACGTGGGGCAAGGGCATTCCTGGCTGGCGCGCCGCGGAGCGCGAGGTACCCAGCATAGCCGCAAGCCGCGCCGCGCGGGTCGCGCCGCGGTGCCGCCGGCGGCTCAGGTCGGCGCGAACGCCTTCCCCGCCTTCTTCGCGTTCTTCTCCGCCTTCTTCTCCTTGGCCGTCCTGGCAGGCTTCTTCTTGCTCTCTTTCTTCTGGTCGCGGCTCTTGCTCATGGCGGGCTCCTCCGGAATGGCCGTCGCAAGGGTACGCCGAACGGTGACCGGCTGTTGCCGGCGTGGGTGCGGGGTCGGGCGTGCCCCGGGGTGCGCAGGCCGCGGGCGTCGCGGTCTCGTGCCTCAATCTGCGCCGAGGAAGGTGTCCATCTCGCGCAGAAAGGTCGCACGATGCTCGAAGTAGGGCAGGGCGCCGCCCTCGTACACGGTCACCTTCCAGTTGCCCTTGCCGGTGACCAGCGGCAGGCCGCGATAGTCGGTGAAGTCGCCGCGCGTGCCGTGGCTCGCCCAGATGGGGTGATCGAGCGACTCGTAGACCGCGTGAATGTCGGCGCTGAACAGGTTGGCGGCGAGGAAGTGCAGCGGGGCGAAGCGTGCGCCAGGCTGGCGCGCCGTGATCACGTCGTAGGCCCAGAGGTCCTCGTCGATCGCCTTGCCGCCCCAGGTGCGTTCGAGGAAGTAGCGGATCACACCAGGGCGGGTGAGGCTGCGGTAGATCGCTTCGGCCCACAGCGGCTGCGAAAGGATCCGATGCAGGGTCGGCAGGCCGCGGCTGGCGCCGGGCGGGCCGCGCCGCGCCTTGGTGCCCATCAGGCCGGTGGGGCTGACCAGCGCGATGCGTCGGAAGCGTTGCGGACGTTCCATCGCCGCACGGGCGAGGAATTCGCAGCCCAGCGAGGCGCCCAGCGCGTCCACGGGCAGGTCGCCGCAGCGCTCGCGCGCGAGCTCGAGTACGGCGTGCAGGGCGTCGGTCATCAGGCGCGGTGTGTAGTCGTGGTCGCTGCGATCGCTGGCGCCAAAACCGGGCAGGTCGAGCGCGAACACGGTGCGCTTGCGGCGGTAGTGCTCGTACAGCGGGCGCACCTCGGCCGCCGAAGCGGCGGCGTTGACGGTGTGCACCAGCAGCAGCGGCGGGCCCGAACCGTCAACGTAGCAGGCGAGGCCGGCGCGGACGACGCATTCGCCGGGGACGGCGGGCGGCAGCGGGGGCAGGATGGGGGCCATGGTTTCGGGCGCTTGCGGTCGGTGCTGGCAGGTGTATCACGCCCGGCCCGCGCCGGCTCGCGGCCCCGACGGAGCCCGCCGGTTGAACCCTCGCGTTGCGCGGCTTCAGCGCCCCTCGGCCTCGAAGCGCTCGACATCGGCCAATGCGAGTTCGGCGCGGCGCACGCTCTGGCCGGCGGCGTTGTCGCGCATCGCGCGCGCGAGCTTCGGGAAGCGGCCGGCGCGGAAGGCGCGGGCGAGCAGCCAGAACACGCCCGCGCTGGCGCAGGCAAAGCCGATCCACGAGGCCACCACCAGCGGCTTGTGCACCCAGAGATCTGCCCCGGCGGCGGCGAAGGCCATCAGCATCATCGGCACCCAGGCGAAGCAGCCGATCCAGGCGAACATCACGCTGTTGCGCGTGCGCCAGTGGCGCAGTCGCGCAAGGCGCTTCTGCAGGTCGAGTACCGGCATCGTCCAGCGCAGGCCGCACAGCAGGCTGAGTTCGTAGCCGGCCGAAGCCGCCATCCAGATCCCGGTCGCGTGCAGGAACAGACCCGAGGCGAGCAGGTGCAGGCGGTCGAGGTTCGACGACCAGTAGCTCGCGGCGAACACGATGAGACCGGCGCCGAGCGCAAACTGCATCGCCTGGCCCAGCGCCAGCGGCCACAGCGCGCCGATGCTGGCGCGCGTGCGGCGCCGTCGTTCGCCCTCGCGGCGCTCGCGCGCGAGGCCGAGGCCGAGGCCTTCCAGCCGCGCAAGCCGCGCGTCCAGCGCGCGCCAGGCGGACTTCAGGTCGTCGAATCCGGGGGTGGCGTTCATCGAGGGGTCTCCCATTGCGCGCGCAGGCGCTGTTTGAGTCGGTGCAGGCGCACGCCGACATTGGATTCCGACAGGCCGAGGATCTCGCCGATCTCCCGGTGGCCGACGTCGTCGAGGTGGAGCAGGAGCAGGGCGCGGTTGAGCGGATCGAGTCCGTCGATCGCGCGCCGCAGTTGATGCAGAAGCAGGTCGTCCTCCGGCGCGCGCGCGGTGTCGTCGACGGCGTGGCCGTGGAGCTCGTCGCTCGGCACCGTCGGCGGAGCCGCCACCCGGCGACGCGCCAGCGCCACGTTGAGCGCCACCCGGTAGGCCCAGGTCGCGAACGGACGCGCCGGATCCCAGCGCGGGAAGCCGGCCCACAACTGGGTGGCCATGTCCTGCAGCAGGTCGGCCCGGTCCGCCGGATCGCCGCCGAAGCCCCAGGCGAGCTTGCGCAGCAGGCCCTGGTGGACGGCGAGCAGTTGCGTGAACGCCCGGCGGTGGGCGTCGGCGGACATCGGCATGGGCTGGGCATTGACGACCATACGCGGGTGATATGCAAGCCGCGGATGGCGCCTTACATGCGGCCCTGAGATGTGACTGGCGTCACGGAACGACTCCAGGACTGCTGTCGCGATGAGAGGAGTGGCCTCCCCGGCGCAGCGGGGAGGCAGGCGCACGGCCGCGTGTGCCTGGGATCGTTCCGCCCCACCGTCGCCGTGGACCACGGTGAGCCCGTCCAATGCCGATGTCCGGCACGCCGCTTGCCGGGTTCGTCCGTCGCGCCGCCGCAGGAGAGGAGAACCACCATGCCGATGCGCTCCTGGCTCGCCGCCGTGCTGCTGTTTGCCCCCGCCCTGTCCGCACAGACCCTGGTGGTCCCGAACCAGACGGGGCTGATCGACACCGCGGGACAGAGCTTCGCGGTGCAGTACACCCCGGGCGCGGATTCGGGCGGCTTCGACTTCACGCTGACCGCCAGCCCCACGCTGCCGATCTTCATCACGGCGGCGACCGCGAGCGTGCCGAACGGTCTCGCCACCTGCACCCACACCGCTTCCAGCGTGACCTGTGGCGCGCTCGCGGTGTCGCCCGCCAATGACCTCGGCGCGGGTACCATCACCGTCACCTACAACAGCGCGCCGGTCGCGGGAGCGATTGCGCTCTCATTCTCCGACGTCACCTTCGGCGACCAGGATGGCAACCCCGAGCCCGGCACCACGAGCGGGGGAACCTTGACCCTGCCCAAGGGCGTGCAGGCCCCGCTGGCGGTGTCCTTCAGCCCAACGAACCTGGTCTTCGGGGCATCCACCACGCTGTCGACCAGCGGGGGTTCCGGCGCTGGCGTAGTCGCCTACGCGGTGACCGCCGGCCCCGGGGTCTGCACGGTTTCCGGCGCACTGCTCGATGCTGTCGGCGTGGGCACCTGCACGGTCAGTGCAACCAAGGCGGGCGACGCCAACTACCTGCCGGCCAGTGCGAGCATCGAGGTCACGGTGGCACGCGCAACGCAGGCCACGCTGACGGCGCTGGCCGATCCCGCAACGATTCCGCGCGGCGGCGGCAGCGCGCTGTCGACCGTCGGCGGCAGCGGCAGCGGCGCGGTGACCTGGGCGGTGACCGCGGGTGTTTCGGTATGTTCGGTCAGCGGCAGCGCGCTCACCGGCACCGGCGTCGGCCAGTGCACGGTCACCGCCACCCGCGCCGGCGATGCGAACTACCTGCCTGCGACCGCCAGTTCCACGGTGTCGGTGGTCAACCCGCCGGGCGCGCAATCGCTGTCGGTGCCCGACACCGGCGGAAGGATCGACACTGCCGGTCAGGCGTTCACCATCCAGTACGTCGCTGCCAGTGGCGCCGGCGGCTTCGACTTCCAGTTGTTGCCGCAGCCTGCGGGGCGCATCGCGCCGACTTCGGCGGTGGCGAGCATCCCCAACGGCACCGCGACCTGCGACGTGTCGGGCGGCAGCGTGTCGTGCAGCGTGGCGGCAACCACCGCCGGGGTCGATCTCGCCAACGGCAGCATCACGGTGGTCTATTCGGCCGGCACGGTGGCCGGTAACGTCGCGCTGAGTTTCGCCAGCAGTGTCTTCCGCGGCCACGGCGGCCTCGCCGGGACCGGCAGCGCGACCGGCGGCACGTTGGCGCTGGCACGCAATGAGCAGGCGGCCCTGGTCGCGAGCGCCTCGCCGCCGAACCTGGTGTTCGGCGGCACAGCGGCGCTTTCGACCAGCGGTGGCAGCGGGACGGGCGCAGTGACTTGGGCGGTGACCGCCGGCGCCGGGGTATGCGCGGTCAGCGGCAGCACCCTGACCGCGACCGGGGTCGGCAATTGCACGCTCACCGCCACCAAGGCGGCGGACGCGAGCTTCAACGCGGCCAGCGCCAGCGTGGCGGTCGGCGTCGCCAAAGCGCCGCAGGCCGCGCTCACCGCCAGCGCCAGTCCGGCCACCATCCTGCGCGGCGGGAGCAGCGCGTTGGCGTCGAGCGGCGGCAGCGGCGGCGGCACGGTCTCGTGGGCGGTGACGGCGGGTGCGTCGGTGTGCTCGGTCAGCGGCAGCACGCTCAGCGGCATCGGCGTCGGCCAATGCACAGTGACCGCCACCAAGGCCGCCGACGCCCACTACCTCGCGGCCAGCGCGGCGACCCAGGTCACCGTCAACAGTCCGCCTACTGCCCAGGCACTGTCGATCCCGAACGCGCAGGGCGTGCTCAACGCCGCGGGGCAGCAGTTCGTCGTGGAGTACACGCCCGGTTCCGACTCCGGCGGCTTCGATTTCACGCTCAACGCCGCGCCTGCCGGCCGCATCACCATCACCGGGGTGGCACACGCCATACCCAACAGCGCCACGAGCTGCAGCCACACCGCTTCGTCGGTCGTTTGCGTGGCCACCGCGACCCTGGCCAATGTCGACCTCGGGCAGGGCACGATCACGGTGACCTACACCGCGGGCGCCACGGCCGGCCCGGTTTCGCTGGCCTTCGGCGCGGCGGCGTTCTTCACCCAGACCGGCGTCATCGAGCCGGGCTCCACCACCGGTGGAACGCTCAGTCTGCCGCCGCTGGCGCAGGCGCCGCTGGTCGCATCCGCGAGTCCGGCGACCGTGGCCTTCGGCGGCACGGCCACCCTCGCCGCCACCGGCGGCAGCGGTGGCGGCGCGGTGACCTGGGCGGTGGCGGTCGGCGGCGCGGCCTGTTCGGTCAGCGGCAGCACGTTGACCGCGACCGCCGTCGGCCAATGCACGGTCACCGCGACCAAGGCGGGCGATGCGACGTATGCGCCGGCGTCGGCCAGCACGACCGTCAGCGTGGTGCGCGCCGCACAGGCTGCGCTGATTGCCAGCGCCGCGCCGGCGGCGCTGTCCACCGGCGGCAGCAGCACGCTCTCGGTCGTCGGCGGCAGCGGCGGCGGCGCGGTGTCGTGGGCAGTGACCGCGGGGGCGTCGTCGTGCGCGGTGAACGGCAGCACCCTCGCCGCCATCGCGCCGGGCATCTGCACCGCCACCGCGACCAAGGCGGCGGACGCGAACCATGAGGCGGCCAGCGCCAGCGTGCAGGTCACGGTGCAGAATGCCCTGCCCACGCTGTCGCTGCCGGCGACCGTGGCCACCATCGAGGATGTGACGAGCGCGCCGCTGCCGATCACGGTCGGCGACGCCGAGACGTCCGCCGCGGCGCTCGTGCTGTCGGCGACCTCGTCCGATCCGGCGTTGATCGCCAACGCCGTCCTCTCGGCCGGTTTCGGCGGCAGTGGCGCCAGCCGCAGCCTGGTGGTGACGCCGGTATCCAATGCGAACGGCAGCGCGACGATCACGGTCAGCCTCACCGACGCGGACGGTGGCGTTCGCAGCACCGCAGTCGCGCTGACGGTCACCCCGGTCAACGATGCGCCTTCCTTTGCGGTGCCGTCTGTGCTGACCACCGCGGCGGGCGCGAGCGGTGCCCTGCAGCAGGCGGGCTTCGTGCTCGCCGTGTCGCTCGGGCCGCCGGACGAGCAGGCCGCCCAGTCCGTGCAGTCGTACGTGGTGTCGGAAACCAGCGATCCGCAGGGCGTGGTGTCCGCGGCCGCGCTGGCCCCCGACGGCACGCTCTCGCTCACCCTCAGCGGCACGCCCGGCATCGCGGACTTCAGCGCCGTGCTGACCGACTCCGGCGGCACCGCCGACGGCGGCGTCGCGCAGTCGGCCGCGGTTTCGTTCCGGGTCGTGGTGCCGCAGTCGGCGGACCTGGAGGTGTCGCTGGGCAATGCGCTGCCGCGCGCGCTGCCGGGCGACATCGTGGCCTGGGAAATGCGAGTCGCCAACGCAGGTCCCTCGACGGCCGCCGGGTCCCGGGTCACCTTCGCCGTGCCCGCGGGCGTCGCCGGCGCGCAATGGACGTGCAGCCCGATCGCGATCGCCGCCTGTCCCGCGACCGGGGCCAGCGGGGGCATCGACGTCGCGGTCGACCTGCCGTTCGGTGGTGTCCTGCGCTTCGTGCTCGCGGGCACGGTGCAGGCCGCGGCGGGCGCCTGGCTCAATGCGACCGCCACGGTCGCCACGGGCCTCGGGCTGGCCGATCCCGACATGTCCGACAACGTTGCGGTCGACAACGACCCGGTGGTGTCCGACCTGATTGCCAGCGCCGACTTCGAGCCGGCGTTTCAGACCAGTGTTCCCGGCGCCGACGCCCTGCCGCAAGACTGAACGCGCGCCGCGGCAACACGCGCCGCGGCGCGCGCGACCTGCCATCCTTCGACCCTCGGACGCACCGCGGCGGCCTGCGGGCTGCGTCCGCGACGACCGCCGTCGAAGGAGTCCGCCATGAGCCTCACGTGCAGCCACCGTCGCGCTTTGCTGCGCGGGCTCGTTCTGGCGCTGCTGGCGCCGCATGCCGCGGCTCGGGCCGACGCGCCGCCGGCACTTGAGTCGGCAATCGACGTGCTCGAGCGGCGGGCCGGCGGCCGGCTCGGGGTGTGCGGGTTCGACGCCGGTTCCGGGGTCGCGCTGGCCTGGCGGCCGGACGAGCGCTTCGCGCTGTGCTCGACGTTCAAGCTGCTGCTCGCCGCGCTGGTGCTGCACGAGGCCGACGCGGGCCGACTGGCGCTGGACGAGGAACTGGCCTTCTCTCGCGCCGACCTGCTGCCGCACTCACCGGTGGTCGAATCCCGCCTCGACTCCGGCGGCATGACGATCGCCGCGCTGGCCGAGGCCACCCAGACCACCAGCGACAATGCCGCGGCCAACCTGCTGATGCGGCGCCTCGGTGGGCCGCCCGCGGTCACCGCCGGATTCCGCCTGCTGGGCGACGACACCACGCGCCTCGACCGCTGGGAGCCGGACCTTAACCGGGTCAGTCCCGGCGATGAGCGCGACACCACGACTCCGGCGGCGATGGCGCGGACCGCCGCGCGCCTGTTCGGCGACGAGCTGCTGTCGCCCGCTTCCCGCGAGCGGCTGCGCAGGTGGATGATCGCCACCCGCACCGGTCTGCACCGCCTCCGCGCGGGCCTGCCTGCCGAGTGGGCCATCGGCGACAAGACCGGCACCGCCAACCATCCGGAAAGCGGCAATCAGCACCATGATGTCGCTGTGGTCTGGCTTCCGGGACGGGCCCCCGTGGCGATCGCTGCCTACTATGCCGCCGATGGCCATTACGCGGCGCTGCGACCCCGCGACGATGCGGTGCTGGCCGAAGTCGGCCGCATCGCCGGCGAATGGATCGCGCGCGGCTGAGCGGCTGTGACATCCCGCTTTGCCGCACGCCACGGACAGTCCGCGCGCGGGTCAGGCACGCCGGTCCGTGGTCGGCCGGATCGAGCCTCGACCGGGGCCGGATTCGCGACGCCAGGTTCGCGGCAGATGCGGGTGCTGCGCAGGCGCCGGCGGTCCTCGCGCCGCGCAGGTGCGAAACCTTAACCACGCGCCCGCCCGCCTCGGCTACGCTTGGCCGGTGCGCCGCCATCTCTGGATCGTCGTGCTGGGTTGCCTCGCCATGCCGGCGTTCGCCGACGGGCGCGTCGCGTCGCTCGCCGCCGCCGCGCCCGGACTGGCGCCGGAGGTCCTCGTCCATGCCTTGGCCGCCGTCGAATGCGCGCAGGCACGCGGCGACGCGCTGCAGCCCGAACGGCTCGCCGTGATCGACTACTCGCGGCCTTCCACCGCGCAGCGGCTCTGGGTGTTCGACCTCGCGCGCCAGCGTCTGCTGTACGCCGAACACGTCGCCCACGGGCGCAACAGTGGCGGCGACCTGGCGACTGCTTTCTCCAACCGTGAGGGCAGCCACCAGTCCAGCCTCGGCCTGTTCCGCACCGCCGACACCTACGTCGGCGGCAACGGTTACTCGCTGCGCCTCGACGGCCTCGACCCGGGCTTCAACGACCGCGCGCGCGAGCGCTACATCGTGATGCACGGCGCGCCGTACGTGGACCCGGTCATCGCGCAGCGCCAGGGCCGCCTGGGCCGCAGCCAGGGCTGCCCGGCGGTGCGGCCGGAGGTGGCGCACGAGATCATCGACACCCTGCGCGACGGGCAATTGCTGTTTGCCTGGTACCCGGATCCGGACTTCGTGGCCGGATCGCCGTTTCTCAACTGTGGCGGGCGGCTCGCCGGTCGCGAGGGCGAGGCGCCGAGCGCTGCCGTGGGACGCCATGGGGTCGCGGTCGCGCCCTGACCGCCGCGCTGCCTGGCGCCGCGTCGCGGCGTGCCTGGCCGTGGTGGCGGTGCTTGTCGCCTGCACGCGCGCCGCACCGCCGGTCGAACGTCGCCCGACCGATGCCGCGCCCGCGCAGTCCGGGGTGCCTGCGCCTGCCGCCTCGCCGGCCTCGCTGGCGGTACGGCTTGCCGGCGCCGCGGGTGCGGTGTCGTTCGACGGCGCGCGCCTGCACGATATCGACGCGGTGCGCCGCTTCTACCGGGCGCGCGGCCATGCGCCGGCGTGGACCGGCGCGGGCTGCTCGGCGGCGATGGCAGGGCTCGCGGCGGCGATCGACGCCGCGGCCACGCACGGCCTGTCGCCCGCCGACTACCACCACGACGCAATCGACGCGCCCGAGGCCTGCGCCGAGGACCGCGAGATCCTCGCCACCGACGCCTGGCTCGCGCTCGCCGCGCACCTGCATGCCGGTCGCGTGGACCCGCTGTCGGTCGAGCCCGACTGGCGCGCCACCCGGCCGGCGATCGACGCGGTCGCGCGGCTGGAGGCGGCGCTGCGGTCCGGGCGCGTGGTCGAGGACCTCGAAGCGCTCGCACCGCACGATGCGACCTATGCCGCGTTGCGGCTGGCGTTGGCGCGCTGGCGTCTGGTCGCCAGCGGCCCGGCCTGGCCGGAGGTCGGTGACGGACCCACGCTGCGCGAAGGCGACGCCGGCCCGCGCGTGGCGCGGCTGCGCGCGCGGCTCGCGGTCGAGGGGCTGGTCGTCGACGATCGCGGCGAGCGCTTCGATGCCGTGCTCGCCGACGCGGTGCGACGATTCCAGCGCGGCGTCGACCTCGACGACGACGGCGTGGTCGGGCGCCTCACGCGCATCGAGCTCGACCGGCAGCCGGCGTGGCGCGTGGCGCAGTTGCGCGCCAACCTCGAGCGCTGGCGCTGGCTGCCCGACGACCTCGGCGGGCGCCACATCCGGGTCAACATCGCCGACTTCCGCCTCGAGGCGCGCGACGGCGCGGTGGTCGAACTGGTGCGCCGGGTCATCGTCGGTCGCGACGCGCGGCGCACGCCGAGCTTTTCCGCCGACCTGCGATACGTGGTGGTGAACCCGTGGTGGGAGGTGCCGCGCCGGCTCGCCACCCAGGACAAGCTGCCGGCGTTCAGTCGCGATCCGGCGCAGGTCGAACGCCTCGGTTTCGAGGTGGTCGACGCCTGGGGCCGCGTGGTCGACCATGGGGGCATCGACTGGGCGGCGCTCTCGCGCGATCGCTTTCCCTATCGATTGCGCCAGCGGCCCGGGCCGCAGAACGCGCTCGGCGCGGTCAAGATGATGCTGCCCAACGGCCACGACGTGTACCTGCACGACACCCCGCAGCGCGGCCTGTTCGCGCGCACGCGACGCGACTTCTCGTCCGGCTGCATCCGCGTCGACGACGCGCTCGGACTCGCCGCCTGGGTGCTGCGCGACGCTCCCGGCTGGGACCGCGCACGCCTTGATGCCGCCGTGGCATCCGGCGCGGAGTCCCGGGTCGACCTGCCCGCGCCGATCCCGGTGCACCTGCAGTACCTCACTGCGGTCGTCGAGGACGGCGTGGTGCGCTTCGTGGCCGACCTCTACGACCGGGATCCCGCGCTGGTGGCGGCGCTGGACGCGCGTCGCTGGCCTGAGCCACCTTGACAGGTCGATCGCCGCCGGTGCCCAATCCGCGAATCCCGCAGGGAAGGGCTGGGCCATGTCGATCCTCGTCTGCCTTCCGCGGCGGTTGAACGACGCGCAGCAGGAGCGCGCCACGCGGCGCAGCGTCGAGGTCAATCCGGCCAACGCTTCGGAGCACGCGATCCTCGCTTCCGTGCCGGGCGCGCGGCGCGGCGGACCGCGGCGGCTC
Organism: Proteobacteria bacterium UBA4656; assembly: GCA_002405525.1. GTDB lineage: Bacteria > Pseudomonadota > Gammaproteobacteria > Xanthomonadales > Ahniellaceae > UBA4656. The sequence goes on from DHLY01000009.1 coordinate 92,709, forward strand.
GCGCTGGTGGTCGGGCGGCGCTGGCCGAAGGCCGGGGTGCGCCTGTCGGTGCAGTTCCTCGATGCTCCGTCCGTGGCGCTGCGCCGGCGCATCCTCGCCCACATGAACGCCTGGTCCGAGCGCGCCGAGGTGGCCTTCGCCGAGACGCGCGGCGTCGGCGAGGTGCGCATCGCGCGGCTCGACGACCCGCCCGAGGACGCGGGCTACTGGTCCTATGTGGGCACCGAGATCCTCGGCATCGAGGACGACGCCGCGACCATGAACCTCGAGGGCTTCACGATGCGCACGCCGGAGGCGGAGTTCCGCCGCGTGGTGCGCCACGAGGCCGGCCACACGCTGGGCTTCGACCACGAGCACCTGCGCGAGGAGCTGGTGCGCCGCATCGACCGCCGCAAGGCGATCGCGTACTTCCGCCGCGCGTTCGGCTGGAGCGCGGAGGAGACCGAAGCGCAGGTGCTGACGCCGCTTTCGCGCGCCTCGCTGGTGGGCACCACCGAGGCCGATCCCGACTCCATCATGTGCTACCAGGTGCCGGGAAGCATCACCCGCGACGGCAAGCCCATCCCCGGTGGCGCGGACATCAACCCGCGCGACCATGCCTTCGCCGTGCGGATCTATCCCCGGGAGGCGACGCCGGGCAGGCCGGCTGCGTCGAAGCGCGCGCCGACGGGACGCAAGGCCGCCGCGATGCCCGCGGCGCCGCTTGCGCCCGCCGTCGATGCCCTGCACGTGGTGGTGATGGACGACTTCCTGCCGCCCACGCAGGGTGCGCGCCGCGCATCGCAGCGCGAGTTCGCGCGCGTGTTCGCGTCCTGGGGCGGGGCGCGGGTCACCGCCGCGATGCGCCTGCGCGCCGGCGCCGACGGCGAGCCCACGGGCTTCGGCCGCATCATCCGCCTGCACGAGCGCATCCGCAGCTACACCAACCGCGAGCGCGGCAGCCTGCCGCGTGAGGACGAGCTGGTCGCGTTCGGCGCCGACTTGTTCGAGACCCTGTTTACCGGCGACGTGCGCCGCCTCTACGACGAGGCGCGCGCGCGACGTGCCGGCGGCCGGCTCGACCTCGTGCTGACCTCGATGATCCCGTGGATCGCCGAGAAGCCCTGGGAATTCGCCTGGGACCCGTCGCGGCGGTCCTTCCTCGCCACCGGCGAGCTGCACTTCATCCGCAACGTGCTGACCGCGGTACCGGCCGACCCGGTAGCGCGCCGCCGCGGCGCGCTGCGCATCCTGGTCGCCTGCGCGCAGCCGTTGGGTTTCGGGCTGCTCGGCGTGGCGCAGGAGGTCGCCGTGCTGCGGCGCGGCTTCGCGGGCCTGGTCGAAGCCGGCGCGGTGCAGATCGAGGTGATGGCGCGCGCCACGCCCGAATCGCTGCATGCGCGGCTGGTCGACGGTGGGCTCGACGTGCTGCACTTTGTCGGCCACGGCGCCTTCGATCCCGACGCGATGGAAGGCGCGCTGGTGTTCGAGGACGAGCACGGCGCGCCGCGCCGCGTGCCGGCGCGTGCGCTGGCGCAGATCATCTGCGGGCGCGGCCTGTCGATGGTGTTCCTCAACGCCTGCGAGAGCGGCACCGGCGGGCGCGCCGACTTCAACCGCGGCGTGGCGCAGGCTCTGGTCGCCCATGGCGTGCCGGCGCTGGCGGCCAACCAGTACAGCGTGCTGGATGCATCGGCCACCGTGTTCGCGCGGCAGTTCTACCTCGGGCTGGCGCGCGGCCTCCCGCTGGGCGAGTGCGCGCGCGAGGCGCGCATCGCGGTCGGATACGGCCTGCAGGGCGAGTCGATCGACTGGGCGGTGCCGGTGGTGTACGCGCGCGATCCCAACCTCGTGCTGTGCGAGCGCGCGGCCGGCCCCGCGATCGCGCCGCCTGCCGAAGCCCCCGCGCGCGCGGCGCGCGTACGCCGCGGCGCGCCGGCGGTCCCCGCGCAGGCGATCGCGGTGTGGGACCTCGACGCGGTGTTCCCCGCGCTCGACGACACCCTGCGGGGGCTCGATGCCGCCCAGTCGCGCTTCCGCTTCCGGCGCGCCGACCTGTCGCCGCCGCTGGATGCCTGGGATCTCGCGCGGCGCGACCGCGCGGGACGGCCCGCGCTGCGCGCCGGCGCGCTGGCCGGACGGATCGGCCCGATCGCGGGCAGCCTCGGCGCCGGGCTCGTGCTCTGCCTGACGCGCCATCGCGTACAGGATCCGGATGGCCACGATGTCGCCGCGTGGTGGCCCGCGGGTCGCGACGTGCCGCTGGCCGTGCTGTCCTTTGCCGGTCTGCCGCGGGTGCCGGCCGCAGGTCCGTTCACCGATCGCGCGCTGGCGCACCGCATCGCCGGCGCACTGGCGGTCTGGTACGGCGCGCGGGAACCGCACCGTGCCGGCGCGCGCTCTTGCCCCCTGTGGGCCAATCCACGACGCGAACTCGCGCCGCTGCTTGCCGCGCAACGTTTCGACGCGCGCTGCCGCGAGGCGCTGGCGCGCGCCATTCCCGCCGACTTGCCGGCGCTCGTGGCCGTGCTGTCGGCCTTCGATTGAACCCGGAGGATCGTCCATGGCCACGCGCCGCACGCCACCGAAGCCGAAACCCGCGGTCCGCCGCACCATCCCAACCGCGCCGGGCGGACCGCTCACGCTGGACGAAGCGCGTCGCCTCGCACGGGGCGCGGCGCCCGCGAAGCGCCGCGCGGCGAAGCCCGGGCGCCGCCGCGGGCTGGTCGCCGCCGCGCCCGAGGTCGGCGTGGTCGAACTCGCGGTCGAGCGTCGCAGGCGCGCGCTGGCGCGCCGCGCCGAGCGCCAGCAGCGGATCGCCGAATATGCGGCCGTGATGGCGCTGATGCAGGAACACGGCGTGCGCAAGGGCGTGCCGAAAGGTCGCCGCCGCGCGCCGGCCCGCGCCCCGAAGGCGCTGGCCCGTCCGCTCAAGGTGTTCGCCGAAGGCGATTCGTGGTTCGACTATCCGGTGCCGTTCTTCGGCGGCGGCATCATCAAGCGGCTGGAGGACCTGCTCGGGGTGCCGGTGCTCAACCTCGCCGACGCCGGCGACGAGGTGCGCTTCATGATCGGCGTCGAGCAGCGCAAGCTGCTGGCGCAGCAGTTGAAGCGCGGCAGTCCGGCCGGCGGACCGTGGGACGCGCTGCTGTTCTCCGGTGGTGGCAACGACATCGTCGCCGACCCGATGGCGCTGTGGATCCGCGCCTACGCCCCCGCGCTGCCGGCCGGCGAGCACATCCATGCGCAGCGCTTCGGCGCGGCGCTCGGCATCGTCGCCGCCGGCTACGAGGACCTGATCGCGCTGCGCGACGCGCTCAGCCCGTCCACGCATCTGGTGTTCCACACCTACGACTGGGCGATCCCCGACGGGCGCGGCGTGTGCCACCTCGGCCCTTGGCTGAAGCCCACCTTCGACCTGCGCGGCTTCCCGCCCGACCTCGGCTTCCGCGGCGAGGTCGTGCGCGCGATGCTGCGCCAGTTCGCGGTGATGCTGAAGGCGCTGGCGCGACCCGGCAGCGTGACCGTGATCGACGGCCAGGGCACGCTGCCGCCGAAGGTCGAGTCCTGGCACAACGAACTGCATCCCTCGAAGGCCGGCTACGACACGTTCGCGAAGCGCTTCCGCGATACGCTCAAGGGCCTGTTCCCCGACCGCCTGCCGTGAGCGGCACCCCGCCGAACCGATGACGCCCGCCCGCCTGCTGGTCCTGCTGCTGTTGATGGTCGTGGCCCTGGCCGGCGCGACCGCGTTCACGCCCGCGCGGCCGCCGCCACCCGCGCCGGCCGACGACGAGGAGTTCCCGATGTCGGCGCCCGAGGTCGAGGACGCCGAGGACGAGGGCCGGCTGTTCACCCTGCGCGGCGAGGAGATCGACGGCGGCAAGCGCTACTTCGTGCGCAACCTGCTGGCGGGCCCGCTGCTGGTGGTCGCCGACTGGACCGAGCGCGAGAACATGCGCGCCGATCCCGCCTTGCCGCTGCGACGCGTGGTGCCGGCGCTGGGCGAGGTGGAACTGGTCGCGCTGCGCCACGAGGACCGCACCCGCCCCGCGCGCTTCCGGCTGGAGTACTCGGCGGTGCCCGGCGCGCCGAACGCGCGCCACTCGCTGGCCGCGCGCTACCGCGTGCCGTTCGCCGCCGATGTCGACTGGCACGTCGGCCAGGGCTTCCACGGCCGCTACAGCCACCAGCATCCGGTCAGCCGCTACGCGGTCGACTTCACGGTGCCGGTCGGCACCCCGGTGCTGGCCGCGCGCGAAGGCGTGGTGATGCAGGTGCAGGACGACTGGCGCGGCAGCGGCCGGGACCTGCAGGGTTTCGCGCACCGCGCCAATTTCGTGCGCGTGCTGCATGACGACGGCACGATGGCGATGTACGCCCACCTAGAGTATTACGGCGTCGGCGTGAAGCCCGGTCAGCGGGTCGCCGCCGGCGACCTGCTCGGGCTGTCGGGCAACACCGGCTACAGCACCGGTCCGCACCTGCACTTCGCGGTGCTGGTCAACGACGGCCGCGACGAGGTCTCGATCCCGTTCGACATGGACGACGTCGAGGAGGACGTCGCCGGCGACTGAGATCAGCCGGGCATGCCGACCGAAGCAGCCGCCGGTGCGGGCGCGCGGATTCGGGCGTCGCGCGGCCGCGGCGCGGCGGCGATTCGCGCCCACTCGGCGAATGCGCGCTGCACGCAGTCCTCGATCGCGAGCCCGTCGAACCAGTTGCCCACCACCGCCAGCGGCGCGCCGGCCAGCGCGCGATCGAAGTCGGCGACCAGCGCCGCGTGATCGACGGACGGCGCCGGCAGCACCAGCCGCTGGGCGACCACCGGCCCGAGTTCGTCCGGCGCCACGCGCAGCACCTCGGCCATGCGCGCCAGCCGCATCTCGCGCGCGATCCCGGGCTTGAAGTGGAACACGAAGGCACGCCGCGCCGGATCGGGGAAGGGATCGCGGGTGACCATCGAGTGGAACAGATCATCCACCGGCACCAGGAAGGCGAGTTCCGGCAGCCAGCAGCGCTCGCGCGGCAGCACCACGCCGAGGCTCTCGACGACCACCGTGCGGATGCGCGCGGCGGCGGCCGCTGCCACCGGCAGTTCCGCCGCCAGCAGGCGAGCGGCGACGTCGGGCGGCGTGGCCAGTGTTGCCAGCGGGGCCTCGAAGCGTCGCCCGTCGACGGTGGTGGCGACCCAGCCCGCGCCGTCACGCCGCAGGCTGGCGACCTCGGCGCCGGTTTCCACCGTCACGCAGGGCAGCGCCGCGAGGCCGTCGAGCACCGCCTGCAGGCCGCCGTCGAAGCCGAAGCTGCGCGGATAGTCCTTGCGGCGAGGGCGGTTCTTGAACAGCGAACCCGGGCCTTCGGCCGGAAAGTCGTCCGCGGATTGCGAGGGCACGGCGGCGAAGAACGGGCCGAACAGGCGCGCATAGTTGCGCGGGCCGAGCAATCCCTCGAAGTACTGCCGCATGCTGCGCCCACGCTTGCCGCGCAGGATGCCGAGCGGCGCGTGCAGCGCGGCTTCGAGCCAGCCGAGGCGCAGCAGGATCTTCGGCGGCGTGAGCCAGTCGTAGCGGCCGTCGCGCAGCAGGCCGAAGCGGGCGCGTTGCGGTCCGCGCACGCGCAGCCGCGACGCCGCGCCCGCCGTCTCCGCGAGTTCGAGGAAGCCGCGGTACGAGTTGTACGCGGTGTGCGCCCCCATCTCGAACCAGTGCCCGTCGGGTGTGCGGTGCGAATGGAAGCAGCCGCCGATGCGCGGCGCGGATTCCAGCACGACGACGCGCTTTCCGGCCCGCGAGGCCTTGCACGCCACCGCGAGGCCGCTCAGGCCGCCGCCGATCACCAGCACGTCGGGGGTCGTCATCGGATGCTCCTTGCCGCACGGCGGCGCCGGCGCGCCGGAGGACGACAGGCTCGCACCGCCGGCGCGTGCGCGCCATCGGCGGTCGTGCGCGGGATTGACCGAAGTCACGTGGCGTGCCGAAAAAGCCGAAGGCCGCCTCGCGGCGGCCTCCGGTTGCAGCGACGGCGCCCTTGCGGGTGCGGCGCGGCGGCTCAGAACTCGTACGACACGCGCGCGTACACGAAGCGGCCGGAACGGCCGAACGGCGAATAGTTCGAGTACGGCGTGTTGCCGGTGGTGTTGAGCGAGATCGGGAAGGCGTCCGGGTACTGGTCGGTCAGGTTCTCGGCGCCGATCGCGAAGCCCAGGTTGTCGCTGAACTGCCAGCGGCCCTCGAGGTCGACCAGGGTCTTGGGGCTGAGCACGAAGTCGAACGCCGGCGTGGTGCCCGGGGTCAGGACCTCGCCGTAGCGGGTGGCGCGCAGGGTGACACCGAATTCCTGGGTGAACGCTTACGGCGACGGCGCGCGGGATTGACCGTAGTCATGTGGGTCGCGGAAAGTCGAAGGCCGCCCGGGTGGGCGGCCTTCGAGGACCACCACAGCATACCCTGTAAACGCCCCAGGTGAATGGGAAGGATGCTGCGCCGAACCGGGCGCGCATGTGGAAACCGAGCGAGCTGAGGCTCTGGCGGAAAGCGAGCAGCTATCACCTATCAGCAACCAACCATAACTATTCTTTTTCTCAGTCCGTTCTGCGCACCGTCTGCTGCTTAACGTAGGCCGCTACTAGCGTCACCAACGAAACGAGAAGGAGAAGAAGTACGAAGGCGCCGATTGCCATCATCAGCATTGTGCCGTTCATGTGTTGCACGTTCCCATCGTCGTTCCGAACGAGACTATTCGACTTTCAAACTCGCGTGCAGGTCACCCCGCCAGCCGTGCCACGGCAAATCCACTTCTCGACGTTTGACGGCACGAAGAACCCTAGACGGAAGAGGTGTTCACGCATTCTCTGGGCGTGATTGGGGTTTTCGCCGCCACCAGAGTAGTCGTGCAGAAATTCCTCAGCGTCCGACGCGTCTTCAGGTATGCGGTTGTTTGTCACGTCGTAGGATGAGTCGTCCTTGTACTCGACACGATCAGGGAAAATTTCAAACGTCGATCGGGAGCCATCTGAAAACGTCAACGTGACTGTTGCTGCATAGACGTTCTGTCCGAGAAGCGATCGAACTGCGTTGTTGAGGGTGAGTAGGCCGAGCGCTTGCGCGGTGACAAAGTTCCCAACCGTCTGGATTGAGCCGTTGGCAATCCAATTCAGCACTGCTTGGCGCGACGGACCATCCCGCGCGACATCAAAGGCGCTGATCCCAACGATGCCTCCGGTAGCTTCGGCACTGGCCTGTTTAGACATGGTCCCGCCGGTTTCGGCGTAGATTGCCGCAAGGAGCGAGACACCGTCGGCAAACTCAGGCTCAAGTGGGGACGGATAGATCAATGCCATCATCGTCCCTACTTCGAGCTTGTCGACGCTCCATTTCGTGCCCTGCGAATCCTGAAGGTCGTACACGTATACGTCGCCCGCATGGCCCCATGGAATTGAATCAAGCGCCAAGCTCTCCATTTGCGCCGCACTGCACCCAAAGCACGGTACCACAGTGGTAGCGCCAGCGCCGCTAGAAACAAGAACGAGTGCAAGAGCCGCAAGAGCTTTACGAACCAGCATGCAATTTCTCCGTTTGCGAATGGCCCCCTGCGAGCCGCAAGATACGCATGCCACTGACACCCGTCAAGGGTCTTCGTGGAATCGTGTG
>DHLY01000111.1:0-1423 GCA_002405525.1 Proteobacteria bacterium UBA4656
CGATGCGCTCGAGCAAGCCCGGATCGCGCAGCAGGGCCAGCGCGGCGGCGTGCTCGGCCGCGGTCATCGCCGCCGCCACCGGCGCTTTCGGCTTCATCGCGTCCTCGAGCCGCGTATCTTGCAGCTGCTCGAGCTTCAACAGGAGTTGGCCCAGGTCGCGCTGGATGACGCTCTCCTCCACCCCCAACTCCGACGCGGCGGCCCGCGCATACGCCTGGCGGTGCTTGGCCGCGTACAGGTCCACCGTATCCACGTGCATCGCTGCTCGGTCAGCGACCAGCACGTTGACCTTCATCACCTCGTAACTGGTGTTCTTCGCAAACCCGCGCACGCGGTAGCGGCGATCACCGAAGGTCATCACGAGCTGGCGCTCGTCGACCTCGGCCACAGGCTCGTGCGGTGCCGGCGGCACGGCCGATGCCGGCAGTGCAGGCAAGACCTCAGGCGCAGACGCGATCGCCACGGGGTCGGGCGATGCCACGATCACCGCGAGTGCAGCCGACGAATCGGCGGCTAAGGAAGAAGCGGCGAGCGGCGCCGGCGCTGGTCGCGCGCTCGGCGATGCGGCAGCGGCCGTACCGGGCTCACCCAGCCACTGTGCGTTGCGGATCACCACGCCGAGCGCCTGCTCGGCCGACGGCACGCTCAGCGCATACGCATTCGCATCCAGGTCCCGCGGGAACAACAGCCGGAACACGCCCAAGCCCTCGGCCTGCAAGCGCGGCGCGAGCGCCTCGGCCGCGCGATCGCCGGCCTCATCGCGGTCGTAGGCGATCAGGATGCGTTTCGCACCGCAGGCCTTCAACGCCGCCAGCAGGTCGTCGGTGAACCCGTTGACCCCGTAGCTCGACGTCACCTGCCGATACCCCGCGCGCCAGAACGTCAGCGCATCGATCAGCGCCTCGCACAGGATCACTTCCTCTGCGCCCTCGATGCCCGCGCGATTGAACACGCCCCGGTGCGGACCCGGCAGGTACAGGTGCAGCGGGGTTCCCTTGCGCAAGCCGTCCGTGATCTTGCGCCCGTACACCTCGGTCGCATGACCCTCCGCAGCCAGCACCGGGATCACCAGCGAGCCCGCGAAGTGCTCGTGCCCACTCGCCCGCAGCAGCCCGATGCGCTGCAACTGCGTGCGCACTGCCGCGCCCGCCTGCGTGTTCATCGTCGGCAGTCGGTACGAGAGCGTGCGATCGGCGAAGCCCAGCCGGAAGCGCGCGATCAGTTCCGGATCGTCCAGGCCGCGCCGCGCCAGGTACGCCTGCGCCTCCGGGCGCTGGCGCAGGTTCTCGTGGTAGATGCCCACGATCGCATCGAGTAGCGCTTGGTCGTCCTCCTGCGCCACCAGATCGGCCCCCGGCCGCTGCTTGCTCACCCGTCGCGGCGCCCCGTCCGTCGTCGACGCACGCCCCTCGACCGCATCGCG
>DHLY01000111.1:1519-2155 GCA_002405525.1 Proteobacteria bacterium UBA4656
CCCAGGCAATGCCACAGGTTCGCCTTCGGGCTGATCACCAGCGACGGGCGTCCGATCGTCGTGGAACGGACAGCGGCCGATCCGGTCCTTGCCGTGCGGTCGAAGAGCGATCCCCGCTGCCTCCACCAGCCGCTCCAGGCTCACCGTCAGCTTCAGCCGCTCGATCTCGGTCTCGGGGATGCGGGCCACCGGCGTTCCTCCTCAGGAATCCTGTCAAGAGTCACATTGACTCCTTCAGGGATCGCTTTATATCCTTGTGAGGAGCTATCGTCAAACCCTGCCGGGAACACACCCGGATACTGCGGAGGTCCCCATGGCTCACCCCGCTGCCCTCATGCAAGACACCGAATTGCGGAAGGCTTTCGGCGCACGCCTCAAGGCGCTGCGCAAGGCCAAGCGTTGGTCGCAGAAGGAACTGGCCGGCAAGGTCGACATCCGCTTCCAGCAGCTCAACAAGTACGAAAGCGGCCTCAACGTGCCGCCGGCCGACATGCTGGTCAAACTCGCCGACGCGCTCGCCACCTCCGTCGACTACCTGCTCACCGGCAATGCCAGCGACGAATCACCGCTCGCGAACTCGCGGCTGTTCAAGCGCTTCCAGCATGTGGAAGCGCTCAGCGCCGACGATCAGGAAAC
>DHLY01000111.1:2419-2748 GCA_002405525.1 Proteobacteria bacterium UBA4656
TCGCCGCCCGCCATCGAGCGCTGGCTGCGCGAAGAACTCAGGGCGCGGCATGTCGACGAGCTGTTCGCTGCGATCGACCGCATGGCCGCCGTGAACGAACCGGCCGCGATGTCGCCGGAGGAAGTCGCCGAGGAGATCCGCGCCATGCGCGCCGAGCGTCGCGCCCAGTCCGGCCGCTGATGCGGCTGGTGCTCGATACCAATGTCGTAGCCTCGGCCATGCTGTGGGGCGGCACACCGCGACAGCTGCTGCAGGCACGGCGCGAACAACGCGTCACACTGTTCACCAGCCTGGCGCTGCTGGCCGAGTTGGGCGACATTCTCGGCCGC
>DHLY01000044.1 GCA_002405525.1 Proteobacteria bacterium UBA4656
GCCACCGTGGCATGCGGCGCCGCGTGGGCGACCCCGGACGTGACCAGCGGATCGCTGGGCGCCCTGGGATCGGCCACGGTGACGCTGGCGATCAACACCGCGGGGCTCGCGGCGGGAACCTACGGCAGTTACGTCTGCGTGTCGTCGGAAGGCACGGATGCGGACGAGCCGATGACCCTGGTGCCGGTCACGCTGACCGTGACGCCGGAGCCGCCGGTGTTCGCCAATGGATTCGAGCCCGCCGCGCCCTGACGGAGCAGTCCGGGTCGAAGTACCGAGCGAAGGGCGCCGCAAGGCGCCCTTCGCTTTTGGGGGGTGTCTATCTTCGCCGCGCCGCTTCGCGCGGTCCGTCAGTACGCCGTCCCGCCCGTCGCCGCATACATCGCCAGCACCTCTCGCGCCGCCTCGCGCCCGATGTCGCGCCGCACCTCGATGCCGCGGCGCTCGAGTTCGCCGACCCAGTCGGCGGGCAGCGGGCCTTCGTCGAACTCGGTGAGTTCCTCCACGTCCTCGGCGCGCGCGCCGATCAGCAGGCGGCGCACGCCGCTCCACACGGTGGCGCCGAAGCACTGGCAGCAGGGCTGGCTGCTGGTGGCCAGGGTGAAGGCGTGGCCGTCGTCGAGGTCGAGACGGAAGCGCTGCAGGCGGTGTTGCGCGGTCATGAAGGCCATCATCTCGGCGTGCGCGACCGAGCACGACAGCGGCACCACGCGATTGACGCCAACGCTGACCAGGCGGCCGGTCTCGCTGAAGATCGCCGCGCCGAACGGGCCGCCTGTGCGGCGATCCACGTTGATCCGCGACAAGCGGATCGCCAGCGCCATCTTCGATTCGTCGTCCGCGCAGACGAGGTCGGGCTCCACCGCCTGGTGGATCCACGGCGGCAGCGTGAGGTGGACCTGGGCGTAGAGCATGCGGATTCCGGGCGCGGCTGGCGACGACCCTATTGTAGGAGCGCGCCCAGCGGGCGACCGCAGCATCGGGCTCCTGCGGCGCGGAACGCGGGGTGCGGTCGCGCGCGTGGCGCGCTGCTGCGGGGCGCACGCCTACGCGGCGCAGATCAGGCTTTCTTCGCGAACGAATCGCGCAGGGTGACGGTGCGATTGAAGACCGGCGCGCCCGCGCGGTGGTCGTGGCGGTCGGCGACGAAGTAGCCGAGGCGCTCGAGCTGGAAGCGCGATTCGGGCGCGATGTCGCCCAGTGAAGGTTCGACCCAGCCGCGCACCACGCGCCTGGACTGCGGATTGAGATGGTCGCGCCACGTCTTGCCGCCGCTGTCATCGTCGGGGTCGGCCGCCGTGAACAGGCGCTCGTACAGGCGCACTTCGGCCGCCACCGCATGCGCGGCGCTGACCCAGTGGATGGTGCCCTTCACCTTGCGGTCGGCGCCCGGCAGGCCGGCGCGGGTGTCGGGATCGAGCGTGCAGTGCACGGCGACCACCGTGTCGCCGTCCTTGTCCACGCCGGTGCACTTCACGATGCCGACGCCGCGCAGGCGGACTTCGCCGCCCGGGACCAGGCGATGGAAACCCTTGGGCGGGACTTCCATGAAATCCTCGCGCTCGATCCACAGTTCGCGCCCGAACGGGACCGCGCGGGTGCCACGCGCTTCGTCCTTCGGGTGGTTGGCGAAGGTGAGCGTTTCGGCGTGGCCTTGCGGCAGGTTCTCGATCACCAGCCTGAGCGGGTCGAGCACCGCCATGCGGCGCTCGGCCGATGCGTCGAGGTCCTCGCGCACGCAGCCTTCGAGCACGTCGAAGGCGATCACGCTGTTCTGCTTGGTCACGCCCGCGCGTTCCCAGAACGTGCGGATCGCGGCCGGCGTGAAGCCGCGCCGGCGCGCGCCCGACAGCGTCGGCATGCGCGGGTCGTCCCAGCCTTCCACCACGCCGTCGGCGACCAGCGAGATCAATTTGCGCTTGCTCATCACCGTGTAGTCGAAGTTGCCGCGCGCGAACTCGATCTGCTGCGGGCGCGAGACCGGCATCAGCAGTCCGCGCTCGCGCAGCGGCGCGGTCAGCGACGCGTCGTTGGGCAGGTCGAGCTGGTCGAGGTACCAGTCGTAGAGCGGACGGTGGTCCTCGAACTCCAGCGTGCAGATCGAGTGCGTGATGCCCTCCACCGCGTCGCTGATGCAGTGCGCGAAGTCGTACATCGGGTAGATCGGCCACGCATCGCCGGTGTTCTGGTGCGTGACCTTGCGGATGCGGTACACGGCCGGATCGCGCAGGTTGATGTTGCCTGACGCCATGTCGATCTTCGCGCGCAAGGTGCGCGCGCCGTCGGCGAACTCGCCGGCGCGCATGCGGCGGAACAGGTCGAGGTTCTCGTCCACGCCGCGGCCCCGGTACGGGCTGTCGCGGCCCGGCTCGGTGAGCGTGCCGCGGTACGCGCGCACCTCGTCGGCGCTGAGGTCGCAGACGTAGGCCTTGCCGTCGCGGATCAGTTTCTCCGCGCACAGGTACATCACCTCGAAGTAGTCCGAGGCGTGCAGCAGCGCGTTCCAGTCGAAGCCCAGCCAGCGCACGTCGGCCTGGATCGACTGCACGTATTCGACGTCCTCCTTGACCGGATTGGTGTCGTCGAAGCGCAGGTTGCAGGAGCCGCCGAACTCGCGCGCCAGCCCGAAGTTCAGGCAGATCGACTTGCCGTGGCCGAGATGTAGATACCCGTTGGGCTCCGGCGGGAAGCGGGTGGCGACCCGGCCGCCGTGCTTTCCGGCCGCGAGGTCGTCGCGCACGATCTGGCGGATGAAGTGGTTGGCCGGGGCGGGCGTCGGCTCGGTCATGGCGCGCGGGACGGGCAGGAGGCAGTCATCGAGTTTATCAGCGCGCGGCCGCGCAGCCGGCTTCCGCGGATCAGGACGGCGGCGGCCGGCGCATGCGCAGTCGGATCGGACCACGGGCCGTGGCGAGGTCCACCAGTTGGCCGCCCTGCAGCGCCTCGATCGCGCCCTCGGCGGCCAGCGTGGCGGCGATGCGGCGCACCGGGCGCATCAGGTCGCGCCAGGCGTGCCCGGTCTCGCGCTCGATCGCGCGCGCGGCTTCGCTGGGACAGAGGGACCCGGGGTCGCGGCGCGCCTGCAGCAGGCGCAGCAGCGTGGCGCGGATGCGCGGGGCGAGTTCGTCTTCCACCGGGCGGGCTGCTGCGTGGTTGGCGATCGGGTGGCGGCAGGCCGGGGCTCGGCCGCGCGTCAGTCTCGCAGGTTCCGCCTCGGGCATCCGCCGTGCCGCGCGGGCCGTCCTGGCCGGGGGCAGACCCGGGTCGCCGCGAGCGCCGCCGTGCACCCGCCCTCGGTCGGGGCGTGCGGGGCGCGTCGTCGGTCCGCGGTTTACGCGGCGGCGCGCATCGGCTAGCGTCCCCGCATGCGCATCGTCTACCGCGCCGAGAATCTGATCGACGCACACTTGGTCAAGGGCGCGCTCGAAGGAGCCGGCATTCCCGCCCACGTGGCGGGCGAGTACCTCACCGGAGCGATGGGCGAACTGCCTGCGCTCGGGCTGGTGTCTGTAATGGTTCCGGAGCATGCGCTGCCGGCCGCCGGCCCGGTGGTGGCAGCGTGCGACGCCCAGTTGCGCGAGGCGCGCGCCGCCGCGGCCGGCGACGACGACTGCGCGCGGCCTGCGCCGGCCTGAGAGGCGGTGAAGGAAACGGCCTCTCAGGCAGGCCACGGACGGCTCGCGTGCGGGTCATGCACGCAAGGGCATGATTGGCGGGAGCGAGTCCGGACCCGTGCCGGACTCGCGACTGGAAAAACCCACAGGATGTGGTTTTTTTCACAGGCTCTGAGTCGGCACTGCGTCGCCGCACCCGCGCGTCTGTGCGGCGGACGATCGCGACCCGCGCGGGGCGTGCTCCGCTATGCTGCGCGCATGGCTCGTACTGCCCGCCGCCCCGCCTGGATCGGCATCCTGCTGACGGTGCTTGCGGTGGCCGGCATCGCGCGCGCCGCGGACGATGCGGCGTCCACGCCCTATGCCGTTCTCCACGCCGCGCTGTCGCCGGCCCTCGAGGTCGAAGGCGACCCGCACCTGCGCGCGGTGCAGAAAATCGAGAGCAAGCTGGCGAACGTGGCTCCGCGGGACATCGAGGTGACGATCGACGCGCGCGGCGGACCGATCCGGGTGCCGGTCGCCGCCGATGGCCGCGTCGCCTTTCCGCTGCGCGACGACCTGTTGGCCGAGAACCCGCCGGTGCGCAGCAACCAGCCGCGCGGCTCGCTCACGGTGTCGGTCACGCTGGCGCTGGCGTCACCGCGATCGACGCGGGTCCCGGTCGGGGAGTTTTCTGCGGCGCTTGACGCCGCCGACGCCTGGCTTTCGCGCAAGGCTGCGGCGGAGGGTGTGGCGCCACCCGTCGTGCGCGGGCTGGAACTGCGCTTCCCGCCCGCCGCCGGCGCCAGCGCAACGCTGCGCGGGCGCAGCGAGCGGCTGCTGCTGGCCGACGGCGACGGCCGCATCGTGCTGGTGCGCGAGCGCGACCTCGTCGACGGCACGCGGGAGGTCGAATTGTCGCAACCGCCGCTGGAAGTCGTGCCTTGGCTTGCGCCGAGAGTCCACGAGGCGAACCGTGAGCGCCGCAGCGACGCCGCGCGCGGTGCTGATGATGCTGGCCGGGGCCAGCGTGATAGGCACCAACAGCATCCTCGATCG
>DHLY01000026.1:0-11416 GCA_002405525.1 Proteobacteria bacterium UBA4656
CCCACTTGAATTTCAACAGACCCGAAAAGGTTTACGTCCAGGCCAAGCGCTGGCAGGGCAACGTGGGCAGGCAAGAGTTGCAGGCGTTCTATGGCGCGCTCGCTGGGCAGAAGGCGAGGAAGGGCGTGTTCATCACAACATCCGACTACACCCAGCAAGCCAAGGACTTTGCCAAGTCGGTGGACGGCGTCGTGTTGATCGACGGAGAACGCCTCGCAGGACTCATGATCGACCACGAGTTGGGAGTGTCTTCCCGTGTCGTGAAAGTGCCGAAGGTCGACAGCGACTACTTCGAGGAAGAAGCTGGATAGAAGCCTCCGTCCGGGGCAGCCCGAATGCCTCTCGTCGCCAGCGTGCTGCATGGCATGACTTGTCCCAGTCATGTCGCAAAGCTCCTAGCCCTTGCGGGGTAGGGGACAAGGATAGGGCCCCCGCCAGAGCGTCCCCGTCATCCAGCTGCGCACTCCCCTGCTCCGCGTTCGGTCAGCGCAATCATGCGCCGACCCTCGGCCTTGCCGGGCTTCGAACGTCGGCCACTTTCTCCCACGCGTGGCTGGGGCGGTTCAATCCACCGCGCTCATCGCACCCTACGGAATCCGCGGCCTCCTGCCGTCGGGGGCGGGCGGGCCCGGGGGCAGGAAACCCCGGGCCCGGCCTGCATCACGCGCGCAGTTCGAAGCGGTCGGCGTCCATCACCCGGTTCCAGGCGCCGACGAAGTCGTGCACGAACTTCGCCTGAGCGTCCGAGGCGGCGTAGACCTCGGCGAAGGAGCGCAGCTGGGAGTTTGACCCGAACACCAGGTCCGCCACCGTCCCGGTCCACTTCAGCGCGCCGGTGGCGCGGTCGCGGCCCTCGAGCACGTTGCCGTCGGCCTGCGAGCGCTGCCACTTCGTGCCCATGTCGAGCAGGTTCACGAAGAAGTCATTGCTCAGCACGCCCGGGCGCTGGGTGAACACGCCGTGCGCACTGCCGTCCCAGTTGGCACCCAACGCCCGCATGCCGCCGACCAGCGCGGTCATCTGCGGCGCGGTCAGGCCCAGCAGCTGCGCCTTGTCGATGAGCAGCTCGGCCGCCGTGCCCTCGAATCCCTTCCGGAGGTAGTTGCGGAAGCCATCGCCGTTGGGCTCGAGCACCGCGAAGGAGTGGGCGTCGGTCTGCTCCTGCGTGGCGTCGGTGCGGCCCGGCGCGAACGGCACCGTGACCTCGACGCCGGCCTGCTTCGCCGCCGACTCGATGGCTGCGGCGCCGCCGAGCACGATGAGGTCGGCCAGCGAGACCTTCTTGCCACCGGACGCCGAAGCGTTGAAGGCCTTCTGGACACCTTCGAGTACACCGAGGACCTTCGACAGTTCCGCCGGACGGTTCACTTCCCAGTCCCTCTGCGGGGCGAGGCGGATGCGCGCGCCGTTGGCACCGCCGCGCTTGTCGCTGCCGCGGAAGGTCGAGGCCGACGCCCACGCCGTCGTGACAAGCTGCTGCGTGGTGAGGTCCGAGGCCAGCAGCTTCGCCTTCAGCGCGGCGATGTCGGCGGCGTCCACCAGCGGGTGGTCGACCGCGGGCACCGGGTCCTGCCAGATCAGCACTTCCTTCGGCACCAGCTTGCCGAGGTAGCGCGCGCGCGGGCCCATGTCGCGGTGGGTCAACTTGAACCAGGCGCGGGCGAAGGCGTCGTGGAAAGCGGCTGGGTCGGCGAGGAAGCGCCGCGAAATCTTCTCGTAGGCCGGATCGAAGCGCAGCGCGAGGTCCGCGGTGGTCATCATCGGCTGGTGGAACTTGTTCGGGTCGTGGGCGTCGACCACGGTGCCCTTGCCCGCGTCGCCCTTGGGCTTCCACTGGTGCGCGCCGGCGGGCGACTTGGTGAGTTCCCACTCGTAGCCGAACAGGGTCTCGAAGTAGCCGTTGTCCCAGGACGTGGGCCTGGGTTTCCAAGCGCCCTCGATGCCGCTGGTGATCGCGTGCGCACCGACGCCGCTGCCGAAGCTGCTCAGCCAGCCCAGACCCTGGGCCTCGATGTCGGCGCCCTCAGGCTCGCGGCCGACGTGGCTGGCGGGACCGGCACCATGTGCCTTGCCGAAGGTGTGGCCACCGGCGACCAGGGCGACGGTTTCCTCGTCGTTCATCGCCATCCTGCCGAAGGTCTCGCGGATGTCACGTGCGGAGGCCAGCGGGTCCGGTTTGCCGTTCGGGCCCTCCGGGTTGACGTAGATCAGGCCCATCTGCACCGCGCCCAGCGGACCCGCCAGTTCGCGATCACCGCTGTAACGCTGGTCGCCCAGCCAGGACGTCTCCGGCCCCCAGTTGATGTCCTCCTCCGGCTCCCAGATGTCGGCGCGACCACCGCCGAAGCCGAAAGTCTTGCAGCCCATCGATTCCAGCGCGACGTTGCCGGTGAGGATGAAGAGGTCGGCCCACGAGAGCTTGCGGCCGTACTTCTGCTTGATCGGCCACAGCAGGCGGCGCGCCTTGTCGAGGTTGCCGTTGTCCGGCCAGGAGTTCTCCGGCGCGAAGCGGTGCGCGCCGTTACCGGCGCCGCCGCGCCCGTCATGGATGCGGTAGGTGCCGGCGGCGTGCCAGGCCATGCGGATGAAGAACGGACCGTAGTGACCGTAGTCGGCCGGCCACCACGCCTGCGAATCGGTCATCAGCGCACGCAGGTCCTTGATCACCGCGTCGAGGTCGAGGGTCTGGAACTCCTTCCGATAGTCGAAGGCTTCGTCCATCGGGTTCGACTTGGCCGAGTGTTGCTGCAGGATGCGCAGGTTCAACTGGTTGGGCCACCAGTCGGCCAGGGTGCGCACGCCGGCCACCGCGGCGGTACCGGCCTTGCTGGAAAACGGACATTTCGCTTCGACGTTCACGGTCTCTCCTCCGGGCGGTCCAAAACCGCCTCTGTGACCCATGTTGCGCCAGATTCGTTCATTTGGGAAATGAATTGACTCGATGGCTGCGATAGATGGATGGAATCCGAAAGGAATTCCCCCCGCGTGCCGCTGAAGCGGTCTCCGCTCCGGAGGAGGGTAGTACAGGGGCTTTCTAGCCCCGGGGCGCTGCGCCCGCACGTCCCCGGATGGCGAGGATGCCGTCCAGCGCCCGCCGGGCCTGGAAGCCGGAGCGTTCCAGCCGCAGCGCGACCTCGCGCGCGAGGTCGCGGCCGTGGCTCACCCCGTTCGGCGCGCCGGTGTAATGGAACATCCGCGCGCCGGGCCGCAGCACGCGCGCCAATTGGCCGTAGAAGGACTGCGCGTAGAGCTCGCCCGCGACGCCAAAGCGCGGCGGATCGTGCAGGCAGGCATCGAAGCAAGCGTCCGGCAGACCGGCGACTGCCTGCGCGATGTCGCCATGCACCAGCGTCAGCCGCCCGCCTGCTTCGGGTGCGGCGGAGTCGGGCGACCAGGGATTGATGCCGCGCAGCCACAGCACGGTGGCGCTCTTCTCGAACGAGCGCACGTCCGCCGCGCCGGCGGCGTGGCAGGCGGCGGCGAAGTAGCCGAGCCCCCCGCAGGTGTCGAGGATCCGTTTGCCACGGGGTTCCACCAGCGCGGCCTTGCTTGCCGCGTCGTCCCATGGCGACACGCGGGCCGTCGGCAGCATCTTGATGCCATCGATCTCGAAGGTCGGCGGACCCCACGCGGTCGGGACCAGCTTGTACAGCCCGCTGTCGAAGCGCTGCACCGGCGCCCATGCGGCCCCGTTCCAGTAGTGGATCGTGCGCTCGCGCAGCGCTTCGGGCCAGGGCCAGCGCCGTCCGGCCCATCCGAATCCGTCCGCGCGCAGGTCGGCCACGGCGCGGCTGCGGCCCAGGTCCAGAGAGCCCGACCAGACCGGTGCGCCGGCCGCATGCGCGGCGCGCAGGGCGGCGGCCGTTTCGGAGGTCAGCAGCGGACCGGGGTAGGGCATGACGGAGACGATGCGCGGCCGCTGAGGCGGCGCCGCATCCTACACTCGACGCCCGCCCGCCGCCGTGGAGCCGCCGATGCAGGCCGTGGTCCGCCGTTTCGATCCCGCCGCCGAGTATTGGTTCCGCGAGGGCTGCTGGATCGCCGAATGGTCGAACGCCGACGACGACCCCGCGGTTTCGATCGCGCGCGCGCGGGTGGCACCCGGCGCGGTCACCTGCTGGCATCGGCTGCTCGGCAGCACCGAGCGCTATGTGATCCTCTCCGGCCACGGGCGCGTCGAGGTCGGCGACCTGCCGCCGCAGGAAGTCGGGCCGGGCGACGTGGTGTTGATCCCGCCCGGGGTACGCCAGCGCATCGCCGCGGTCGGCCATGCGGAACTGGCATTCCTCGCCGCGTGCACGCCGCGCTTCCGCCCCGAAACCTATGAAGACCTGGAGAGCCCGTGAACAAGGCCCCGTGGCCGCTCCAGGGGTTGTGCGCCCGCCCCGTCGCCGAGGCGTACGGAGGCAACGCGGGCACAGGAACCCGTTCAGAGCTCCCGTGGGACTTGTCCAGCAGCGCGCCGCCGTGAACGACCGTCGGCAGCGGTGCGGCTGCTCAGCGCCTGTGAGAAAACCCATATCCTTCGGGTTTTTCCCATGGCGAGCCATGCACTGGCGTGCACGACCCGCGCGCGGGCCATCCATGGCCTGCCTGAGAGGCTGTTTTTCACGGTCTATCAGCGCGGCGCGCTCGGCGGCTCGGACCCGATGTCCGGATCGGTGACTGCGCGGCGGGCCAGTTGTGCCTCGCGGCGCGCGATGTAGAAATTGCTGGCGAAGATGATCGCCGAGCCGACCATCAGAGCGGTGCCGACCTGTTCGTCGAACACCAGCCCGGCGAGAATGGCGACCACCGGCAGCTGTACGAAGCCGATCGGCGCGATCACCGAGGCGTCGGCCAGCCGGTTGGCGCGCGTCCACAGCATGTGGCCTGCTGTTCCGAGGAATCCCGCGAGCGCCACCCACAGCCATGCCCAGGGCGAGGGCCAGACCCAGAACGGCAGCGCGGGTACCAGCGACAGTGGGACCCAGATCAAGGTGGTGTAGAGCACGATCGCGTCCGGTGGCTCGGTGCGCGACAGGAACTTGATGCTGATCGCCACCACGCCACTGGTCAGCGCCGACAGCAGCGCGACCAGGGTGGCGAGACTGAAGTCGCCGGTGCCCGGCTGGACTACGATCAGCACGCCGACGAAGCCGACCACTACCGCCGTCCAGCGCCGCGCGCGCACCACCTCGCCAAGCACCAGCACCGCGCCGATGGTGATGAACAGCGGAGTCGCGTAGGAGATCGCCACCGCCTGCGCCAACGGCAGGTGCACCAGGGCCCAGAATCCCGACAGCATGGACACGATGCCGATCGTGCAGCGCATGAAGTACAGCGGCAGCTTGTCGGTGCGCAGGATCGAGAATCCGTGCCGGTACAGGATGGGCAGCGCGGCGACCAGCCCGAACAGATTGCGGAAGAACGCGATTTCGAAGGGGTGGAGTTCCGCCGAGGCAAGGCGGATCGGCACCGCCATGGCGCCGAACAGGAGGGCGCTGGTCAGCATGTAGAGCGCGCCGCGCGTCAGGCGCGCGGCGGGATCATGTCCGGCGGTGCTGGCCGCCACCGGCTCGCCCGGCGCAGCGCTGGGTCAGGCGCGACCGGCGAATTCGCCGGTCTCGGTGCTGACCCGGATCCGCTCGCCGTTGAGCACGTACTCCGGCACCTGGATCTCGATCCCGGTCTCCAGCCGGGCCGGCTTCGGGCGCTTGGTGGCCGTTGCGCCCTTGAGTTCCGGCGCGGTCTCGATCACGGTGAGCGTCACCTGGGGCGGCAGCTGGAGGCTGATGGGCACGTCGTCCTTGAGCATGACTTGGCATTCCTGCATGCCCTCGGTGACATAGCCCGCGAGGTCGCCGACGACTTCAGGTCCCAGCAGGTATTGGGTGAAGTCCTCGGCGTCCATGAACACCAGGTTGTCGCCATCGCGGTAGGAAAAGGTGGCGCTGCGCCGGATCAGGTCGACTTCGGGTAGGTCGTCTTCGGCACGCAGGCTCAGGTCGAGCTTGGCGCCGCCCGGCACGCTGTAGAGCTGCAATCGATAGGTGGTGTTGCCGCCGCGGCCGGTCGGCGCGCTGCGCTCGACCGCGTGCACCTGCCAGGTGCTGCCGTTGTGTTCGACGACGTTGCCGCGTTTGATGTCGTAGGCTTTCATGGGGCCTTGGGGGTGCAGTGTGTTGTGGGTCTTGTGCTTCGATGCGGTTAAGGGCCCAGGGTACAGGGCCGAGGGCCCAGGGTTCTTCGCAGATTGCCGGTGTTTCGCTGGCACAGGTGGACCCGAGCGCAAGAAGATCCGTGGCAGGCTTGCATCGGAGTCCTGGGCCCTCGGCGCGTCGGTCTACTTGGGCTGCAAGCGCACCGCCCCATCCACGCGGATCACCCCGCCATTGAGGTACCGGTTGGTGAGCACGAAGGCGACCGTGGCGGCGAACTCCTCGGGCCGGCCGAGGCGCGACGGATAGGGCACCTGCGCGCACAGCGAGTCGTAGACCGCCTGCGGCATGCCGTCGACCATCGGCGTGTGGAACACGCCCGGTGCGATGGTCATCACGCGAACGCCGATGCGCGCGAACTCGCGCGCCATCGGCAGCGTCATGGCCACCACGCCGCCCTTGGAGGCGGCGTACGCCGCCTGCCCGACCTGACCCTCGAAGGCGGCGATCGATGCGGTGTTGACGATCACCCCGCGTTCCCCGTCCTCGCCCGGGGCGTTGTGCTGCATGCTGGCGACGGCGAGGCGGGCAACGTTGAAGGACCCGACCAGGTTCACCCGTACGGTCGCCTCGAACTGCGACAGCGGCATCGGGCCGTCCTTGGCCAGTACCCGCCCGGCGCCGAGGATGCCGGCGCAATTGACCGCGACGTTGAGGCCGCCGAGGTGGCCGCGCGCGTGGACCAGCGCGGACTGGACGCTCGACTCCGAAGCCACGTCGCACGCCCAGAACGCCGCGTTCGCGCCGAGGCCCGCAGCGGCCGCAGCGCCCCGGTCGCCATCGAGGTCGAGCAGGGCGACGCGTGCGCCGCCTTCGACCAGATGCTTGGCCACCGCGAGGCCGAGTCCGCTGGCACCACCGGTGACGATGGCCTTGACCTGATCGAGTTCCATGGCGATGCTGAGCGTGGGGGCCGAAGGCGCTCCAGTCTAGCCGAAGCGGGTCGGGCCCCGGCCTGCGACGATCCCGGCGCGCCGCGCGTCCTTTCGGCGAGGGCGCTCGATGCCCGTCGAGAAGGAGACCTACCCATGCGTCACACCATCGTCCACGCCGGCATGGTCATGCTGCTCGTCGCAGCCGGCGCCGCCCACGCCGCCGGCTACGCCGTGGAGGATGCACGCGAGCATCTCTCCCGCGCAGGGTCGCGCAACACCGGCGCCGGGGCGGAACTGATCCTGGCGGAACGGCGCGTCAGCCCGCGGCTCGTCGACCGCCTGCGGCAGCGGCTGGCGGACGTCCCGGTTCCCGCAGGTGCCGCCGCGTCCGTGCGGGTCACGAGGGCCGAGGTGGTTCTGTTCATCGAAGGCGCCTTCGCCGTGCCGGGCGTGGTCTCGAACTCGGCCTTTGTGCGTGACGCGGCGAACCGCCAGTGGCCGGACGAACTGACCGAGATCCGCGAGTCCGGTTCGACCGGGCGCCGCGAGTACCGGGTCACGATCGAGGCCGAAGTCGGCGGCCGCACGATCACCGCCCGAGGGACTGAAGGCTTCATCGGCCAGGAGAGCCGTTCGCGCCTCGACCGCGCGATCGGTGCCGCGCTCGACGACGCGGTGGCGCAGCTCGGCGGCTGAGCGCGGCGGTAGCCGCACGCCTCCATCGCGCCGCGACAATCCGTCGCGGCGCGAGTGTTATCCTGCGCCGCCGTTCAAGGCCTGGGACCCGTCGATGCAGATCACCTCCAAGCTGCCGCGCGTCGGCACCACGATCTTCACCGTGATGTCGCAACTCGCGATGCAGCACAAGGCGGTGAACCTGGGCCAGGGCTTCCCTGATTTCGACGGGCCTGCGCTGCTGCGCGAAGCACTGGTGCGCGCGATGGCCGAGGGCCGGAATCAATACGCACCGATGACCGGCATTCCGAAGCTGCGCGAGCAGATCGCCGCCAAGGTCGAGCGTTGCTACGGCCGCGAGGTCAACCCCGATACCGAGGTCACCGTGACCAGCGGCGCCACCGAGGCGCTGTTCTGCGCGATCGCCGCGCTGGTCCACGCGGGCGACGAAGTGGTGCTGCTGGACCCCTGTTACGACTCCTACGAGCCGGCGGTGGAACTGGCCGGCGCATGCGCGGTCCACGTGCCGCTCAGCCTGCCGCACTTCGCGATCGACTGGGATCGCCTGCGGGCCGCGGTCACGCCGCGCACGCGGATGATCCTGATCAACTCACCGCACAACCCCAGCGGCGCGGTGCTCGAACGCGCCGACCTCGACCGGCTGGCCGAACTGGTGCGCGGCACCGGCATCGTCGTGCTCAGTGACGAGGTCTACGAGCACATCCTGTTTGACGGGCGCTCGCACCAGAGCGTGCTGCGCCACGAGGAACTCGCCGCGCGCAGCATCGTGGTCAGCTCCTTCGGCAAGACCTACCACTGCACCGGCTGGAAGGTGGGCTACGCGATCGCGCCGCCGGCGCTCAGCGCCGAGTTCCGCAAGGTGCACCAGTACGTCACCTTCAGCACCTTCACCCCGGCGCAGTGGGCGCTGGCCGAAGTGCTGGAGAAGGATCCGGGACACGACGTGACCTTGCCGGCGTTCTACCAGGCCAAGCGCGACCGCTTCGCGTCGCTGATCTCGGGCACGCGCTTCGAGCTCCTGCCGGTGGCCGGCGCCTACTTCCAGATCGTCGACTACTCGGCGATCAGCGACCGCGACGACCTGTCGTTCTGCGAGTGGCTGGTGCGCGAGCGCGGCGTGGCCGCGATCCCGGTCAGCGCCTTCTACGAGACGCCGCCGGAGATGAAGCTGGTGCGCTTCTGCTTCGCCAAGACCGACGCCACACTGGAAGCCGCCGCGCAGCGGTTGGCCGGGCTCTGAGGACCGATCGATGCATGCCGACGCCGCCGACTTGCGCGTGACCCTGGTCCAGGCCGACACGCGTTGGCACGATCCCGCCGGCAACCGGGCGCTGTACGGCGACCTCGTGCGTACGGCCGCCGGCCGCACGGACCTCGTACTGCTGCCGGAGACCTTTACCTCCGGTTTCACCAACGAAACGCTCGGCAACGCCGAGCCGATGGACGGCGAGACCATCCAGTGGCTGCGCGCGCTGGCCGCGGAGGTCGGCGCGGTGGTCGCGGGATCGGTGGTGGTGCGCGAAGGCGAGCGGCATTTCAACCGCCTGCTGTGGATGCGGCCGGACGGATCGCACGCCAGCTACGACAAGCGCCACCTGTTCCGCTACGCCAACGAGCACCAGCGCTACACGCCGGGCAGCCAGCGGCTGGTGGTGGACCTCGCCGGTTGGCGGGTCTGCCCGATGGTCTGCTACGACCTGCGCTTCCCGGTGTTCGCGCGCAACCGTTTCGACGCCACGGTGGCGGGCGACTTCGACTACGACCTGCTGGTCTACGTGGCCAACTGGCCCTCGCCGCGCCACTACGCCTGGCAGACCCTGCTGCGCGCGCGCGCGATCGAGAACCTGAGCTACGGCATCGGCGTGAACCGCACCGGCACCGACGGCAACCAGCTCACCTACCTCGGTGGCAGCGTGGCGCTGGATCCATTGGGCCAGCCGCTGGTCGAGTGCGGCGTGCAGCCGCAGGTGGTGACCACCACCCTGTCCGCCGCGGGACTGCGCGCGCACCGCGCGCGCTTTCCCTTCCATCTCGACGCGGACGCGTTCACGCTGGGCTGAGGCGCCGCCGCCGCGGCGCGGGGAGACGCGGATGATCCTGCGAACGCTGGGCGTGATCGGACTGGCCGCGGCCCTCGCGTCCTGCGCGGCCGGTCCGCGCGGGGCGACGGGCGGCGACGCCGCGCGGACCGTCGACTTCGAGTGCGACGGCGGCGAGGCGTTCTCGGTGCGCTTCCT
Source organism: Proteobacteria bacterium UBA4656 (assembly GCA_002405525.1). Lineage (GTDB taxonomy): Bacteria > Pseudomonadota > Gammaproteobacteria > Xanthomonadales > Ahniellaceae > UBA4656. Next base: position 10,009 of record DHLY01000026.1, read on the forward strand.
GCCCGCGGAGTCGGCCGCGGTGCTGGTTCGCGGCGGCGACGAGATTCGGCTGCAGCAGCAGCCCGCGGCCTCGGGCTTCCTGTACCTGCACGGGCCGACCGCGATCCGCGGCAAGGGTGACGAGCTGACGCTCGAGATCGGCCGGCGGGTGCCGCTGCACTGCACGGCGGTGCGCTGATCCGCGGTCTGCCGGTGGCGCGTCGTGAAGGGCCATCGGCCCATGGATTATCACCATAACGGACATGATGTTAGATATACCTGACATTATGTTCGGGAGTCTATACCTTTGAGCCCGCTCGCAACGGAGGATCCCCATGCTCGCTCGTGAACGCTTCGCCTGGGTCTGGCTGGTCTCGCTGGTGGTGCTCGGGTCCTACCTGGTGGCGGTGGCGGCCGCGCCCGCCTGGTTCGAGGCGCTCGGGCACGCGCAGCGCATCGGCATGCTGGCCATCCCGCTCGGCCTGCTCGGCGTGATCGCGCTGGCCACGCACGGCCTGTCGTGGCTGGGCCGCAAGGACCGCGTGGCGGGGGAACCCGACGAGCGCGACCGCGCGATCGAGCTCCGCGCCTCGCACGTCGCCTACCACGTGCTGATGGCGGGCATGGTCATCGTCGGCTGCGTGATGCCCTTCAGCGACTCCGGCTGGCAGCTGGTGCACGCCGCGCTGTTCTTCATCGCGGTCGCCGAGCTGACGCACAGCGGCCTGATCGTGGCCGGCTACCGGCGCGGCCTGCGTGCCTGAGCCGCGCCTGAGCAACCAGATCCGCCTGCTGCGCTTCCTCGCCGGGGAGATGACGCAGGCGGAACTCGGGCAGCGCGTCGGGCTGACGCGGCAGACGATCGCCGCGATCGAGGCCGGCAAGTACTCGCCGAGCCTCGAGTCCGCGTTCCGTATCGCCGACGCGCTCGGCAAGCCGCTGGACGAGGTGTTCCGCTGGGAACGTTGACGCGGCGCGGCCCGCGTCACCTCAGCGGCGCGTGATGTCCTCGCCCAGCCGCGTCGCCAGCGCAGCCAGCGCGGCGCGGCCGTCGAACAGGGCCGGCACGCGCTCGCCGATCCGGCGCGCGAGGTCGGCGCGGCGCCCGCGGTCGCCGGCGATGGCGGTGGCGAGCGCGGCCATCGCCGCCGGCGTGTCGGCGGCGAGCTCGCCGTCGAGGCCGATCTCGCGCAGCATGCCCAGCGTCTGGCGGCCGCGCATGAAGCGCCCAGGGCAGGCCACCACCGGCAGGCCGCAGCGCAGGGCGTCGATGGTGTTGGCGCCGCCCGACCAGTGCAGGGTGTCGAGCATGGTGTCGGCCACGCTGCACAGGCCGAGGAAGCGCTGGCGCGGCAGATAGTCGAGGAAGCGTAACTGGCGCGCCGGGTCGGCGCCGGCGCCGGCGAGCGCGGCCGTGATGCGGCGTTCG
>DHLY01000026.1:11594-32411 GCA_002405525.1 Proteobacteria bacterium UBA4656
CGGACGCGGCGATGGCGGCGAGCACGGCATCGCAGTCGGGATGGAGTTTCGGCGGCACGTGCGGCACCAGGTGCACGCGGTGGTCGTCGCCCAAGCCGAATTCGGCGCGGGTGCAGGGCGCGGGCTCGCCGGGGTCGAGGAACTGCGTGCCGGCGCCGGGCAGCACCAGCAGGTGCTCGCGGTAGTGGCTCGCGGCGTCGGCGGGCTCCATCGCCGCGCAGGAGACGAAGGCGTCGATGCTGGCGAGCCCCGTGGTTTCGGGATGGCCCCAGCCAGCGTACTGGCGCGGCGCCAGCCGCATGGCGGCGAGCAGGCTGGTGCGCGGGTCGATGCCGACATCCGGATACAGCGCCGCGTCGAGGCTCGCGCCGCGGATCGCCTCGGCCATCGACTCGATCGAACCTGCCAGTGCCACGACCTGCGTCGCCGGCGCGGTCATCGCCGCCGTGATCTCGTCGGCCGGCGTGTCGACCAGGAACACCACGACCTCGATGCCGGCCGCGGCCAGCGCGCCGATCCAGGTGCCGAAGTAGTTGCCGATCACCGTGCGATAGAGCCGCGAGGACACGATGCCGACGCGGGCCGGGCCGCCGCCGCGGCGACGCGGCGGCGCGTCCATGAGCCGCGGCACGAACGCGCGCAACGCCGTACCCAGCCAGTCGCCCCAGGCCGCCATCGCCGCGCGATCGTCAGCGCCGTGGTAGGCCAGCATCTGCTGCGTCCAGGCCAACTGCTCCAGCGCCGGTTCGCAGCGCGCGAGCCGCGCGGTGTCGTAGGTGGCGGCCAGGTCGTCGAGGCCGGCGAGGAAGGATTCGCGCGCTGCCGCGAGTGTCGCCGCGCTGTCGTAGACCAGCGGCAGGGCGAGGCGCGCACCGATCGCGGCGCGCAACGAGGGGCTGCGCGTGCCGTTGTCGCCGACCGCGGCGGCGACCCGGAACGCGGCGCGCGCAGCGCGCCAGTCGTCGCCTTCGCGCAGGCGGTCGCCGGTTTCGCACGCCGTGCGCAGGGCGCCCGGCACCGCCTCCGCGCCGTCCAGCGCGGCCAGCGCCTCGGCCGACCGGCCCAGCGTGGCGAGCGCGGTGGACAGGCGCAGGCGGTCGACCCGCAGATCGCCGCGCGCGCGATCGATTGCAGCGGCAAGCATCGCGTCGCCGCCTTCGATTCCGGTCATCGAGCACGCCTCGGCGTGATCGAGCGCGATCTCGGTGTCCTGGGGATGGTCCTCGCGCAGGCGGGCGAGCACCTCGAGCGCCTGCTTCCAGAGCCGACTCGCGACGAGGAATCGGGCGCGGTTGAACCGTGCCTCGGCATGCCCCGGGACCAGGTCCAGTGCACGGCGCACGTCGTCCTCGGCGGCGCGCAGTGCGCCGGTGCGGGCGCGTCGTGCGCTGCGGTTGTTCAGCGCCGTCGCGAGCCGCTGCGCCAGCGCGGCGTTGTCCGGATGGCGGCGCCGCAGGGCTTCGAGGCCCTCGATCACGCGGTCGAGGTCGCCGGCCCGCAACGCATCGTTGGCGTGGGCCACCAGCGCAGCATCGTCGAGATGGTCGAGGTCGGTGCTCATGAGGGATCGGCGCCGGCCTCGGTCAGCAGCGCGGCGAAGTGGTCGCCCAGCACGTTCATCGCCCCGCCACCCGCCAGCAGATCCGGCAGGCCGGCCGCGATGCGCCGCGCAAGTTCCACTCGCCGCGCCGGGTCGCCGGCGACGGCGAGCGCGGTGGCGGCTTGCGCGGCGGCGTCCGGGCAAACCAGCTCGTCGACGCCCAGTGCGCGCAGCATGGCCGTGCTCTGGCGCCCGCGCATCAATGCGCCCGGCACGGTGATCACCGGCAGTCCGGACAGGAGCGCGTCGATCGTGGTGTTCCCGCCCGACCAATGCGGAGTATCGACCATCACGTCGCAGACTGCACAGACTTCGAGGAACCGTTGGCGTGGGACGAGCGGCAGGAAGCGGAGCTGGCGATCCGGATCGGCGCCCGCTGCGCGCAAGGCTCGCCCGAGTCGCTCGCGCAGGAGCGCGGCGCTGCGAGGACGCTCGCTGCCGAACAGCAGCACCACGCTGTCGGGATCGGCGGCCGCGATGGTGCCCAGCATGGCGTCGGTGTCGGGATGGATCTTGAAGGGGGACTGCGGCACGAGGTGGAGCCGGCCGGCCGGAAGGCCGAGTTCGGCGCGCGACCGCCGCGCCGGTGGCACTGGCGCGGCGTAATGGGTGCCGATGCCGGGCAGCCAGCGCAGGTCGGGCTCGACGTAGTGCGCGCGTGCATCGGGGGGCTCCATCCCGGCGCAGCCGATGAAGCAGTCGATGCGGTCGCTGCCGCTGGTCGTGGGCTGGCCCCAGGCCATGGCCTGCCGCCGCGCGAGGCGCAACGCGCCGAGTACGTTGACCCGCGCGTCCGCGCCGAGGTCGGGAAACACCAGCAGGTCGAGTTCGCGCCCGCGCACCATCCCGGCAATCGCGTCCAGCGGCGCGTCGAGCCGGTGCAGATGGTCGCAGTCGCGGCCGATCCGGGTGGTGAAGTCGTCGAACGTCGGCCCGAGCTGGAACACCTCGACCCGCCAGCCGCGCGACTTCGCCGTCGCGACCCAGGAGGCGAAGTAGGACCCCACGGTGCTGTGGCGGAACGCTGATGACAGGAAACCGATCCGGGGCGCCCCGGGCCTTCGTGGTGGCATCGGCGCCCTCAGCGGCGGTGCGAATGCGTCGAGGCAGCGGCCGGTGAAGGTGCCGAAGCGGTGCATGAGCGGCGCGTCGTTGTGACCCTGGTAGGCCAGCAGGAAGTTCGCCCACTGAAGCTGCTCCAGACGCGGCGCGCAGCGTGCGAGCGCGACGGCGTCGTACTCTGCGTCGAGGGCGTCCAGTCCGGCCGCGAAGCCGGCGCGATGCGTCTCCAGTTCGGCGAGGTCGCGGTAGACCATGGGCAGCGCGAGGCGCGCGCCGATCGCCCATTGAAGTCCGGGCGCCTCGCGTCCGCGACCGGCGAGCCCGGCGAGGTGATCGAAGGCCCGCCGCGCGCGCGCGGCGTCGGAACACTCGGCGAGCCGGTGCGCGAGCGCGCCGGCGTTGCCGGCCTGCATCAGGTCGGACAGCGCGAGTACCGCGTCCAGCGCGCCCGCCCCATCGCCGGTGTCGGCCTGCGCGAACGCCAGCCGAAGGCGGTCGATGCCGGGAGTGGCCGCCAGTCGCGCGAGCGCCTCGCGCGCACGCAACGGCGGATCGGCGATGTCGTCCGCGATCTCGGTTTCCGCCAGCAGCACCCCGACTGCGACGTCGCGCGGCGCCAGCGCGGAAAGGCGCCGCAAGTCGGGCAGGGCGGTCGTGGTCTGCCCTGCCGCGAGCGCGAGCTTCGCGCGGTTGAACAGCGCATCGGTGTTGTCCGGCCAGGCAGCGAGGGCGTGATCGAAAGAGCCCAGTGCGGCGGTCGCGTCGCCGGCGCGCTGCTGGCGCGCACCGAGGTTGTTGTGCGCTGTCGACAGCATGCGGGTGAACTGCGGATGGCCGGGATGGGCGCGATGCAGGGCTTCCAGCCATGGAACCGCCCGCGCCAGCGCGTCGCAGCGCAGCGCGCTGTTGACCGCCAGCACCAGCGCGTCGACGGACCCGGGCAGGCGCTCCACTGCCGCCTGCGCGGCGGCCAGCGCGGCCGGCCAGTCGCCCGCCGCGAAGGCCGCACGCGCGGCGCCGAGCGGGTCGCCGGGGACTGCGGGCTCACGCATCGGAAACCGGCTCCGCGAGGAGGTCCTGCAGCAGGGCGCCGAATGCCCGTTGCGCGCGCGTGTCCGCCAGCAGCGCCGGAAGGCCGTCCGCGATGCGCCGGACCAGTGCGGTGCGGGCGGCGCAATCATCCGCCAACGCGAGCGCGCCACGCGCCTGCGCGGCGGCATCGGCGCACACCAGTTCGTCGACGCCGATGGCCCGCAGCATGGCGGCGCTCTGTCGGCCGCGCATCAAGGCGCCAGGCACGGTCAGCACGGGCAGGCCGGCATGCAGGCAGTCGAGGGTGGTGTTGCCGCCCGACCAGTGGTGGGTATCGATCATGGCGTCGGCGACCGCGCAGGTGGCGAGGAAACGGCGCCGATCGACCTGTGGCAGGAAGCGCAACTGGCGGACCGGATCCGCGCCCGCCGCCGCGAACGCGGCAGCCAGGCGCCGGCGCAGCAGGCGCACGGGCCCGGGGCGTTCGCCGGCGAACAGCGCGACCGTGGCGCGCGGTTCCGCCGCCGCGATCGCGGCCAGCGGCGCATCGGTATCCGGATGGACCTTGTAGGGCAGTTGCGGCACCAGGAACAGCGGTCCCTCGGGCAGGTCGAGCGCGGCGCGCGTGGCCGGCGGTGGCGGATCGGGTCGTTGCCATGCCGTGCCGGCGCCCGGCAGCAGGCGCAGGCGTTCGGTGTAGTGGTCTTCGCCGCCAGGCGGCTCCATCGTCGCGCAGCCGATGAAGTCGTGGACGGTCGGCAGGCCGAAGGTGCACGGATGCCCCCAGCCCATCGCCTGCCGCGGCGCCATGCCCAGCGCGGCGAGCACGGCCACTCGACCGTCGACGCCGAGGTCGGGGTAGACCGCCAGATCCAGGTCGAGCGCGCGCAACTGGACGGCGATCGCGTGCAGCGCACCCTGCGGACGCACGAGACGCCCGGCGACCCGCCCGAGTTGCTCGGTGACTTCGTCGAAGGTCGGCGGCAGTTGCACGACCACGACCTCGTTGCCGGTCGCGGCCGCAGTCTCGATCCAGGAGCGGAAGTAGGCCGCGATGGTGGACCGTCGCCACGCGGCGCTGATGAAGCCGATCCGGCGGCGCGGACCGCGGCCGCCGCGCGGGGGCGCCGCGAGCGCGGGCGCGAGCGAGTGCGCCGCGCGAACGAGGAACTGTGCCCAGAACGCGGAAGGCTCGCGGTCGTCGCGGCCCTGGTAGGCCAGCATCTGGTTCGACCAGGCGAGCTGCTCAAGCAGCGGGGCGCAGCGCGCCAGGGCGCGGTCATCGAACGTTTCTGCGAGATCCCGGAGGCCCTCTCGGTACCCCGCACGCGCGGAATCGATGGCTGCGTGGTCGGCATAGACCTGCGGCAAGGTCAGCCGCGCGGCGATCGCGGCATACAGCCCGGGCGCACGCGCGCCGTTGTCGCAGCATGCGGCGACATGCGCGTTGGCCGCGCGCGCGCCCGCGTCCTCGCCGTTCTCCGCGAGACGCCAGGCGACGTCGGCGGCAGCGAGGATGCGTTCCGGGCGTGCTTCCGCCCGAACCCGAGACAGTGCCCCGTCGGTATCGCCCCCGTCGGCGAGGCAGAGGGCCAGGCGCAGCGGGTCCGCCGCTGCCAGGCCTGCGTCGCCGATCGCGGCCCGCAGGCGGTCCATGGCATCGTCGGCGCCGAGTGCCACTTCGGTCTCCGCTCGCAGCAGCGCGGCGGCGGGATCGTCGGGACGCAGTTCGCAAAGGCGCGCCAGGTCATGCAGGGCGCGGGCCGGTTGCCGCGCCAGCAGGGCCAGCCGCGCGCGGTTGAACAGGGCATCGGTGTGGTCCGGCAGCAGCGTCAGCGCGCGCGCGAACGCCGATCCCGCGCCGTCCAGGTCGCCGGCGTCGAGCCGGCGCGCGCCGAGGTTGTTGTGCACCGTGGCCAGCAACCGCGTGAAGCGGGACTGGTCCGGATGCGCGGCGTGCAGGCGTTCCAGCCAGGCTGCCCCGGTGTCGAGTCTGCCGGCGCGCAGGGCGGCGTTCACGCCCAGCGCGAGCGCCTCGTCGTCCGCGCCTCCACGGGCCTGCAGTACCGTGATCTCGTCGATCGCGGCGCGGTCATCGCCGCGCGCGAACGCGGCGCGGGCCCGGTCGAGGGCTTCCCGTGGGCTCACCGCGCGGCCTCAGGCGGCGGCGCGGCCGACCCGCGACTGCGTTTCGCGGCCGAGCCGGGCGCTGATCCAGCGACCGGTCTCGACCAGCCGTCCGAGATCGATCCCGGTTTCCACGCCCATGCCGTCGAGCATGTACACCAGATCCTCGGTGGCGAGGTTGCCGCCGGCGCCCGCGGCATAGGGGCAGCCGCCGAGGCCGGCGACCGCCGCATCGACGACCCGCACGCCGGCATCGAGGCAGGCGTACACGTTGGCGAGCGCCTGGCCGCGGGTGTCGTGGAAGTGGATCGCGAGCGCCGCCATCGGCACTTCCTGCGCCACCGCGAGCAGCATCTGCCGCGCCCGAGAAGGCGTGCCGACGCCGATCGTGTCGCCGAGCGAGACCTCGTGGCAGCCGCCGCGGTGCAGCAGCACGGCCACTCGCACCACCTCGGTCAGCGGCACTTCGCCCTGATACGGGCAGCCCAGCACCGTGGACACGTAGCCGCGCACCGCCACGCCATCGGCGCGCGCGCGTTCCAGCACCGGCCTGAAGCGCTCGATCGACTCGTCGATGGACGCGTTGACGTTGCGGCGGTTGAAGGCCTCCGATGCGGCGGTGAAGACCGCGATTTCGCTCGCCCCGACCGCCAGCGCGCGTTCGTAACCCTGCAGGTTGGGCACCAGCACCGGGTAGCGAACGCCCGGACGCTTGCGGATCGCGGCGTAGACCGCGGCAGCGTCCGCCATCTGCGGCACCCACTTCGGCGACACGAAGCTGGTGGCCTCGATGGCGCACAGGCCTGCATCGGCGAGCCGTTCGACGAGCTCGACCTTGTCGGCGGCGGCGACGATGGCCGGTTCGTTCTGCAGGCCGTCGCGGGCGCCGACCTCGACCACGCGGACCACGCTCACGGCGCCTCCGCGACCTGGCGACGGACCGCCGGCGGAAGATCCTGTGTCCGCACGCGCACCAGGCGCAGCGGATCGTCGCGCCGGAACAGCCAGCGTTCGGGCAGCAGGGCGCGCGAGGCGTCGAGGTCGAGATCGAGCCGATTCTTGAGCCCCCGCTCGTCCTTGGCCACCGAGCCGCGCAGACGTTCGTCGATGATCGCCTTCGCCACCTCGCGATGGTCCACCGCACGCACGGTGGCCTGCTCGCCGCGCATTTCGATGCGGAACACGTGGAAGCCGCTCGCCTCGGCATGCCGGCGGTCGACGGAGGCGTCGTCCGCGGCGCGATGGAAGTCGTCGTCGGTCAGCGCGAGGTACAGCACGCCGTCGATGCGCCCGATCGCGGGCGAAAGCTGCACCGTGTGTCGCGCCGCGGCGTCGAAATCGACGCCTCCTTCGCCGCCCATCGTTGGGCGCAGCAGGCGCAGTTCGCAGTCGGGTCGGAGGTGCACGTACTCGGGCGCGCCGTCATCCTCGATGCGCCATACGCCGTCCAGCCCGGACTCGCAGGCCCGCGGCTCGCCGAGCGGGTCGACTGCGAAGCGCGTCTCGTCGCACGCCGCGAGCAGGGTCAGCAGCGGCAGCAGACACAGCGCGCGCGCGCTCATTCCCGCATCTCCAGGTAGCGGATCAGCACGGCATCGGCTTCGACGAACTCGCCGGCCGTGGCCGCGACTTCGGCCACGGTTCCGGCGCGTGGCGCGCGCAGGGTGATCTCCATCTTCATCGCCTCCATCACCAGCAGTTCCTGCCCCTCCTCGACCGCGTCGCCAGGGGCTGCGCGCACGTGGACCACGCGGCCGGGCATCGGCGCCGCGATCCGGTCGCTGCCGGCGTCGGCGTCGCCCTCGAAGGCGAAGGCGCGCAGCCGTTCGAAGCGTACGCGCTGCTCGCCATCGTGCAGGGTGAATCCATGTTCGGCGCGATGCACGCGCAGACGCAGTCCCTGGCCATCGAGCGCAAGCGTCAGCAGTCCGTCGGCGAGGCGCGCACCGGCAGCGAGCGCCGCGCCTGCGCCGTCGTCGATCCGGTAGACGCCGTCGTGCCCCTGGGCCGAGACCTCGATCCGCCGATCGCGCCAGCCGAGCGCCACCACACGCCGCCCCGCGTGCCCGGAACGCCAGGCGTCGGCCACCGCCCATGGCGAGTGCGGGTCGGTTCCGCGCGCCGCGGCCCGGCGCGCCGCCGACTCGTCGTCGAGCAGGCACAGGGCCGCGGCGGCGAGGACGATGGCGCGCGACGGCTCTTCGGGGCGCGGCAGCACCTCGTCGAGGTGCCCGTCCAGGAAACCGGTGTCGATGCTGCCCTCGACCACCCTCGGGTGGCGCAGCAGTCGCTCGAGGAACTCCACGTTGCTGCGCGGGCCCGTGACCTCGGTCTCGGTGAGCGCCGCGCGCAGCCGCGCCAGCGCGGCCATGCGGTCGTCGCCATGCACGATCAGCTTGGCGATCATCGGGTCATAGAAGATTGTCACCGCGTCGCCCTCGGCGACGCCGCTGTCGATCCGCACTTCGGCCGTGGGCGCGGGCAGGGCCAGCCGATCCAGCCGCCCGCTGGCGGGCAGGAAGCCTCGCTCCGGGTCCTCCGCGTACAGGCGCACCTCGATCGCATGGCCGCGCGGACGCACGTCCTTCTGGGTCCACGGCAGCGGCTCGCCGGCCGCTATCCGAAGCTGCCACTCGACGAGGTCGACGCCGAGGACCATCTCGGTCACCGGGTGCTCGACCTGCAGGCGGGTGTTGATCTCCATGAAGTGGAACGCGCCGTCGGGGGCGACGATGAACTCGACGGTCCCGGCGTTCACGTAGTCGAGCGCGCGCGCCGCCGCCACTGCGGCCTCGCCCATCCGCTCACGGAGCGCGGCGTCGAGGAAGGGCGAGGGCGTCTCCTCGATCACCTTCTGGTAGCGGCGTTGCGCCGAACACTCGCGCTCGCCGAGGTGGATGGTGTTGCCGTGGCGGTCGCCGAACACCTGCACCTCGATGTGGCGCGGGCGCTCGACGTAGCGTTCCAGCAGCACGCGGTCGCGTCCGAACGCGCCTCGCGCCTCGCGCTGGCAGCTCTCCAGCGCCGGGCCGAACTCGGCGGCGGCGCGAACGATGCGCATGCCCTTGCCGCCGCCCCCATGCGCGGCCTTGATCATCAGCGGGAAGCCGATCCGTTCGGCCTCGCGCGCGAGCAGCGCCGGGTCCTGGTCGGCCCCGGTGTAGCCGGGAACCACCGGCACGCCGTGCGCCGCCATCAGTTCCTTGGCGCCGGCCTTGGAGCCCATGCGGCGCATCGATCCGGCGGACGGTCCGATGAACACGAGCCCGGCGCGTTCGGCGGCTTCGGCGAAGTCGGCGTTCTCACTGAGGAAACCGTAGCCGGGGTGCACGGCCTGCGCCCCGGTCGCCCGCGCGGCGGCGATGATCGCCTCGCCGCGCAGGTAGGAGTCGGCCGGCCGCGGCCCGCCGATGTGCATGGCCTGGTCGCAGGCGCGCACGTGGCGGGCGGCGGCATCGGCGTCGGAGTAAACCGCCACCGTGCTCACGCCGAGCCGCCGTGCGCTGCGCGCGATGCGGCAGGCGATTTCTCCGCGGTTGGCGATCAGGATCTTGTCGAACATCGGGCTTTGGCCACAGCGGATTCAGGTGGGGTGGATGGACCGCCGGCGGGGAGGCGGGGGGCGTTCGTCGGACGCGGCAGGCCGCTGCGCGGGCGCCATGCGGGGCACCACGCCGCCGAGGATCGCGCGTCCCTGCGCACCACCGTCGACCCGGCGCGGCAGGTGTCTCCGTGTCCGGACCCTCGGGGCAGGCCGGGAGCGCAGCCCGCCGGCGCCGCTTCCCGCGATTGCCGACCGCCGGTCCGTCAAGTCTACCTTCGATCGGGCGCGGCGCCCCGATCGCCGCGCCGCGCGCCGCGGCCGCGCCAGACCGGATGTCGCGCTGGCCGGATGAACGGGGCATCTCTGGCGCCGCGGCACGCGGCCAAGGCGCGCGGGTGAACGTCACCACCGCGGCGCGCGCTTGGCGAGGAAGGCGGCGAGCCCCTCCTGGCCCTCGGGCGACCCGCGCAGGCGCGCAATGAGGTCCGCATTGGCGGCATCGATCGCGGCCTGCGCGTCGGGCGTCATGCCGGCCATGCGCAGGGCCAGCGACTTGGCCTCGCGCTGCGCGAGGGGTCCCCCCTTGGCGAGGAAGTGCAGGGCGCGCTCGACCGCGTCGTCGAGCGTCCCGGGGTCGCAGATCTGGTGCAGCAGGCCGATGCGGTGCGCCTCCGCGGCCTCGAAGACCTCGCCGCTAGCGAACAGGCGTCGCGCGTGGCGCGGTCCGAGCGCGGCCACCACGTAGGGCGAGATGACAGCCGGCACCAGGCCGAGCTTGACCTCGGAAAGCGCGAATTTGGCTTCCGGGACGCCGATCGCGTGGTCGCAGCATGCGATCAGTCCGACGCCGCCGCCGTAGGCCGATCCGTTGACCCGGGCGAGCGTCGGCTTGGAAAGAAAGTTCAGGGTGCGCATCAGGCCTGCAAGGCGCAGCGCGTCCTCCCGGTTCTCGGCTTCCGCGGCGGCTGCCATGCGGCGCATCCAGTTGAGGTCCGCGCCGGCCGAGAAGGTCGCACCGTCGCCGCTCAGAACCACGGCGCGCACCGCGGGGTCGGCGTCGAGCTCCACCAGCAGTGCGGTCATCTCGGCGACGAGGACGTCGTCGAACGCATTGTGCAGCGCGGGGCGAGCGAGGTGCAGGCGGGCGACTGCGGCGTGACGGTCGAGGCGGACGGTTTGCATGGCGCGGGCTCGGTGGCAGGGTGTGGATTTTAGCCCGCACGCCATCGGTACCGGCCTCGATTCCGGAGCTGGCCTCGAACGTGGCCTGGGTTACAATGCGAGCAATTCTCATTCTGGGTGAGCGCCGTGAAGCTCTCGGACCTGGCGGTTGGCCAGCGCGGTACGGTCCGCCAAGTCAACGACCAATCCACTGCGGATGTGATCGCGCGTCGGCTGCGCGACCTCGGGTTCGTGGACGGCGAAAGCGTGCGGATGGTGGCGTGCGGCCCGTTCGGCCGCGAGCCGTTGCTGGTGCAGGTGGGCTTCACCCGCTTCGCGCTGCGCGCCACCGAGGCCGCGCGGGTGTGGATCGCTGTGGAGCCGGCGTGAGCGCCGTCGCCGAGCTTCGCGTCGCGCTTGTCGGCAACCCGAACTGCGGCAAGACCGCGCTGTTCAACCGCCTCACCGGCAGCAGGCAGAAGGTCGCGAACTACGCCGGCGTCACGGTCGAGCGCAGGGAGGGACGGTTCGAGGCGCCGGGCGGGCGTGCATTCCGTGTGCTCGACCTGCCGGGTGCCTACTCGCTCGACGCCGCCAGCCCCGACGAGGCGATCACCCGCGATGTCTGCCGCGGCGCCTTCCCCGGCGAGCCGGCGCCCGACGCGCTGGTGTGCGTGGTCGATGCCACCAACCTGCGGCTGCACCTTCGGTTCGCGCTCGAGGTGCGGCGTCTGGGCCGGCCGATGGTGCTGGCTGTGAACATGATCGACGTGGCGCGCCGACGCGGCATCGCTATCGACCTTGCGCAACTTTCCTGCGAAGTGGGCGTCCCGGTGGTCGAAACGGTCGCGGTGCGCCGGGGCGGCGCTGCGGCGCTGGTCGCCCGGCTCGACGCCGGCCTGCCGCCGCCGCCGCAGTCAGCGGATGCCGGCGATCTGCACGCCGAGGTGCGTCGATTGCTGGCGCTGGCCGTGCGCATGCCCAGCCGAACCGCAGCGGTCGACGAGGCGATCGACCGCGTGGTCCTGCACCCGGTGCTCGGGCTGGGCCTGCTCGCGCTGGTGATGTTCACGGTGTTCCAGGCGGTGTTCGCCTGGGCGGCGCCGCTGCAGGATGCGCTGGGCGGCGTGATCTCCGCGCTGGGCGGCGGGATCGCCGGACTGTTGCCGGACGGGCCGCTGCGCAGCCTGGTGGCCGACGGGCTCTTCGGCGGACTCGGCACGGTGCTGGTTTTCCTGCCGCAGATCCTGGTCCTGTTCACGTTCATCCTGGCGCTGGAGGAGTCGGGGTACCTGCCGCGCGCTGCCTTCCTGCTCGACCGTTTGATGGCGGCTGCCGGCCTGAGCGGTCGATCCTTCATCCCGCTGCTGTCCAGTTTCGCGTGCGCCATCCCCGGCATCATGGCCACTCGCTCGATCCAAGACCCGCGCGACCGCCTCGCGACGATCATGGTGGCGCCCCTGATGACCTGCTCGGCGCGCCTGCCGGTCTACACCCTTCTCATCGGCGCCTTCGTCCCGCGACGCGAAGTGGCCGGCGTCCTCAATCTGCAGGGGCTGGTGCTGTTCGCGCTCTACCTGGCCGGTATCGCCAGCGCGCTGCTGGTGGCGTGGACGATGAAGCGTGCGCGCGGGCGCGACGGCGAGCATCCGCTGCTGCTGGAGTTGCCGTCCTACCGTCTGCCGCACCCGCGTGACCTCGCGATCGGACTGGTCGAGAGGGGCGCGGTGTTCCTTCGCCGCGTGACCGGCATCATCCTCGCCCTCACGGTGCTGCTTTGGTTTCTGGCGTCGTTTCCGGTGCCGCCGGAGGGCGCGCCAGGTGCGCCGATCGACCACTCGTTCGCCGGCATGCTGGGGCGTGCGATCCAGCCGCTGTTCGCGCCACTGGGCTTCGGCTGGGAGATCTGCGTGGCGCTGCTGCCGGGCCTGGCCGCCCGCGAGGTGGCGGTGTCCGCACTGGGTACGGTTTACGCACTGCAGGCAGGTGGCGATGACGCGCTGGCCGCGCAGCTGTCGACCGTCGTCGCGCGCGAATGGACGGTGGCCACCGGGTTGTCGCTGCTGGTCTTCTACATCTACGCCCCGATGTGCTTGTCCACCATCGCGGTGATCCGTCGCGAGACCAACGGCTGGCGCCGGGCCGGCATCGCGGCCGGCTATCTGTTCGCGCTGGCGTGGCTGGCGTCGTTCGCCACCTACCAGGTCGCCGTGCGGGTGTTCGGATGAGTGCCGGGCTGGTCGTGCAGTGGACGGTGGTTGCGATCGCGGTCGTGGCCAGTGTGGTGCATCTGGTGCGACTCCAGGCGCCGGGCCTCGGGCCGAAGCTGCGGCGGCGACTGGCGATCGTGCTGCTGCGGCCGGCGCGCGGCCGCCTGCTGCGGCGTCTGGGGCGGCGACTGGCCCCCGCACCGTCGGTGCGGATGCCCGCGACCCCCTGCGGCGGCTGCGCCGGGCGCCGGGACTGCGCGCCGGCCGACGCTCCGCCGCACGCCTGACCCGTCGCGCCGGGTACGCGACCGTCGCGCCGCGGGTTCGCCGCTAGAATCTGGTAATGCCTCTGCTCGCCCTCCACGGCGTCGACCTCGGCGTCGGCGGCCCGCTGTTGCTCGACGGCGTCGACCTCGCCCTCGAGCCGGGCGAGCGCGTGGCGCTGATCGGGCGCAACGGCGCCGGCAAGTCGACCCTGCTGCGCCTGCTGGCCGGCACGCTGCCGCCGGACATCGGCGAGGTGAGGCGCCAGAACGGGGTGCGCGTGGCGGACCTGCCGCAGGAGGTGCCGCAGGACCTTGCCGGCACCGTGTTCGAGGTGGTCGCCGGCGGGCTGGGCGGCCTGGGCGCGTTGCTCGCCGAGTTCCACCGGCTCGGCGATGCCGACACCTTCGACGCCGACGCGCTCGCCGCAGTGCAGTCGCGCATCGAGGCTCAGCGCGGCTGGGATGCCGATCGCCGCGCGGCGGCGGTGCTGGCGCGGATGGGCCTCGACGGGCAGGCCGACTTCGGTGCGCTCTCGGGCGGGATGAAGCGTCGCGTGCTGCTGGCCCGCGCGCTGATCGCCGAGCCGGACCTGCTGCTGCTCGACGAGCCGACCAACCACCTCGACCTGGAGGCGATCGAGTGGCTGGAGGGCGTGCTGCGCGACTGGCGAAGCTGTCTGGTGTTCGTCACCCACGACCGCCGCTTCCTGCGCGCACTGGCCACTCGGATCGTGGAGATCGATCGTGGCCGTCTGATCTCGTCGCCCGGCGACTGGGACGAATACCAGCGCCGGCGCGAGGAGCGCCTGCATGCCGAGGCGCAGGAGAACGCGCGCTTCGATAAACTGCTGGAGCAGGAAGAGACCTGGATCCGCCAGGGAATCAAGGCGCGCCGCGTACGCGATGCTGGGCGCGTCCGGCGGCTGGAGGTGATGCGCCGCGAGCGCGCCGCGCGGCGCGACCTGCCCGGCGAGGCCCGGATCGATCCCGCGCAGGCCGGCGCGTCAGGGCGCAAGGTGATCGAGGCTCGCGGCGTGCGTTTCGCCCATGGCGCACGATTGGTGGTCGATGAGCTCGACCTTACGGTCTGGCGCGGCGACCGGATCGGTCTGGTCGGGCCCAACGGCAGCGGGAAGACCACCCTGATCCGGCTGCTGTTGGGCGAGATTGCGCCGCAGGCCGGCGAGGTGCGCCGCGGCACCGGGCTGGAGCTGGCCTACTTCGACCAGTACCGGACGACGCTGCGCGAGGACTGGAGCGCCCTCGACAATGTGGCCGAGGGCCGCGAATCGATCGAGGTCGGAGGCAAGCGCAAGCACGTGCTCGGCTACCTGCAGGACTTTCTGTTCACGCCGGAGCGCGCGCGGGCACCGATCACGCGCCTGTCGGGCGGCGAGCGCAACCGCCTGCTGCTGGCCAAACTCTTCGCCCAGCCCGCCAACCTGCTGGTGATGGACGAGCCCACCAACGACCTCGACGTCGAGACGTTGGAACTGCTCGAGGAACTGCTGGCCGATTGGCCCGGCACCCTGCTGCTGGTCAGCCACGACCGCGAGTTCCTCGACCGGGTGGTGACGTCGACGGTCGTGATGGAGGGCGAGGGCAGGGTCGGTGAATACGTCGGCGGCTACAGCGACTGGGTGCGGCAGCGGCGCGCGCCGGTTGCAACCGTGGCCCGGCCGCCGGCGCCCGCGCTGTCCGCAGCGCGGCGCGAGGCGCCCCCGGGTGCTGCGTCTGGTGCCGCCCCCGCGCGCCGACGGCTCGGGTTCAGGGAGACCCACGAACTGAACGAGCTGCCGTCACGGATCGAGGCCCTGGAGCGAGAGATCGAGTCGCTCGATGCGCGCACCGCCGATCCTGCGCTCTACCGCGCGGCGGCGGGCGAGATTGCCGCGCACCATGCGCGGCTCGCGCAGGCGCGGCGGGACCTCGAAGCCGCCTACGAGCGCTGGGCGGCGCTGGAGGCGCGGGCCGGCAGTTGAGCGTCGGCGCTGTCCCGTATGCGCCGCGCTGGTGGCGGGTCGTACGCGGCGGTCAGCGCGGTGCCCGAGCCTGCCGCTGCGCGACGGCCTTTCCGCCGTGTGCGCCGCGCGCCCAATGCGCGGCCGACGCGCCGGCCAGCCGGCCGCTGGCGAAGCACGCGGCGAGCAGGTAGCCACCGGTCGGCGCCTCCCAGTCGAGCATTTCCCCGGCGCAGAAAACGCCCGGAAGGGCGCGCAGCATGAGGTGCTCGTCCAGCGCCTCGAAGCGCACGCCGCCGGCGCTGCTGATTGCCTCGGCGATCGGGCGCGGGCGCAGGACGTCGACCGGCAGCGCCTTGAGCGCGCGTGCCACGGCGGTGAGGTCGCGCGCGCCCTCGCGGCCGATCGCCTCCAGCACCAGACCCGCGCGCACGCCATCGATCCCGGCGCTCCGGCGCCAGTGCTCGCTGAGGCTGCGCGAACCGGCCGGCCGCGACAGCCGGGTGGCGAGTTCAGCCTCGCTGCGTTGTGGCAGCAGGTCGATCACCAGCCGTGCAGCGCCGCGCCGCGCCAGCGTGTCCCGCAGCGCGGCCGAGAGCGCGTAGACGAGCTGTCCTTCGAGTCCGTTGGCGGTCACTACGCACTCACCGGCTTGCGCGTGGCCTCTCCCGTCAGCGTCGACCACGCTCGCGATCACCCGCTTGAGCGGGGCGCCGGCGTGGCGCTGCGCGAAGGGCGCGCTCCAGGCGACGTCGAAGCCACAGTTCGACGGCGCCAGATCGGCCACCGCCACGCCCTGTGCCCGTAGCCAGGGCACCCAGGCGCCGTCAGCGCCGAGTTGCGGCCAGGACGCGCCGCCGAGCGCCAGCACCACCGCGTCGGCGTGCGCGTGGACGCAGCCGCCCGTAGTGTCGAAGGCCAGCGCGCCATCGGCGCGCCAGCCGGTCCAGCGGTGGCGAACGCGCATCGCGACGCCCTCGGCACGCAGCCGTCGCAGCCAGGCGCGCAGCAGCGGCGCGGCCTTGAGGTCGGTGGGAAAGACGCGCCCTGAGGATCCGACGAAGGTATCCACGCCGAGCGTTCTCGCCCATGCCCGCAGCGCGTCCGCGTCGAAGGCGCGCAGCCAGTGGGCGATCGGCTCGGCGCGCGGGCCGTAGCGCGCGACAAACCGTCCGAAAGGGTCCGAATGGGTCAGGTTCAGTCCGCCCTTGCCGGCAACCAGGAACTTGCGGCCGACCGAAGCCTTGGCCTCGAAGACGTCGACCGTGGCGCCGGCCGCGGCTGCGCACTCGGCGGCCATCAGTCCGGCCGGGCCGCCGCCGACCACCACGATGCGCGGCGCGTGCAGGGTCATCCGTTCAGCGGCCGCGGAACGCCGGCGCGCGCCGCTCCATGAAGGCGCGCATTGCCTCGGTGAAGTCCTCCGACTGCAGCAGCATGCCGTTGAGCGTGGCGGCTTCGCGGTTGCCGTCGGCGACCGCGCCGGCGGTCCGCGCATGCATCACCTGCTTGATGCCCGCCACGACCAGCGGCGGGTTGGCCGCGATTGCCACTGCGAGCCCGCGCGCGGCCGCCAGCGCCGCCGCGCCGTCAGCGGCGACTTCCTCCACCAGTCCGATCCGCCGCGCGCTGTCGGCGTCGATTTCGGCGCCGGTCAGCGCCAGCCGCCGTGCCCACCCCTCGCCCACCAGGTGGGGCAGCCGCTGGATTCCGCCGAGGTCGGGCACGATGCCGACCTTGACCTCGCGCAGCGCGAAGCGGGCGCCGGCGGCCGCGACCCGCAGGTCGCAGGCGCAGATCAGTTCGACGCCGGCGCCGATGCACCAGCCGTCCACCGCGGCGACGAACGGCAGCCGGCTGGCGGCGATGGCGGCAAATCCCTCGTGCATGCGCCGCGCGAGTTCGATGATCCGGGGTCGGCCGGCGGCCCCGTCACCGAGGATCGATCCGAGATCGGCTGCCATCGCGGCGAGGTCGAGCCCGTACGAGAACTGCCCGCCGTCGCCGCGCACCACCACCGCGCGCAGCGCCGGGTCGCCCTCCAGCGCAGCGACCGCGGCCGGCAACTCGCGCCAGAAGTCGGGCCCCATCGCAGGGCTGCGTCCGGGTCCGGCCAGAACGATTTCGGCGACTGCCACGGCCGCTTGGTCGATGCGCAGGGACTGGAATGGCGGCATGGTGCGATCCGGCAACGGTCGATGCCGCAAGGTTAGCGGGGTCGCGACGCGCACGCAGCGAAGGGCGAGGTTTGCCGTGCCGGCCGCCGGGCGTTAACGTGACGCCGTGGCGCTGCTGCGCCGTTGCCCTCACCGCCGCGCAGGAAACCGCCATGCAGATCGCCGCCCGCATCGTCGCATCCTTCCACTACACGCTGACCAACGATGCCGGCGAGGTGCTGGATACGTCGCACGGGCGCGAACCGATGAGTTACCTGCATGGGGCGGGCAACATCGTGCCGGGGCTGGAGAATGCGATGACCGGTCGCGGCGCCGGTGACGCCTTCGTGGTGCGCGTCGCGCCGGAGGAAGGCTATGGCCCGCGTCATCCGCAGCTGGTCCAGGATGTGCCGCGCGAGGCTTTCGCCGGCGTCGACCGGATCGAGGCCGGGATGCAGTTCACCGCGCGCTCGCCGCAGGGCGCCCAACAGGTCACCGTGACGCGGGTCTCCGGCGAGATGGTGACCGTGGACGGCAACCATCCGCTGGCCGGAGAGCATCTCAATTTTTCGATCGAGGTCACCGGGGTGCGCGCGGCGACCGACGAGGAGGTCGCCCACGGGCATGTCCACGGGACGGGCGGCCACCCTCACTGAAGAGCGGCGGAAGAGCCTTCCGCACGCACCACGAAGGCCACTGCGGAACGGCAACGCGGACCCCCGTCGCGCGTGAGCGAATCCACTCACGCCGCGTGCCCGGGACGGGTTGCCGGCGCTGATTCCGGTGTCTCATCGCTGGGTCCAGTCCGTGATGTCGCGCAGCGTGCCGGCCGCGGGTCACCAGATTCCCAGCGCCATGCCTGCCGCCAGGGTCGCACCAAGTTCGCGGCAGCGCGCGAGTTCGGCTTCCGGCAATGTCTTGTGCGCGCGGATCGCGGCCGGCGACTGCGCGCCGACGTTGACCAGCAGCGGCTCAGCCACCTGGCGCAGGCGCAGCCCGGTGGCGATCCGCTCGACCTGGCGGATTGCGTTGTGGCCGTCGGAGCCGGCGCAGACCAGCAGCGCGTAGGGTTTGCCGTTCACCCGATCCAGAAGGTCGTAATAGGCGCGATCGAACCAGTCCTTGAGCAGGCCACTCATGGCACCGAGGTTCTCCGGCGTGGCGAACACCAGCAGGCCGGCCGCGAGCGCGTCGTCGGCCGCCGCCGAGGCGGCGTGCAAGCGCCGGGTCGGCACTTCGGGCGCAGCCGCAGCAGCGCCGTCGGCCAGCGCATCGACCATGGCTTGCGTGCCGCCGGTCTGGCTGTGCCACAGGATCGTGAACGGGGCCATGGCTCGCGCCTGGGGGATGCCGGTGCTCATTGTTGCCGCATCCGCAGGCCTTCCATCAAGGGCGGGTGGCGCTTTCCCGCGAGGTGCAATCGGATTACTCTTCGCGGGTCGACTTAACGTAGTTGTAACAATTCGCCCGCGCCGTTGATCCGCACCAAAGTCCTCCCGTGGCGTTTTCCCTGTTCGGCCAGCGCGAGTCGCTGCCGATCCGGGCGTCGCGGGTCGTGAAGCAAACGCACCGGGACGGCGTTCCGCGAGCCGGCGCCGCCCCGCCAACCACGCCGAGGAAACGAAGATGGCAGCCACTCCATGCCCCACGTCGACCGTACCCGCCGCGCGCAGCCGCCTCGCGATCGCGATCGCGCTTGCCCTGCCGATGGGCCTTGCCGTCGCCGCGCCCGATCCTGAGCCCGCGCCGGAACCGCAGGAGGGCAGCCGGTCCGCGCAGCTAGAGACGGTCACCGTCACCGCACAGCGCCGCGAGGAAGACGTGCAGAAGGTGCCGATCGCGGTCACCATCGTGGAGCCGGAGAAACTGCTCAACATCGGGGCTGCCGGCGACGACATCCGTTTCCTGAGCGCGCGCCTGCCCAGCCTGCAGATCGAATCCTCTTTCGGCCGCACGTTCCCGCGTTTCTACGTGCGCGGGCTCGGCAACGCCGACTTCGATCTCAATGCGTCGCAGCCGGTGTCGCTGGTCTACGACGAGGTCGTGCAGGAGAACCCGATCCTCAAGGGCTTCCCGGTGTTCGACCTCGACCGCATCGAGATGCTGCGCGGTCCGCAGGGCACGCTGTTCGGCCGCAACACCCCGGCCGGCGTGATCAAGTTCGAGTCGCGCAAGCCCACGCCGGAATTCGACGCCTACCTGCGCGGCAACTACGGCCGCTTCGGCACTTTCAACACCGAGGGCGCGGTCGGCGGCGGGGTCAGCGACACGGTGTCGGTGCGCGCGGCGATGGTCTACCAGCGCCGCGACGACTGGGTGGACAACGTGGCCCCGAACGCGAAGGTCGACGAGCTGGAAGGCTACCGCGAGTTCGCGGTGCGTCTGCAGGCGCGGTATGCGCCCGGCGACGACTTCGACGCCCTGTTCAACTGGCATGCGCGCAGTCTCGATGGTACGTCGCGCCTGTTCCGCGCCAACATCATCCAGCGCGGTGGCAACAGTGTGGTGGCGGGCTTCGATGAGGGCCGCATCGCGATCGACGGCAACAATGGACAGGAACTCGACGCCTGGGGCGCCAGCGCGCGCCTGCGCTGGGACCTCGGTTCGGTGACGGCTCATTCGATCACCGGCTGGGAGACGCTTGACTTCCTTGGTCGCGGCGACATCGACGGCGGCTTTGGCGCGTCGTTCGCGCCGCCGTTCGGTCCGGGCTTCATCCCCTTTCCGTCGGAGTCGGCGGATGGGCTGTCCGATCACTCGCAGCTGACCCAGGAATTGCGCTTCGAATCCGACGAGTGGGGCGCCTTCGACTGGCAAGCGGGCCTGTTCTACTTCTACGAGGACATCACCGTCGACTCGTTTTCCTTCGACACACTGGCCGGCGGTCGCCAGAACGGTTTCGCCCAGCAGGATCAGCAGAACGAAGCCTGGGCGGTCTACGGCTCCGGCGAGTACGACGTGAGCGAGGCCATGACCCTGCGCGGCGGCCTGCGCTACACCCGCGATCGCAAGGACTTCAGTGCGCGGCGCTTCCAGTCGCCGATTGGCGGCCGACCGATCGGTCCGCTGGTGGCCGATCCGAGCGCCAGCGACGTCAGTGGCGACCTGAGCGTCGTCTATTCGCTCAATGACGACGTCAACGTGTTCGGCCGCCTTGCCCGGGGATTCCGCGCGCCCTCGATTCAGGGGCGCATTCTGTTCGGTGATTCGATCTCGGTTGCGGACGAGGAGACCCTGACCTCGATCGAGGCGGGCATTAAGGCAGACCTGTGGGACCGCCGGGCGCGGGTCGGCTTCACGGTGTTCGACTATCGGGTCGACGACCAGCAGCTGACGGCAGTCGGTGGGGCGGCCAACTTCAATACCCTGATCAACGCCGAGCGCACCAATGGCCAAGGCTTCGAGCTCGACTTCGACGCCTATCTGACCGACAACCTGCTGGTCACGGTGGGCGCGTCGTACAACGACACCGAGATCGACGACCCCAACCTGTTCGTCCAGCCGTGCGGCTCGGGCTGCACGGTGCGCGATCCGCGTGGCCCCAGCGCAGGCCTGGTGTCGATCGATGGCAATCCGCTGCCGCAGGCGCCGAAGTGGATCGCCAACGTCACCGCGCGGTACTCGATCCCGGTCGCCGATGGCGAGTGGTACGTGTTCACCGACTGGGCGCACCGCAGCGAGGTGAACTTCTTCCTCTA